>CALXYZ010000031.1 GCA_944393075.1 uncultured Anaerobiospirillum sp. | reverse complement strand
GGTGGTTATTGCTGTGGGTACTCCACCTCACCCTGTGACTCATGAGGCTGATTTGCGCTACCTCTACGAGGCCGCAACCGAGCTCTCGTCTTGCATTCACGAAAACGAGTATACCGTGATCGCCAACAAGTCCACCGTACCAGTGGGCACTGGTGATACTGTAGAGGGCTTATTAGGCAAGACCAATCAAAAAGCCAACTTTGATGTGATCTCACTGCCTGAGTTCTTGCGTGAAGGCTACGCTGTCGTCGATTTCTTCCACCCTGATCGCATCATTGTCGGGGCTAATACACAGCAGGCTAAGGACGTAATCTCTGAGCTTTATCAGCCTCTGTTAGAACAAAGTCCAAATACCAAGCTGCTGTTCGTCAATCGTCGCTCTAGCGAAACCATTAAGTACGCCTCCAACTCTTTCTTGGCTACCAAGATCCACTTCATCAACGAAATGGCCGACTTCTGTGAGAAGACTGGCGCCAACATTTACGAAGTGGCAGAAGGAATGGGCCTTGATCGTCGTATCGGTCACAGCTTCTTAAACCCAGGCCCTGGTTTTGGTGGTTCTTGCTTCCCTAAAGATACCATGGCTATGGACTTTATGGGCCGTCAAAACGGTATCAATATGTCGATCATTCGTGCCACTATCGATGGCAACAACAAGCGCATAAAGAGCATGGCTGATCGCATCTTAGACACCGTAGCTCATCTCGAAGAGATACCGGTGATTGGTGTTTTGGGTCTGGCCTTTAAAAACGGTACTGACGACTGCCGTGTGTCTCCTGCCATGCAGATCTTAGAGCACGTGTTAGATCAAAATCGCAAGCTCAAGTTGCAGCTTTTCGATCCAAAGGCTATGGAAAACGCCAAAGAGCTTCTTATTGCCTATCAAGATCGAGTGAGCTTCTGTCCTGATGCTTTGTCGGTGTGTGAGGGTGCTGACACGATCGCGGTGTTGACCGAGTGGCCTGAGTTTCAAGACTTAGATCTTGCCACAGCTAAGACCAAGATGCGTCGCCACAACATCATCGACTGCCGCAACATGTTGCCTAAGGACAAGGCGTTGGAGCTGGGCTTTAGCTATCGTGGTATCGGTGTCTAAAAAGGCACAGTTAAGCTTTTTCAGATCTGGTCGATAGTGTTAATAAGACCTTTTTGTGGTTAGACGATATTTCCACTTTTGTTCTGGTGCTGGTTCTTGCCTTGCCTTGCCTTGCAGGAGCTAGGGGCGCGGTTTACCCATAAAAATGGTCTAGCGCTGTGGCGCTTTTTACCCCACAACCCTGATTTTGTGGGGGCATGGTGCTTTGAGCACTGTGTTTTAGCGATCTTAGAGATCGACTTAATTAGTTCATTTGCTTACAAGGGGCCTCAAAAAAGCTAAGCGCGAAGCGAAAAGGAGCATAGCTTAGCGATCTTAGCTTAGACGCATTTGCTTGGCACTCAAAGCGTTTTCTTTTGTCGTAGCAATGATGCTTAATCGCTCTATCTTAATGTCCACCTTTATTATGCTGTGGCATGGCCATGCTCATTGCCATTGCCACGCTCAGGAAGGCAGCAGTACAGCGGTAGGGAGAGAGATGAATACAAAAAAAGAGACGTGATGAGTGGTTGGTGTTTGTAGCCCAGCTCCATTCTGTGCTACTTAGCTGGAATTGAGGCAAGGATAATCATGAGAGTTTTAGTAACAGGCGGCACGGGCTTTATCGGCTCTAATTTGTGTCAGCGCCTGCTGCAAGATGGACATGAGGTTATTTGCCTAGACAACAACTACACCGGCTCAATGGATAACATTGAGTCGTTGCTAGACAATCCTCATTTCACTTTTATTGAATATGATGTCTGCAACAGTCTACTGTCGTGTGTAGCGTTGCAAGAGTGTCTCTCTAAGTCAGGAAATGACTGTGGGTGCAAGGCTGGTGTGATTGATCAAATCTACAACATGGCATGCCCTGCTAGTCCGCCTGCTTACCAAGGAGAACATTCGATTACTACCACCAAGACCTGTGTCTTTGGCGCCATTAACGTTTTAGATTTGGCTGTGGCCCACAAGGCTGTGGTATTACAGGCTTCTACTTCCGAGGTCTACGGTGATCCTGATGTCACCCCACAAAGCGAGTCTTACCGCGGTAACGTTAACCCTAATGGCATTCGTGCTTGCTACGACGAGGGTAAGCGTTGTGCAGAGAGCCTCTTTTTTGATTATGCCCGCCACTTAGGTGCGCGCATCAAGGTCGTGCGCATTTTCAACACTTACGGTCCGCATATGGATCCAGACGACGGTCGTGTGGTAAGTAACTTCATCTGCCAAGCCTTGCAAGGTATCGACCTCACTGTCTATGGTGAGGGTAAGCAAACTCGTGCTTTCTGCTATGTCGATGACCTAGTAGAAGGTTTAGTGCGCATGATGAACTCTCGTGGTGACTTCTTAGGCCCAGTGAACTTGGGCAATCCTTGTGAGTTTACTGTCGCAGAGCTAGCACAGCGAGTGTTAGAGCTGGTGCAGAGCTCATCACGTCTTGTTTACGAAGACTTGCCTCAAGATGATCCTAAGCGCCGTTGCCCTGACATTTCTTTGGCACAAAAGGAGCTGAACTGGCATCCACAAGTGGATTTAGACACCGGCTTACAACGCTCTATTGCCTACTTTAAAGAAAAGCTTATTGCCCGTGGCCTGTTGGCTCAAGACTAATACAAATTCTAAAGCTCTGATACTGCCTCAACTTCAGCTATTGATTCAGATGAGCTGAGGGAGAGGCGGTAGGAGCAACGCAAGGAGAAACAAGGGAAAACACAGGGAAAGGGCTAAAAAACGCTGATGTTGGTCAAAAGTACAGTCACGGGTTTTGGCGCTAACTTGATGTGCGAAATGGCATTTTTCCGCCAAGTGCAAAAATAAGGGCTGCATGCAGCTTATCTGAGGGCACTTGTCTTTGCATTTGACCGTCACAGCTAAAAGTGAACGGTCGAGCCCAGAGTCTGGCGATGCTGGTCTTTGGGCTTTTTTGTATACAAACGACAAATCGAACAATTTTTCTTTAGATGCCCTCTTGGGATCCAAGATTATTTCTGCGTATCTTGGTGATCTAGAGTAAACACCACAGCCTCAAAAAATTGCAAAACGTCCTAGTCACAACATGGTTGATATCTATTGGTCAATTATTACATCAACGGAGTATGCCTTGAAAGTTTTGTAGAAAGCGGCTTTGAGCGATATCCGCCATACAGATTGCTTCTAAAATTTGACATCTAGACGATGCGATTTTTACTGCATTCTAGATGCCAGATTGAAATTTGAAAAATCTGGGCGCGCAATACCATGAGCTTTAGATCATGGGTCAAGCGCCCCAAAAAGCTATACTAACTGTGTGATAAGGTGGTTTTCTCATAACAGGCATAAATATCTTTTGCAGTGCTATGTCATCTTTGTTTGCAAGTACCGCAAAAACTTTTAGCTGATAATGAGTTGTCTAACCTCATTCGCCGTTAATATCCTTTACGAAGGAATGCGGCTGTGGCAGGGGGGTGGCGACCTGCGCCCTAGTGGTGGGAACGCTCCGAAGTTAAAGTCTGTGGAGAGCTCCCAGAGCTCGCGGAAGCAGGAAGAATCCCATCAGCTTTAGCTGATGGGTAGTTCACCATCGTGTTTGGAGGAGAGCTTCAAGCGGCGCTAGTTTGTTAGTTTGCTAGCGTGCGAGCTTGAAGTTGATGTTTATTAAGGCATTACTATGGATGTGTCTGAGCAGAATATAGGCACGAGCACCACGCAGTGTCAGGGGAGTAATTCCGCTCCAGTGGCTAGGACAACGGCCGCAGACAAGGCAAAAGAAACGGTTACTATCGCTGCGGTAACAGCTATAGCGACCGTACCATTAGGCATTCATCAAGCAGTTCAAGCTGTGCCAGTGCCACGATCCACGCCAATAGCGCCAATAGCGCCAATAGCGCCAATAGCAAAGATTGCAACCCAGCCAATAACTACAGCGATAGGGCAGCATATTTCACTTGGTACAGTGAGCTCTGTTCCAAGGCCAAGCTCGTTCCCTGTAACGACCGATCTCTCAGTGCAATCTCAACCGCACCACCCCCCGCAACTTCCTCTTGATCAGCTCCCTGCTGCTCTTATCTGTCCCTCGTCATTTATGGTCTTAGAAGCTCCAGATCTCGGTGCTGCGAAGGTCAAATCTTTGTTGCAAGGCCCTATGCTTAAGGCATTGCTGTCCAAAGCTTCCTTTAACTCGGCTTTATTGCACTTATCGCCTCAGCACCATGCGCCGCGACCATGCAATCCAACTGCCACCGACTCGCCTGCCCTCTTATGTCCGAGTCTTAGATCCGCTCTTGTTGATGCTGTATCAAACAACATCACTGCCAAGCAAGCTTACAAGCTGTATGTGGCCTGCACTAATTGCGTTACACACATAAAGCAGCAGCGTATAGCGCCCGCCCCTTTATCTTCGGTACTCTCAAGAGTGCAGAGTGCTACTAACAGTGTTTGTCAGATGGCAGCCCAGCTTTCACCAACTATTTCCCAGCGCAAAGTTGCTGACATCTTTCATCGTGTTCGCGGCGCCCGCACCACCAAGCCTGATCCCAAATCAGCCCCTGCTGCTGCAATGGTAAGCAGATGTCGTCTTAATCCACAGGAGAGTAGTACCGATCCTGCCGCAGCTGTCACCGCTGCTACTAATGCTGTCGCAACGGCAGCCCCAGCTGCCCTTATTTCTGTGGAGATGGTGCAAAGCTTCCACCGTCAATACAGCAAAGCCATTAAGGCTAAGTCAGTTTCTGCTACTGCTAGCTATGAGTCTCTATCTGAGAGTCATGGTGCAGATACCGTGGCTCATAACCGCCTCAGTGAGCGTTTGCAGCCTCTATCTGCTGAGCTCTCGCCTTTACATGGCGTTTCTATGGAGGCTAGTTTGCACAAGCAGACTAAATTACGCCTTGCTAACGTTACTGCGGCTGCTATTGCTACTGCTACCGCTAAGGCTATGGTTACTGCTACTCGTAAAGCTGCCATTAAGTCTGTTGCTGCCTCTAAGACCGATGCTACGAGCTCCTTGTTACATACGCTCAGTGAGCAGGATCAAAGCGCTAAGTGTGCTAAGACCACCAAGGGCAAAGCCTTATCGTCTTTGGCCCAATGTAAAGCTCATGGCCGTCCAAGCTTACAGAGTCAGCTGTCTCGTGGGCAGAAGCAGCAGTCGCTACTGGCAAATGCTGCCATTGCCCCATCGCCAGATCTAACCGCAGCTAGTAAGTCCTTATACGGTGTTGTGGCCGTGGTCAAGAGAGCTGAGACTACTATATCGCAGTTGTCAGCTGTAACCGTTTATGAGCGCAAAGGGGGGCTGCATGGCTAGAGACGATAGCAAAATGGACAAATCCTTACTGCCCATTAAGGTTGCTACTGCTACCACCCCAATAGAAACAGCTGCTGCATCTGCAGCAGCTGCTACTACCACTACCACTAAGGCTGTTCTACGGACGCTTAATCACATTCAAGCCTTTACGCTTAATGCTGTAGAAGAGTCGCCTGTGTCTGGCGGCCGCCGCGTAGGTGACCTTAAGCACTCGCATGAGCAGCTATTAAAGAATCTGTCGCGTCGTAGATCTGAAGATGCCTTTGTTGCAATCACCCGTCCTGACTTGGATCTTGATTATGATTCTTGTATTGACATAGCAGCCGCAGAAACAGCTGGGTCTGATGTAGAAAAGAACACTACTGCGGCCGCCTCAACCGGAGTCGTTGAACTGCAGCTTACTGTAGAGATCCCTTTACCAGACCTTGATCCTATCTTGTGGTGCTATTGCTATGAGCTGATCCGTCGCATCAACGTCATGGTCTCTACAGCAGAAAAAGGTAGTAACTTGGTTGTTGAGTTAAGAGACGACTCAGTATCTACTAACGCTACTACTACTACTGCTGCTACTGCTATTGCTACTAACGCTAAAGGTTCTAATACTGGCAATAGCACTCGCAATAATGCTTTACTGCGGGCGGCGCAATTGTTGGCGCAGCTTGATGAGAGTGAGAAGCAACGCCGCGAGCGCTGCCATGATCTGGTGTACAGCTCTGCTCCTGTTAGTAAGGAAAAGGCAGCAGGAAGGGTGGATGATACTAGGCAATATCAGGTGCTATCAAGTCCTCATCAGTGCACTAGACTCCATCGCTCGTGGGACGTGAAGATGCCTGAGGGCTACAAGAGTAACCATGTGTTTGCGCAGGATTTAGGTCAGTTCCCACTGCCAGTACATGTGCCTCAAGGGAGCTTGCTTAATAACTTGGGCTTAGGCATCGATAGCACCACGCTGCTTGCTGACTTTGAGAAAGTCGCAGACAGAATGCGCTTTATCTATCACTTCTTTTGCGACTTCTATGGCTGTACTGACAAGCAGCGCAGTGGCGGCTCTTTATTAGCCTTCTACTACAGCTTCTACAAGAACCAGAATCGCAGTAAGGACAAGCAACGCTTAATTTCCAAAGCACTCTCAGCCCACTCCTATTTTTCATCCCGTAAGAGTGCTGCTAGTGATTACCATGACACGGACGTTGACGTTGACGATGATGTTTATGTTGATGCTGATGCCGATACTGACGCTGACTACGACGACTATGACCACGATTACGACGATAAAGTGGCAGAGTTTGCCGCAAAATGGAGTGTCGATAGTAGCGAAGACGACGTCTTGGTATTCAACTCTATGTTGCGGCAAGCAAATCTCATATCTGACTTTCAAACGCACATAGCTCGGACCCTCCGCCGCGATGGCTTTGATTGCCTGATTGAGAACATTTCCAGCATAGAGCAGCAAGCACGTGAGGACGCTTTAGCTCTGTGCCCAAGTTTGCGTATCATTTTGCAGGATCAAAAGTGCCTGACCTACGACCATCGTAATCCGGTCTTGGTACCTGTTTCTGTCCCAGCAGTAACAGCGTCCGCCCCTGAAGATGTCCTCAAGCAACTTACTGCCAGCAGTCATGGCCGCACCCCCATATACCGCCTGTTTTCGTTTGGCCGTGGTCGCTACCAAGATGCAGCCTCTGAGGCTACTACGCGGCCACAAGTACAGAACAATGCATCTCGCTTCATGACTCAACCTGACAGTGAGCTCCAGACTAAAGCCATAGTCACTCCTACTCCTAATACTGCTACTACTGCTACTCCTACTACTGCTAAGACCGGTGTTACCTTGCTTGCTAAGCATAGTGCGGTGGCAGGTGTTACGGCTATATATGGTGTAGAGGTGGGCTTGCGTGTCCAAAGTACAGCCGAAAAGGCTGCTCAGCATGAGAATAAGCGCCAACTGATGATCGCGCACAGGCAGCTTGAGCAGAGGCTGTGGAGTCAGTTTAAGGATGCCGTAGGAGCACTGGAGCTCTTAAGCTCTAGGTGCACCGTATTACATAGGCCTCAAAGTATCGCCAATGCCGACACGCTGTTAGATAGTGAGCAACAGATCAGCGGCATGGCCTTTTTAAACTGGGTCAACAAGCTATCCTCATGGCAGCAGAGATCACAGCTCTTATTTGAGCAAGTACTGTTAAGCGGCAGTTATGACGATCTCTCTAAGCATAAGGCTGTTATTGAAGCTACTGCAGCCACAGAAACTATCAAGGCCAATGCCACGGCCACTGCCACTGCCACTACCGCTACCTACAATAGCTTTACGGCAGCAACTGACAGTGGAGAATCTCCAAATCGGCATGCTTCCTTGTTCACTGATACCTGTGCAGCACCAGCACCAGCACCAGTCACGCTGAGGCAGCTCACCTTAGAGATGATGGCCTCTATAGAGACGCTAAAAGCTTGCAGAGACATCTTCCAGCAATTGGTTAGGGAACAAGAAGGCGTTTTAGCCACCACCAGCGCTGTTGCTGTTACTACTACGACGACTGCTGACTTTAGACTCTACCTTAGCTTTAACGCTCCGAGCTTTGCCTCTGAGGGCACAGTGCCATTTCACTCGTTGGTATTAGCGCATCTTATTGCCCTCAATTGCTGCTACTGGAAGACAGAGCCTATCTTAAGGTTAAGTTTGGGGATAAACGCTAAGGGTTCGTATAACGTTAGCAACTACATCTTCAGAAATAGCAGCAAGTTCTTTCTTGCCTATGCCTTAGGTGCTGACCTGTCCTTAGGCTATAAGGCTCTCAAGCTCAGAAACAGCAGTGCTATAGCTCGTATTATCAGAGACCTTACAAGTGAGATGGCTGAGCTCAATAGCTTGGTCAATCCTCAATCAGCATCGTCTGTCGCTCCACTGATTCCGCTGGTACCCTTAAAGCCACAGGAGCTCAAAGATCCTGCGTTGTCTTTTTGCTATCAGGCGAGGCCACTAGCCTCACAAGTGTTGTCGTGCCAGAGCCGCGTAAAGCCACAACTCACCGAGGTCTATGAGAGCAAATGCCAAGGCCATAATCCTTTGCGCCTAAGTGAGCTTACTGTCTACCACTTCGTGAAACACGATAGCTTCAAGCAAGACGGTATTGTTGATTGCTATGTGCAGATCCCTAGTCTTGATAACTTGGGACTACTCTTGAGTCAGAGCCATCGCCCGCTACAAGGTCTCAGCAATGGTGATAGCGCTGAACTCCTCCTAGACTTATTTGGCTTTGAGTATGAGCGCCAGAGCACAGTGGCGAGAAGCTCTAGTAAGACTGCTAGCTCTAGCGCTAGCGCTAGCTCTAAGCCTAAGACACATGCCCTAACCTTAGGCTTTAAGCGCTACAGCCAAGCTGCTGCAGACATCTCTGTCATGTGGTTACAAGACATGGCCGCAGAATCACCAACTGCATTTACTTCTACTGCTGCTGATACCTCCAAGGCAAGTGTGCAGCTTGCAGCGACCAGAAAGCCTAAAGCTTCGACACGTCACAAGCGTTCGGTTGCTATGTCTAGGACTCTTGTTAATTGCCGTCCAACCACAGACAAATACCGCTTGCAGTGTGATGAGCGCTACATCTTCCACCAGAATGTGAATGCCTTAGGCAATGCGGTGTCTATATGCTTCCCGCAGCAGTATGCAAAAACGCATGGTGGCACAGGCTATGAGACTGCTTTAAACAAGTTCTATGGAGAGCATGCTGGCTTTTACATTTTTCCTGTGGTCGATAATGCCCTGCTCTTACAGGTATTCGCGGAGATTTGCTCTGCCTATTACCAAAAAGAGAAGACTTCCGCGAAAGCAGATCTGCTCTACCGCTTCTTAGGCAGTGACGGTGGCAACATTACAGTATCGTGCATGGGGCTTGGCCGTGAATACGAGCAACAGCGCGGTAAAGCAGACAGGAATACCGCCCATCAGGATATGGACGATCGTTATGCCCAAGCGCCCTGTAGCAAATCGCAGCTGAGGATGATGCAGTACTGGCATAATGCTCAGCTACTTTTGAGTGATAAGTACAATGTGCAAAGCCTCAACGACCTCTATCTGCGAATGTTTGGTCATCGTGATAGCTTGCAGTGTATGAGCTCTGCGCGTTTACAGGATTTGCGCCTTAAGATGGAGAACTTAGTCAAGGCGCGTAAAGGGGAGCTGATCATGCGCTTTAATCAGCTCTATGGCAGCAGTAGCAATATGCCTAAGAAGTTTCTGTCTTTCTTGGCGTCTAACAGTGCCAATGTAAAGAAGTTCTACGAGCAGTGTACGGCACTACCTCTGCACAACAGCTATGAGCACCTACATGTTGATAATGAGGCGCTAAAGAGCTTTGAGCTTAGACACTATGTCCTAGAAAAGAGTTTGCTTTTAGCTTCCTGTTCTTGGCTGAGCTTTGTCGCCGTGTTAGAACAAAAGCTCTGTATGCCACTGCTGTTCTTGCAAGACGAACTCTTATCGCGTGCCCATCACTATCCCCAAGAGACTACTCGTAGCCAATGCATGATGAAGTCTCACTATCCGTTCATGTTAGCCGTAGTCTTTTTACGTCACGGTCTGAGAGTATCGGAGTGTGAGCATTACTCGCAGTTAAGCGCCTCGTACCTGCACCGCTTCATCAAAAAGAATGCAGACCTCTTAGATCCACTGATGGGTGAGTACAGCCGTAGCCTGTTAGAGCAGCATGCTACAGCATATTACGCTGATGCTGACACCTCCTTCGCCGTCGCCGCAGTTGACGATGCCGAAGTTGCAGTATCGGCCCAAGATATCAGGGCGAAGTTACAAAGAGAGTGCATTGCGCAGCAACAGCAACATTACTCTGCCACTCAGTCCTTACCGCAATCACTACGACCGCAGCCTTCACTGCTACCGCAGCTACCACAGCTTTCAAAGCAGTCTAAGCATTCACCACCACGCTCACAAGCCTCCGTGTCTAAAGACACCAAGAAAGATAAGTGTGTTAATACCTTTGCTGATGTGCGCAGATGCTTGCGGCAGCTCCAATACTACCAGCACTACTTCAGTGCAGATGTGGCTATCTCAGTGAGTGCCCCTGAACATACCGCGTTTAAGCATGGTGCTAATGCGCATGCCTTGGCCACAACTATCGATATCAAGCACTGTGAGTTGCCTCAGTGGGCCTGTGAGGGCTTTGCTACCGAAAGTGAGCTGCTTCTTAGACAGTACTGTGCCTACAACATGCTGCAGCACTCATTAGAGGCCCTGAAACAGCAGCTGCCAGAGGACATCAGCATTGCCTTCGATTACATGGATGAAAGCGTGCGCCAAGACTTTGATAGCAAGCTGATCAATACCCTCGTGACCCATTTGCAGCAAGAGTCCACTACCACTAAGGGCTTTGATAATAAGAACTTGGGCTTACAAGAGCTGTGGCAGACGCTGCAACGCGACCTCATTCATACCGAGCTCTTAGATGAGAGCTTGATAGTAGATCCGAATTTACAGCCGTCCCCAAACTCAGCAGCAGAGACTATAAGAGGCCGCTCGAGCGTTGTTGGTATTAGCAATATCAGCAGTAGCTGTAGTATCAGTAGCAACAGATGCTATAGAAGCAACAGCCACAGCAACAGCCACAGCAAGCAGCAGCAAAGTGCCACTTCTAAGGAGCATAGTTTTGGCGTCCACAATAAGCAGCAGCGTGAGCTCTTGCAGCATGATCTCTACGACCATCGCTTCCCTCATGCCAGTTCTGAGCGCCGTGTTGCCTCCATGGTGCTGGATCTGGTCTTAGATCATCAGAAGCAGTTACAGCTGTGTGCCGATGAGTATGACTTTGGGTTTTCTGAGGCTTTTAACAAAGATTTTAGACTTGGTTTGGCCTCTGCTTATGGGGCGGGCGCTGCTCACGCAGAGTCAAAAGCAAAGGTACAGGTAGGGCTCGATTTTGCGTACGATCCGTCTTTCTTTGCGACTGTCGACTTTGAGGATATTGGGGCGCATTATCAGGAGATGTCTGTAGCTGCCAAACTTGCACGCAAGCTACAAAAGAAGTGGCAGGTACAAAAGAGCGTGATTGAGACTAAGCAAAAGCTCCATGAAAAGCAGGTGCTTGAGATTCTAAAAGAGAGGCAAGAGAGTAGCTTCTCCGTGCAGAAGTTTCAGGTCTTGCTCTCTAACAACGAAGCCTCGGCTATGCTCTTAAGCTTAGTTGATTACTACTGTAGCTTCTTAAAGTGCCACGGCCTTGTTTATGAGGAGAAGTGCTCCTTAGTGCTCAAACACTACGATGCCAAGCTGCAAGACAAGCTGCATCAGCAAATAGTGCTGGTAAATCAGCTCTTAAGAGCGCGTAAGACGGGGTGCTTAGTGTTGCCTGAGATTAGCGTGCGCCATGAGCAGAACTCCAGCGTGGTTAAGGTGAACTTAAGCTTTATCAGGCCTCCAAGCAAGACCAAGCTCAAAGCGGGTGACATCTGTGGTGATGACGCCATTACCGATACAGCAGATGCCATGGTAGCTTCAGCTTCAACTACGGCTACAGATGCAGATGCAGCCGCTCCCGCTGAGCACGCCAGAGGCTTAAGCCTAGAGCAGCTCCAAGTCTCCTATACCGAGCTCTATGTGCGGCGCTTGCTGCTTAACCTCATCGATAGCAACATCAGTATGGCTCTGTGGGGAGTGGGTGATGAGTGCCTGCGCTATGGGCCACATAACGTGAAAGTCGAGGGGCGTCCTCGTCGTTGCATTCTGAATAGAGACGGCTATAGCGGTGGTATCAACTTCTTGGCCGCAGCGCTAGCCTATGAGGGGATTGAGAGCACGCTGAACTTTACGCAAAAGCTTGCCTTACAGCAGCTCAAAGAAAAAGAGTATTTGCGCCAGCAAGCGCAACAGCATCTGCTTGATCAAGCCAAGTTTCGCCTCTACCAGCGCATTATCAATGCTCATAAAGACCTAGTGGGTGCTGACCTCACCAAGTGCCATAGCATCTTATCAGGCGATAGTGCCGCCCTTGAGCAGCTCAGTGCCTCCATCCTTGGCCAAACACAAACCCAAGGCCTAGGCATCAGCACTGGCACCAGTACCACTACCAGCACCACTACAGCATCAGCTCAGGATAATCAGAAGAGATGTCGGGCTAATCGTCCTAACTTTGAGGCCTTTTTGTACACCTTAGAGGCTTTAGAACAAGGCGAGGCCATGATCATCAAGTGTGAATGCTGTGGCGGCCGCAAAATAGTGTTCAACCCTCATATCCTTTCCCTAGAAACAGGAACTCAGGTCTGTTGTAAATGTGGAGCGCAACTAGCCTAAAGCAAGCGTTGCTTGTTGAGGTTAGCTGCGGCAGCCATAGCAGCGCCCGCACCTCAGACAGTATCAGCGCTGCTATGACGCTATCTTAGCCAAAATCCACGTGGGTTAGGGGTTAGCGCTGAGCCTGAGCCTGAGCCTGAGCCTGAGCCTGCGCTTGCGCTTGCGCTTGCGCCTGCTGTTGCATTTGCTCCCTTTGCTTTTGCAGCGCAGTGCGCATGCTAAAGACGCAGCTGCGGAAGAGTTGTGGATTGAGGCTGGCCTTGTAGTCAGCTAATGGCTTTAAAGCTAAGGCCAAGCGCTTGCAGCAGCTGGCAAAATGGTAGTTTTGCAAGGTCGCAAGGTGCTCTTTTGTGTGTGGGGTTGAGGTAATGCACTTACGTAAAGCCTCAAACCATACTTCAATGTCCTCATCGTCAGGTCTGATGTTGAGGTTGTCGATGACGCTTTGTGAGGCCTCGATGTAGGTAACACCGGAACCAAGCTGCTCTTGCAACGCTACCTGCTCGGTGGTGATGATATCCACGCCATAGCTTAAGGCCTCCAATCCATCAAAAGAGGTGCTGGCATATGAGAGTGTTGGCATGAATAGCACGCGGCTTTCTTGCAGGACACGAGCGAGCGCGTCTTGTGGCGAGGCAAAGGCCTTGTCCGTGGCTGTAATGACCTTGACGTCCTTAAAGTCTTCAAGGTTAAAGGCTTTCTGGCCATTGCCCTTGGTGTAGTACTCATCAAGGCAGTGCGCAAACTGTGAGGCGTCGTTTTCTAATACCGCAAAGGTGTAGCCAGCAAAGTCAGAGCTCTCACGAGCTTTAAGGTAGATGCTCGCAAAGATACCCAAGCCATTGGTGTGGCTAGGCGAGACCATGAGGATTTGCTTGCGCTTGCTAATATCAGGTAGCGGCGTGTTCTGGCAGTTTTCTTGAGCAATGCGCTTAGCCTTGGCTACAGCCTGTTTAGATTCTTCAATCTCTTGCTTGAGGGTCTCAATAGCCGCAGCAGCCTTTTCGGCAGCTAACTGCGCTTCCTTGGTCTTGGTGAGCTTGTAGAGCTTAGCGGCACGATCTGCTTGCGCTTGCAGCTCTTTTTGTTCCTCTTTGCTCACCGTCTTGATTGCAGGTAATGGTGGTGCGGTGAGTGGGCCTGTGATAGGGACAAATGGGCCCACATAAGCAGCACTCTTGCCTAAAGGGGCGACAAAGTCGTCAATCAGGCTGTGGGTGGTGCTTAAGATCAGATCCACATCTTGGAATTGGAAGTTAGGAGCTGGGGGCTCATTGAGCACAAAGGCTGTCTTTAATTTGCAGCCCTTGGCTTGGTTGAGACAGTTCATGGTCATGATATCGCTGCTTGAGGCAATCACGATATCAGGCTTAAAGCTGTATAACAGCGGGGTCATGGCGCTGACATAGTTACGCTGCTCCATGGCCATCATTGAACTTAACAGGTGCGATTTGGTACGGATGTAGAGGTATTGCACCTGATTGTCCTCAATTTGGAAGTTGCCCATGTTGGCAGCCAACAGACCGTCACGGGCTTCCGCACAAAGACTGTTGCTTTCTCGACGGGTAAACAAGGTCGCACCTAACACGACCACCGAGGCACCACAAGCGGCTAAAGCCTTGATCATGTTGTGGTTTTGGCGGGCGGCATCGTTAGCTAGGTCATGGACACTGCATGGACTTAACCACAGAATTTTGAGCATAAAGGTCACCACAGATTCGTAGGATTGAATGTTATTGCGCTCCACCACCTATTCTTAACAGGGTAGCGCTAGGCGCATCCTAGCTAAGCTCAGCGCTAGCTGAAATCAATGTCAGCTAGTTCTGCATCCTCAAGATTGTTGAGGTCGCCAACATGGGCGTTTGGATCAAAGCCATCGCCATAACGGTTGTGACGGGTACGACGTACCAACGGAATCAAAGCAGAGATCAGTCGGTCAGGAGCATCAGCTTGCATCAGTTGCTCACGCGCGCGCTGTAGCAACGCGTCGACATTGTGGTTTAGGAAGTACTGCAATGCCTCAAACCATGGCTTGATCTCCTCATCTGTTGGCAGACTGTAGTAGTCTTGCTTGCAGTGCTCTGGCGCGTTCAGCAAGATACCACCTCCTGCTACTGCCTCATTCAATCCACCTGAGTTAGCAGCAATCACAGGGATGTTGTTGTACACCGCCTCGGTAGCCACTCGGCCCCAAGCCTCAAACCATAATGATGGCACTAACAACACTGCTGTGATGGCGTAGATGGCACGCATATCAAGCTGTGGCTCTACCATAAAGACGTTGGGGAAGTCTTCGGCCTTAAATGGATGCTTGTCAGGAGCGCCTTTTTCGTGGAGCTTGAGCACCGCCTCGCTGAAGTTTTCGCGCGTGTTGACGGTTAAAAACTGCACCTCAGGCATTCTCTCTTTGCACATAGCCGCTAACTTGGCAAAGATCGCCACACCCTTGTGACCTGCCGGATTGATCATGGTCACGTAGCGGTTTTGGTGCTCATCAGCCACAAAGTCTTTTGGCGAGTAGAAACCACCAATTGGCTGCAGATTAAGCTCATCCCGATCGGCATAGAGCTGGCTGTTGGCTCCAGAGATCGTGGTGATCAAATCAATGTTAGGGAAGGAGAAGTTGCCGCAATCACCGTTGGAGAGCTCATAGACCGTGGAAATACCGCGATGTCGGGCTTCTGCAAAGCAGGCCTGAGGAGCAGGACTTAAACCAAAGCCCATGACCACATCTGGCTCAAACTCATCGAGCATGCGGCAGAAAGTGTTGAAAAAGAGCTGGCTTTCGGCCATGGTCATGGCGTACTCATCAGTGCTATCGGCGCGTGTGTAGACGTAGTGGATATTGTCCTCATCAAAGACAAACACTGCCGTTGGATCTTGCGCAAACATTTTTTCCAAATCGCCGAAAGCCTGAGTCGAACCACGACGCGCATCAAAGATAAAGGCTGAGCAAACCCATACTTCAAAGCCTCGTTTTTGCAGAGCACGCATCATGTAGTGACAGTTAACCGCCGCTCCAGACGAGGTGTCGTGCAAGCTAAACGGAGACATCCACAAAATCTTGGGCATAAAACCTCCAAGCTAAGAATTAACGAGGTGATGTAAAGGCAACTGGCAGCAGACGAAGACACACACACACAAAAAAAAAAAACACACACACAGATCAAGGCTCAAGGCTCAAGGATCAAAAGTCGAAGACTGTAGTGTAGCGAAATGGTCTTGCCTCTTCCCTATATTACGGCTTGTGGTTCCCAAAAACACAGAGCTTGCCCCCAAAGTAAGCAAGAGAGGCCAACTGCGGATGACTATTGGCACCAAAGACGGGGAGGAAACCAAAGATCGTGACCAGAGCGCACAGAACAGAGAACAGAAAACAGGGAGTAGGGCTTAAGAACAGGGGAAAGCAAGCCCGCGCATATGTGTGGGGCGGCACCCAACCAAGGACAAGTCCTTGGTTGGGTGGGTGTAAGGCCAAGCCTTTAGGCTTGGCCTTGGTGCCACCGCCGTAGCAGATGCAAGCTTAGCGGCAGCTACAGCCTTAGATCAGACTGCCGTTGCGCAGGATTTGTGGGTTGTTACCAGCACGCAGGTCAAACAGTGGTTTTAAGATCGCAGCTAAGCGGTTTGCCGAGATGTTGATGTCATAACGCTTGGCCACAGTAGCACAACGTGGAGCAAAGTCCTCAGTTAAGGCCATTTGCAGACCCTTAATGAAGTTGCCCATGTCCTTGGCATCTGGGGCGCACTTGTGGTCAGAAATGCAGTAGCTAGGCATCTCCACTAAGATACCTGCCTCACCAATGGACTCAGCCAAACCTGTTTGGTTGGTGGCAAGCACTGGAATACCGCTAGCAATAGCCTCACGTGCAATGTTGACGATACCCTCAAAGTTCAACGATGGCACCACTAAGACCTTGGTGGTGGCTAAGACTTCAGCGCTTGATACCTTAGGGCTTAACACCTCGATCTTGGAGAGATCTTCTTCGCTAAAGGCAGGGTTAGTATTGCCCTTTTGGTGGATGTGGCTGATGTGCTGCTTAAACTGGCCCTCGTAGGTCTCATAGACAGTGAACTTGCACTTCTTGGCCTCTTTTGGAGCGACCTGAGCTAAGCGAGCAAACACACCCACACCTTTTTCCACAGCAGGGTTGATCATGGTGATGCGGTTACGCTCAGGCTCTTTGTAGGTTTCGCCCTTCTCGGCTGCAGCAGCGGCGGCCTCCTCCTTGGCCTTAGCAGTAATCAATGGGCTGGTAATAGGCAGGAACGATCCGGTCACCACCGCATTGAGCTTTTGCTGACTTGCGTAGAGATTGGAGATAGCGTTGCTGTCGGTGATCACCACATCGATGTTAGGGAAGTTGAAGCGGCGTGGAGTGCCATCAAGCAGGGTGTAGACGGTAGGGATGCCACGACGACGAGCCTCGTCAAAACACACCATGGAGAGCATATCAGCACCGCTACCCATCACCACATCAGGACGGAAAGCGTTGATGAGAGCGCAGAACTTTGCGTAGAAGTTGCGCTGCTCTTGCGAGATCATGTCGCCTAAGTTGCGCGACTTGGTACGGATGTAGACGAAGTTGATGTTGTTGTCGTTGAGGTTAAAGGAGGTCTCTTTGCCCTTTAACTTCTCGTCTAGATCAGTGAACATGGCGGTGCCGCTTTCGTGCACGAAAGTTAAGGCACATAAGCCCACGATATCGACATCACGGGCCTTTAACGATAACAGCATGTTACGCATCTGCGTGGCCGAGGTGCTAGCCGTATCGTGAACACTTAAAGGACTAACCCATAATAGTTTAGGCATAACGATTTCCTATCTTGCTTTGGCACGATGCGTTACGTGCTAAAGAGGCCCACCACTGCGTAATCTTTGCTGATACATGTGATAGGTGGCGGGAAAACAAAAATCCGGTCGTTGGTACTGAGCCCCTGCGCCATAGCTAGCGCCGGCGCTCAGTACGCGCTGCGCGCGCTTACTTGGTGTAATACAGAGGGTGATCCGTACCACGAGTCACAAGCAGTGGTAAGAAAGCCTCAAGCACGCGCTGAGTAGTACGCTCACGCGAGAGCAGCTTGGCAGCGCGATCAAATTGCTCGCTGTAATCGGTTTGGAGAATGGTCTTTAACCCCTCAACCCAAGGCTTGATCTCCTCATCGGTAGGGAGGCTAAAGAAGTCCTCACGGCAGTGCTGCGGAGCCTCTAAAACCACACCACAACCAGCCATAGCCTCAGCTAAACCACCTGATGTGGAGCATAAAACTGGGATACGGTTTAACACTGCCTCAGAAGTCACTCGACCCCACGACTCAAACCACAGCGATGGGGCAATCAGAGCCTTTGTTAAGCGATAGACTGGACGCATGTCTTGCTGTGTGCCGGTCATATCAACATTAGGGAAGTCGCTGGCTTTGAATGGATGGGAATTTGGATTGTCTTTCTCGTGGAGGAACGACACGGTTTCAGAGAACACACCGCGGCTGTTGACCACTAAAAAGCGCACATCAGGCAGCTCTTTTTGGCAGACATGGGCGAGCTTGGCAAAAATTGGCAGGCCCTTAGCACCCACTGGATTTATGAAAGTGACGTACTTTGGCTCATGGGTTGGGCTAACAAAGCGCTCTGGCTTAAAGAAAGCGCCTGTTGGTACCACATTGATATGGTCGCGCTCGGCATAGAGCTTCGAGGTCGCAAACGAGTCTGTAACCACCAAATCAAATTGAGGGAAAGCAAAGCGGCTGTGATTACCGTTTACCAACAGGTAGACAGTCTTAATACCGCGGCGCTGTGCCTCAGCAAAGCCAGACAACGAGGTCATGCCAGGGCAGTAACCAAAGACGATATCAGGCTTAAACTCATCTAAGACGTCCAAGAAAGTCTCGTAGAGCAGCTGGCCCTCAGCTAAGGTAAAGTCCATCTCATTGCGGTGCTGGCAACGGGTGTAGATGTAGTGGATACCATTGTCATCTAAGATAAAAGTTCTGTGAGGATCGTTTTGCAGCTTCTCCTCCAGATTGCCAAACACAGTGGTGCCCGACTTGTTATCAAAGATAAAGGACGCACACGACCACACTTGAAAGCCGTTTTGGGCTAACGATTCAAGCATGTCTTTAGCATGCACAGAAGCACCTGACGAGGTGTCGTGCAAGCTGTAAGGCGAGAACCAGAGTATTTTCGGCATATCAATCACCGCAGCTATAAAACCAAAAGTCGGCCTCCCATCCCATCTACCAGTGCAACAACCTCATAGGTAAGGGGGGTGGCCCATATCCGACAGCGAACGTCTGAGTCCATCAACAGGCTAGCTTTGTGCGCTTTACCGCTAGCCTCACATAGCAGCAAGTGCTGCAAGCAACTCAGAAACTCAGCAAGTAGCAAGTAGCAAGTAGCAATTACAATGAAGTTCGTGTCGGATGTGCCTAAAAAAGTAAACTGTGAACACCAAGCCAGTGATCTGGCTCAGTGTCTGTATCTGTATCTGTTTTTGTCTTGGTTGAGCCCAACCAAAGCGCAGGCTCCAACAAGCCAAGCCACTAAACAACAAGGCCTAGTGGCCGCGTTGTCTATCGTGGTAGCGCTTCTGCCGTGGTTGGCATAAAGGCAAGAGAATCCCCACCAGATTTTGGGTGAGTGCCTTGAGATCCAAGTTGGCTCGCGCTTTTTTAATCTTCTCGCTCCAGTCTTCTTGCAACAGGCGCTTAAGGGCATCGACATATGGTCTGATTTCCTCATCTGTTGGCAGCGAGAGTGGGTCATCAATACAGTGTTGTGGCACATCTAAAATGATACCACCTTCACCAACGGCCTCAGGAATACCACCGATTCTGGTTGCTAACACCGGAATGTCATTTAATAGAGCTTCGCTCGCAATACGGCCCCAAGACTCATAGGCTAAAGATGGCAACATTGCCACCTTGGTCTTTTCATACACCAAGCGCATGTCGTTAGTAGCAGCGCTCATCAGCACGTTAGGGAAGCTCTGACCACTCATAGGGTGGACATTTTCTTTGCCCTCACCGTACTCGTGGAGTAAAGCCACCTTTTCCACGAAGTTAGAACGACTGTTGATCACCAAGAACTTTTGCTCAGGAAGCTCGGTAGCACAGACTTGGGCTAGCTTGGCAAAGATGGCGACACCCTTGTTGAAGTCAGGGTTGACCATGGTGACAAAGGTCGGATCCTTGTTCTCGGCCACCACATACTTTGGATCGATAAACTGACCGATCGGTGTCACGTTGATGTGGTCACGCACCGCATAGAGATCAGCAGTGGTACGCGAATCGGTGAGCACCAAGTCGATATGTGGGAACGAGAAGTGACCGTGCTTGCCATTGAGCAGCATGTAGACGGTGGCACAGCCGCGGCGCTTGGCCTCAGCAAAGCAGGTGTAAGAGTCCATGCCCGTACCGTAACCTAAGACGATATCAGGCTTGTAGATATCTAAAACCTCGCAAAAATGAGCAAAGTACTCCATTTGCTCGGCACAAGTGCGCTTGAGCTCGGTCGTGGTCTTGGACTTTAAGTAGATGTAGTGGATGCCGCGATCATTGAGTTCAAAGATCGAGGTACGTGGGGACTTGGCATAAAGGTCATCTAAATTGCCAAAGGTCGCCTCACCTCCATGCGGACGATCAAAGACAAAAGACGAGAAAGCCCAAATCTCAAAACCGCTTTGTTGAAGACTCTCAAGAATATAGCGGCAATGAATCGATGCACCCGACGAGATGTCATGCAAGCTGTAAGGTGACATCCAAAGAATCTTGGGCATGGTAATCTCCTCACTCCAAAACAAAGCTGCTCCTATCATAAGAGGCCTCAGATCTAAGGTCGCATCCTCAGTCCGCCGCCTTCAGTGCTCGCACCTCAATGTCTTGCCACGCCAGCTGCGCGCATTAAGTGCGGCACGAGCGGGCGTAGAGGCAAAGCCTCTTATGGCTTAGAGCTTAGAGCTTAGAGCTGGTATCAGCTTTGTTAGAGCTTGCTGTTAGTGGTAGTAGCCGTAGTGGTTAAAGTCAATGCGCTCGTGATTGTGCGCATTGATGTATGGGCGCAACACTTGAAGAACGCGGTCAATGCCCTTGTCGACACTGAGATTTTGCTGAGCCTTCTGTAGTTGTGCACTAAAGTCCTCTTCTAAGAGGCGCTTTAAGGCTTCACCCCATAGGGCAATCTCTTCATCGCTAGGGATCGATAAGTGATCTTTCACGCAGTGCTCTGGAGCTTGCAGAGCAATACCAGCGCCACCTGAAGCCTCTGGCAAGCCTCCACTAGTCGAAGTGAGCACAGGGATGTTGTTGTACACCGCCTCTGTGACCACACGACCCCACGACTCCCACCACAGCGATGGGGCAATCAGGACTTTGGTGACAGCGTAGATCGAACGCATATTGTTCGTACCTGGAGTCATGTCGACGTTATCAAAGTCCTTAGGGTTAAATGGGTGGTTTTGCTTGTTGCCCTTAGCGTGCAGATACTGCACATTCTCGGCGAAGTTGCCTCGGCTGTTGACCACTAAAAAGCGCACCTCTGGGAGGTGTTCTTTGCAGTAAGAAGCGAGCTTAGCAAAGATGCCCAACCCCTTTTCAAAGCTTGGGTTGATGAAGGTGACGTACTTAGGGTTACGCTTTTTGGCCACAAAGTACTGAGGATCAAAGATCTCGCCTACAGGGATCATGCGGATCTTATCGCGGGTGCGATAAAGACGCTCGCTGGCCTTAGAGTCCGTTAAGATGAGGTCGGTATCAGGGAAAGAGTAATTGCCGTGATTGCCGTTGAGCACAGGGTAGATGGTGACGATGCCGCGGCGCTTTGCCTCAGCAAAACAGGTCATCGAAATCATACCCGTACCAAAAGCCATAACAAAATCAGGGCGGAAGCGATCTAAGACTTCGCAGTAGACACGAAAAAAGAGCTCCTGCTCTTCTAAGGTCTGCTCGCTTTCAAAGGTAGACTTGCAGCGGGTGTAGATGTAATGGATGCCTTTTTCATCCATCTCAAATACGTTTTGCTTCGACTTTTCGAGCTTCTCGTGGAGGTTGTTGAAAAGTTTGGCTCCGCCTGGCACATCAAACAAGAAAGAAGAGCATGACCAAACATCAAAACCGCGCTTAACTAGGCCCTCAAGTACGGTCTTGCAATGGATGGACGCTCCTGATGAGATATCATGCAGGCTATATGGAGACATCCACAAAATTCGCGGCATGGGTTTTTGGCCTCTATATGTCAGTCGATCCCTATCGATCCAAAGTTAATGATGTGCGTGAGTTTTGTGAGCAAAAGAAAGCGACCTAAGTGGTAGGCAGCTCTTTTTGTCTCGAAATCTAAATCTAAAAGAGTAGGGCTCTGTCACGAAATCGCGTAAACACAGTCTTTTTCGGTAGTTTAGCAGCGCTCATTGTAACAAAGAAAAGTGCCTGTAAAAAAGGCCTACTGTACGGTCGCTTGTCACAGTTGGTCAAATTGCTTCCAAAGATTCTACACCTTGATTTGCAACCTCCATC
>CALXYZ010000030.1 GCA_944393075.1 uncultured Anaerobiospirillum sp. | reverse complement strand
ACTGTTTGTGCTTTTGAGCACACAAGCATTATGGAGTTACGTGTTTATAAAGCAAAAGGAAAGATTGGAAGCTTACTCCTAGAGGAAGAAGAAGAGCGCCTTCGTCGTGAGGAAGAGGCTCGCAGACGTCGTGAAGAAGAAGAACGTCGCCGTAAAGAAGCAGAGGAGCGTCGCCGTCGCGAAGAGGAAGCTTTTCGTCGTAAGTGCCGTCCAGTGTTTGATCGCGTGCTCGCGTTTCGCAGCAGCTATTTGCGTGATAGTGAGTGGGCACAATGCCGCCAAGCTATCGATGCGCTACAGGACTGCCAAAAAGAGGGTCTGAAGAAATTCTTTGTGCTCTTCTCCAACTCTGACCTGCAATCCGATGAGATTACCTTTCTTTCTGAGCTCTTAGAGCTCCACAACAAAAACTGCAACGCAGCTACTTACGATGATGCTGCCGTCATGCACTTTGTCCGCTCAGCTAGTGAGCAGTACCTCTTAAACGAACACTCAGACTTCCTCGATCTTGTCGAAAAGTACCCTCTCAACGCCGAACAGCGCCAAGCCGTGGTGCGCACTAACGACCGCAATCTGATCTTGGCGGCAGCTGGTACTGGTAAGACCTCGGTGATCGTAGCCAAAGCCTTGTACTTACTCCAAAGTGGTGAAGCTCTGCCTGAAGATATTCTCATCATGGCCTACAATCGCGCCGCAGCAGATGAGATTAAGGAGCGCCTCAATGTCTGTGCCGATCGTGCTGGTATCGATGCCTCGGGAGTTAATGCCAATACCTTCCATGCCTTAGGTCGCAGTGTGCTGGTTGATTGCAAAGTTCCTGCTCGTGTGACTGCTATGGCTACTGATGAGGCGGCCTTCAATACTTGGATTGATCGCTGGCTCTATACCTACCTCAAAGAGGATAGTTCGCGTATTAACCGCTTCATCGATTTGTTCATGGGCTCGGTGCTTTTTGACCAAGTGCTCCAGGAGCACACTATCACTAGCGAGCACGCTGACACTGACACTACCACTAGCTCTGAGAGCAATACTAATGGTGGTATTAGGGACTTCAACTCTGACTTGATTCTGCAAGCCCCACCAGAACTCTACCGCACCCTCAATAACGAGAAGGTCAAATCCCGCCAAGAGGTCTTTATCGCCAATTGGCTGGCCACCAATGGCGTTCCCTATAAGTATGAGGATCGTTATCTCACTAAGGTGCGCTTAGAACCAGGTTTCGACTACAAGCCAGACTTTCACATCATTAGGCCTCGCACTGAGGATAGCGTGCAAGTAGTGGATGAGCCTCAAATCTACTTAGAACATTACGGCATTGATCGTGAGGGTAATACTAGGCCAGATATTGATAAAGAGGCTTACAACAATCTAATTGTGAGCAAGCGGCAGCTGCATCAGAAACATGGCACGATCTTGCTGGAGACCTACTCCTATCAGTTTGCCGATAAGTCCATTGAGTTTGTTCTCGAAAACCACATGAAGGCAGTGGGTATCCCGCTGCGTCCTTGCTCGCCTGCTGAGCTGCTGCAACGTATTCAGGCAAACAAGAGCTTCGGTGAGCTGCGTGAGTTACTCGAGCGCTGTCTGCAGGTCATCCGTGAGTTTAACTACACCTACGATGACTTGCTTGAGCGCTATCAAAAGATTGGTTTGCTCTACGCCAAAGAGTACGCCGAGTTCTTCACCAAACTCGTGGCTGATTACCAGTCCAATCTTGAGACTCGGGGCGAGATCGACTTCTGTGACATGATTATCCAAGCCAGCGACCTCATTGCAGAGGGACAGTTCCGCGGCAGTTGGCGTTACATCCTAGTCGATGAGTTCCAAGACATCTCGCTCACTCGTCTCAGACTACTGCAGCGCCTGTTCAAGCAAGACCCAAAGTGCTCCTTAACTTGCGTTGGTGATGACTGGCAGGCTATCTACCATTTTGCGGGCGGTATCTTAGATGCCACGATTCACTTTGAGAACTACTTTGGCTCATATACCCTGACGACCTTAGTGCAGACCTACCGTTATCCTAAATCCATTGCTGATACTGCGGGCACCTTCGTGCAAGAAAACCCTCAGCAGTTTAGGAAGCATGTCATCAGCTTGCAGAAAGACGAAGATGTGAAGATCCATCTGTTAGATGCAGTGGAGATGGGCGCTTATACGGTGTCAGCAGCTTTTTGCATTGAGATTCGTGAGCTCAAATACGTGCACAGCGCTATTACCAGTGCTGTGGCGGCAGTTCACCAAGCTTTTGAGATTCTCAAAGACAATCCTGACGCCACTATCGCTATCATCTCGCGCTACAACAAGATCTTAGAGGGCATAAATCACTACTTGGAGAACGTAAACAACTACCCGGCCAACTTGCTACTTACCGCTCACCTTAACGCATGGGAAGGCGTCAAGCTTACTGAAAAGGATCTGGAGGCCATCAATCGTTTCGTTCTTGACCCTGATGTTGTTCAGGCTAAACGTCAACAGATCAAGCTATGGACGATGCACAAGTCTAAAGGCTTAGAGGCTGATTTCGTGATTCTGGCCGGTTTCTATGGAGGCAGCTTCTTGTCCTTCCCTTGCCGCATGAAAGACAGCGAGTTGTTAGAGGCTCTGCTAGACAAGCTAGAGGACTTTGCTGATGCCGAGGAGCGTCGTTTGTTCTACGTCACTATGACGCGTGCTAAGCGTGATGCCTACTTGATCAGCGACACGTATCAGTCTGTGTCTAGCTTTGCTGCCGAGCTGCTTAACCCTAAATACAAGATTGACATCCAAGTAGAGGCTTATCAAGCGAAGTACTTGCGTCAGTACGGCTGCAAGGTCTGTCATAGCGGCATCTACACCATGCTGCAAGGCCAGTATGGTCCTTACTACGTGTGCTCTAATGAGGCCTGCTCAAGTCGCCCTAGAGTGTGCGAGCTTTGTGGTGCGCCAAGCGTAGATAAGGAGGGCTTCTCCGAGTGCACCAATCCACTGTGTGGAAACCGTTTGCCTCTGTGCAAGCGCTGTGGTCGCCCAATGAAGCTCAGGGATGGTCGCTACGGTCAATTCTATGGCTGCTCTGGCTATGGGCTTTCAGAAGATGCCTGCAACTTCTCGATGAACTACGAGGCTATGCAACGCTTGCTCAGCAAGAACAGTAAGAGCGTTTTCTAGATAACAAAGGGTGGCATACCGCAATAGATGTGTCGTGCTCACCCCCGTCTCAAGCCTTATTCCATAAGGCTTCCGACCCTCGTACTACCCCGAGACAATAGGGTGGTACAAGGGTGTCCATGACCTATCTCTTGGGGTGATCCCTTACCCAAATCCACAACCCAAAATATAAGCCCCATAGGTGCTCCACCATGCATGAGACTGCCACTGATATAATGGCACTCTAATGCAAAATAGAGTGATCTTGGCGCGACTTGTCTGAGTTGAGGGCTTTTCATGGATTAGAGTATGGGGCGCTGGTTGTTTCTTGCGCATTGCGCATCGCGCTTCTAGTGCTGCTAAATTATGAAAGGAGGAGAAGCTGATCATGAGTCATTCGAAAGTGAAAGATCTGCCGGTAGATCCCATCTGCCAGCAATGCCAAACGGTCTTCGATTTCGTGCTCTCTTTTCGCAGTAGTTATTTGCGCGATAGTGAGTGGCCTCTGTGTCAGACTGCGATCGATGCTCTGCGTGACCTCCTTAAAGAGGCTCAGAAGAAAGGCATTGACCTCTTCTCTAGCTCTGGCTCTGGCTCCGATTCTAGCCTGCCTGCTGACGATATCGCTTTTCTTAAGCAAGTCGTTGCTTTTCAGGGCAGTGATGATGAGCTCAAGCAGCTCTTCCGTTCGTTCTGCGAGCAGTACCTTTTGACCAAGTATGCCGACTTCCTCGAAAAGGTCGAAAAGTACCCTCTCAACGCCGAGCAGCGCCAAGCTGTGGTGCGCACAAACGATCGCAATCTGATCTTAGCTGCCGCTGGTACCGGCAAGACCTCTGTGATCGTGGCTAAAGCCTTGTACTTGCTCCAAAGCGGCGCTGCTCAGCCTAAAGATATCCTCATCATGGCCTATAACCGTGCCGCTGCCGATGAGATTAAGGAGCGTCTCAATGCTTGTGCTGCGCGTGTTGGTATCGATGGCTCTGAGGTTAATGCCAACACCTTCCACGCTTTAGGACGCAGTGTGCTAGTTAGATGCAAAGTACCAGCTCGTGTGTCCTCTCTGGTGAAGGATAAGGATCTTGATCAGTGGCTCGACGCTTGGCTCTACACCTATCTCAAGCAAGATCCAAACAACAGCTACGATTTCGTGGCCCTCTTTATGAGTGCGATTCTTCATGACCAGATTCTAGAAGAGCATACCTTCAACAGCGAACACAGTGGACGTAGCAAATACAGCGACTATATCGACTACATCAAGGCCAGCAAAGACAGCAAGCTTAGAGAGCGTGACGCGCATGCTGATTTAGCAGATAGCTTAGTGCGAGGTAACAAAGATGGTCTTGCTCAGGGAGCATCTGAGGAGTCATCCGACTATGAGCCCCTGTTGCAAGCTCCACCTGAGCTCTATCGCACCCTCCATAATGAGCAGGTAAAGTCACGCCAAGAGGCCTATATCGCCAATTGGCTGGCGATCAATGGTATTCCGTACACCTACGAGGATGACTACATCACTAAGGTCAGGTTAGAGCCAGGTTTCGACTACACCCCGACTTTTCACATTTTCAGACCTCACTCCAGTGATAGTGACAATGATGTTGTCCAAGTTGATAACACCCCTATTTACCTTGAGTGCTACGACTTTAACCGTGAGGACGTTGAGGGCATCAACGTTTTTCATGGCGATAACAAAGCCGCTAAAATCTTGGCTTTGCGTAAGCGTAAGCTGCATCAGGAAAATGGCACTATCTTGCTAGAGGTGTTCGCCCCTCAGGTCGATAAGCAAGCCATCGATCAGGCTTTAGAAGAACACATGAAGTCGGTGGATATTCCACTGTCTCCTTGTAGCCCTGAGGTTTTGTTGGCTCAGATCCTCGGCAACAAGAGCTACAAAGAGCTGCGCGACTTATTAAAGCGTTGTTTGCAGATCACACGTGAGTTCAACTACTCCTACGATGATTTGTTGCAGCGCTATCAAGCGGTAGGTCTGCGCTATGCCAAGAAGTACGCCACTTTCTTTGCGAAGCTAGCTGCAGATTACAAAGCTCAGCTTGACGCCCAAGAGGAAATCGACTTCTGCGACATGATCATCCAAGCTACCAAGCTTGTTGCAGATGGTCGCTTCCCAGGCAGTTGGCGTTACATCTTGGTCGATGAGTTCCAAGACATCTCTTCTACCCGCTTAAAGCTACTGCAGCAGTTAATGCAGCGTGATCCAAGGTGTGTCTTAACCTGTGTCGGTGACGACTGGCAGGCTATTTACCACTTTGTGGGCGGTATCTTAGATGCCACGATTCACTTCGAGAACTACTTCGGGGCCTACACGCTGACGTCTCTCGTGCAGACGTACCGCTACCCTAAATCTATTGCCTTAACTGCTGGCGCTTTTGTGCAGAACAACCCGCAGCAGTTTAAGAAGAACGTTGTTAGCTTGCAGCAGGATGATGGCATCCATATTCACATGATTGATGCTGTTGATATGGGTGCCTATGCAGTATCAGCTGCTTTTTGTACCAAGATCCGAGGCCTTAAGTATGTGCACAACGCGATCACCAGTGCGGTGGCTGCTATTCATCAAGCGTTTGAGGTGCTCACAGGCAATCCTGATGCAACTATCGCCATTATCTCGCGTTATAACAAGATCCTTGAGGGCATCGAAAGCTACCTCAACAATGTGGAGAAATATCCGGCCAACAAGCTTCTTGCGGCAATCTATCAGTTCTCAGATCTCAAGCTGACACAAAAAGATATTGAAGCGATCAATCGCCTCAAGCTCGACCCAGAGTTCGTCCAAGCTAAACGTCAGCAGATCAAGCTGTGGACTATCCACAAGTCTAAGGGCTTAGAGGCAGACTTCGTGATCTTTACGGGATTGCATGGTGGTAGCTACCTGACCTTCCCGTGCCCTTTGCAAGATGACGGTGTACTGGGAGCTCTGTTAGATAAGCTTGAGGACTTCAAGTACGCCGAGGAGCGGCGCTTGTTCTATGTCACGCTGACACGTGCCAAGCGCGACGCCTATCTTATCTGCGATACCACTGAGGATCTGTCTGCGTTTGCAGCAGAGCTCTTTAACCCTGACTACAAGGTCGACATCCAAGTTAAGGCTTACCGTGAGTCCTACTTAGGACGATATGGCTGCAAGGTATGTTACCGCGGCATTTACAGGCTCAAGCAGGGCAAATACGGCCATTATTACGAGTGCTCGAATAGAGCTTGCCAAAATCACGCTAGAGTGTGCGAGCAGTGCGGTGATATCAGCATCGATAAAGATCTCTACTCGGAGTGTGCTAATCCTGAATGCGGGGCACGCTTGCCTTTGTGTGAACGCTGTGGTCGCCCTATGCGGCTCAGAGAAAGTCGCTATGGTAAGTTCTATGGCTGCTCTGGCTATGGTCTTCCTGATGATCCTTGTGACTTCATCATGAATTACAAGGCTTTACAGAGCCTGCTCGACAAGAACAAGTGAGGCATCCTGTAGCTCATAGGGTGGTGCACAGTGTGATCAGACACACCGTGTCCACCCCGTTTCAAGCCTTGTTCCATAAGGTCTGAGACACCGTGGCTGGAGGGTGTTGGTAGGGTGTTGCCACACCCTCCAGCACACCCTCTGTCTATCATGAGTGCGTCTAGTTGCGCAGTTCAGTGTTAAGGTCGTAGAGAATGCCGTAGCGCAGGTCGTAGCTGAACTCGTGCTTGAGCTTATTGTGGTAGACCTCACCCTCAAGGATATTGCCTTGATGGCGCACCTTGATCTTGCTTTGCGGTACACCTAACTGCTTAGCAATGGCCGCCTTACCCTGCGTCATGGAGAAGTTATGGCGTGGCAGGCGACGATAGTACTCCTCATCAATCTCGAAGTCGGCATCGATTAAGCGACCATTAGCACGAGCGTAGGCAAAGTCGAAGTCGCCATATCTGGTGTCGAACTCAACCTTGTACACAGGGATATTGTGTTCACGGTCAGCGTCGATCTTGAGGTTCTTAATATCCGAGCGCTTCACCTGCACAAACAGCAGGGCCTGCTCTAATGCTTGCTTCTTGTCGATTGGGGCGGCATAGACAGTGGTTGCACTCATCAGGCTTAAGCCTAAGAACAGCGCGCCGCCTAGACCCAATATGGCTTTGCTTACTCCTTGCTTCACAGTGATGTCTCCTTACTCTTTCTTCCTGTAATTTCTTCCTGTAATGGCTGGGCTTTGTGCCATTATTCCGATCTCAGTATAATCGACATCGGCAAAGCTGTGCAGAGCTCTTTTAACTCTGTGATGCTGATTGGGTCTCGTGCGCGCGTGGTGTTTTGTGAAGGTGATGAGGGGGAATACATGGCAGCAGGTTCTGATAAAGCTAAGCCACAGCAGGGGAGTTCTAGCACTAAGAACATCGATCTGGAGATTATGCCGCTGAGTCTTGATAACTTAGACGCTGCTGTGGTGCTCTTTATCGATACCTTTACTCGTGCTCCTTGGAACGATGTCTACACCAATATCCTACAGGTGCGCCAATACCTCAACCACTATGTGCATGCCTCTACCATGGATGAAGCTGATTCGGTCTCTACTGATGATCTCGAAGGGGGAGACGAGGGGCGCGCAGCCTATGCTCATTTGCTGCCGTTCTTTGGCTTTGTTGCTCGTAACAAGCGCACTCGACAGGTGGTAGCTCTATGCTGTGGAGGGGTAAAGCCATGGCTTGAAGGCATGGAAGCCTATGTCGATGAGTTTTGTGTTGCCCCTGAACTTCAAGGGCAGGGTGTGGGATCGGTGTTCTTTGCCGCAGTAGAGAATATCTTGCGTCAGAGCGGTCTCAATGGGCTGATACTCCATACCAACCCATCTTATGGTGCCTACGACTTCTATCAGCGCTGTGGTATGAGCCCTTTAGAAGATCAAAGTGTGCTCGCCAAGATCATTACCACACAGGCTTAAGATCGCCAGATCGCTAAATCGCTTGATCACTAAGAATGTGGGCTGGGGATTACGTGCTATCCTTGCCGCTTTTTCGCGCAAGCTTGTGTGTAAGCTGTGATGGAGGCAGCGATTTTTGCAGAACACCACTAAAGCTCGCTCCTCGGCCCTAAAGAGAACGCTATATGGCGGCGTTAATTAGTAATGTGGTGGAGGTGTCTCCTCAGATAGAGGACGCACAGCATCAGGAACATCGGTGATCGAGGCTAAATAGCGGATCTGTCTTTCACTTTTGTCGAGCCTTAAGGCGAGATCATCAATAATTTGCTGAGCCTCGCTGAGATTGGCTTCTAACCAAGCAATACGCTCTTGCATCTTCATCAGAGTTTGTTCTAACTCTTGTTTGGATTCATCATCGACGCTTGCTGTCATGTCCTTTCTCCTCTTACCTTTGTGCTTTAAGCTGCTGCGCTTAGGAGTAATGCAACGACCTGTGGCGCTGCGTGGCCATTAAAGCAAAAGGCCTAAAGCTTGGCAAGAGTTGGCTTGGGCTTAGTTTAGCCATGGGTGGCTATGGGTGGCCATGTGGGCCATGTCTAGCTATGACTGGCTATGACTGGCTATGGCTGGCTATGGCTGGCTGTAGCTGTGCTTGTGATGTGATTGTGTAGTGTGCTCAAGGCTTGGTTCTGAGCTTTGTGGATATGGACAGTTGACTGTAAACTGTGAATTGTGGCTTGTGTAAGTTGGGTTGAGGTTTAAGATGAGCGCTACTGAGTTAGTTGATATCGTCAATCAAAGTGATGAGGTCGTGGCTGTGGTGCCACGTCAGGTTATGCGACAGAATGTGCTCCCTCACCGTGCTAGCTATATCGTCGTTATGGACGCTAACAACCGCATCTTAGTTGAGATCCGCACTCTCTCTAAGGACTACGCTCCAGGTCTTTTTGATGCCTGCGTTGGCGGGGTCGTGCAGTCGGGAGAAGACCCTATCTTAAGTGCTGAGCGTGAGCTCAAAGAGGAAATTGGCGTCGATAGTAGCTTGATCGATTTCACCTCTTTAGGCAAGATCATCATCCCTTATCAAAGCGGTAAGGGCTTTGTGATCGGCTACCTTTTCTTAGCCCGTGGTGACTTCATCTCTATCCGCCAACACAGTGAAGTTAGCGGCATCATGCTCCTCAATACCGAGGAGTTAGATAAGCTCAAGTCTAGCTGCACCTACGATAGCTTCATTGCCTATCAAGAGATTCTGCATCGTGCTCATGAGTCAGGCTTAATCGCCTCTGAGCATTTCTAGCCGCTTAAGCAGTCACGAACCAAAAGAAAAGGCGCATCACGCGCCTTTTCTTTTGGATTAGAGTTGGCCTTTGGCCAAGTAATTACTTGGCTGGCTTCTCTAAGAGTTGCTCGTGCAGGCTCTTGAGCACAGGCACAGCCTCATCAGAGGAAACTAAGAAACAGAGGTTGTGGCTTGATGCGCCGTAGCAGATCATGCGCACAGCGTATTGATCGATGGCCGAGAACACCTCAGCAGTGATGTGCGAGGAGCGAGCCATATTGTTACCAATGACGGCCACTAAGGATAAGCCTTGCTCCACCTTGACGTGGCAGAACTCACGCAGCTCGTGGAATAAAGCCTCTGGAATGGCCGATAAACCAGAAGTCTGAGTGCCTGCGTCTAAGGTGATTGCAATCGACACCTCAGAGGTCGACACCAAGTCCACCGATAACTGATGCTTGGCAAAGATGCTGAAGACTTGAGCTAAGAAGCCGGAGGCACCAACCATCTTTGGCGAAGATAAGACGATTAAGGTCTGGTTCTTACGCAGAGCTACGGCACGGAATGGTGGAGCGTAGTCAGTAGATGGACGTACCCAAGTACCACCCTTCTCTGGCTCCTTGCTTGAGCCCACATAAACAGGGATACCGCAGCGTACAGCTGGCACTAAGGTCGATGGATGCAGAATCTTAGCACCAAAGGTGGCCATTTCTGCAGCCTCTAAGTAGGTCAGCTCAGCAATTGGCATGGCCTCAGGTACTAAACGTGGGTCGGTGGTGTACACACCTGGCACGTCAGTCCAAATAGAAATGGTGGCTGCATGGCTGGACTCACCTAAAAGAGCAGCAGAGTAATCAGAACCGCCACGGCCTAAGGTGGTGGTTTGACCGCTAGAGTCAGCACCGATAAAGCCTTGGGTAACAACAATGCTGTCGCCTTGTAAGAGAGGCTCTAAGTGTTGTTTGGTTAAAGCAGCAATCACTTCAACTAAAGGTAAAGCCTTACCAAAGTTGGAGTCAGTGCGCATCACCTGACGCACATCAAACCATTGAGCCTTGAAGCCCTTTTGCTTAAAGATCTCAGTGATGAGGTAGGAGGACATGAGCTCGCCGTGGGAAACCAAGCGGTCGGTAATCATGTCGGTGCGGGTCATGGTAGCTTGCACTGCCAAGTCGCGCACTACAGAAAGATATTCGTTGATGACGGCCTCGTGCTTAGCACTGTCATCTAACTTATCGAAAATCTCTTTGTGGATCGCAAAAACCTTAGCAATGATCTCTTCGCGCTTAGTGTTATCACAAGCGCCTGATGCTAATTCAACTAATAAATTGGTTACGCCGGCGCAGGCACTGACGACCACGAGCTTAGTGTTCTTGTTCTGCGTGACCACAGAAACACACTTGCTCATTGCCTCGTAGTCAGCGACGGAGGTACCACCAAATTTTGCGATATCAAGGTTTTGCATATGATTGAAATCTTAAAGCCAAGGAAGCATTAACAATAGCGCTTCCTAAATTAGTCACGATTGTTAAGGTTCATCTTATGAGCCCCTATAAGCGCTTGCAAGCTTTTAGAAAGCACGCTCTTTTTTAGAGCAAAAGCATAATCGGTAGTGTTTAAGCTGGTTTTGCAGCGATTTTTGGTGGTTTTAGTGGGTTTTTTCGCAGAAATCAGCTTTTTTGAGTGATTTTTGCGCGATTGTAACTTTGCAATTTCGCAGATGTAGTGTTTGGCTTTAGCTCTATAAAGGTGCATGGTTAGCTATGGCTATAAGAAAATCGCATGCTTTTAGTGCATTGATAGTGATAAAAGTCACATAACAAGCTCGAAAATGCAGTGCATTCTGCCCACAATGGAACACGACTTGTGACTTGAGCTAAGCAAGAGAATGCAAGGTAAGGCAAAGTAAGGCAAAGGAGTGTAGGGCTTAAACAGCGGAGCGTACTTTCTTTGGCTTGGTGCGATGGGTAGGTAGGAAGGAGTAGGAGGCTTGATAGCGGCAGTTTGTAGCTTGCGGTTTGTGGTTGCAGCGCTACCTACAAGGCCTGTATGGGCCTGTAGGTGCGCTCAAGAATGTTGATGAAGCCAGCAGCAGTTACTGCAACTGCAACTGCAACTTTAGCTGTAGCTGTAGCTGTAGCTGTAGCTGCAACTGCAATTTGTTAGTCGTTGGTAGCCTCAAACTGATAGCAAGGAACATACTCACGCTGCGAGAGCAGGATACGACCTTGTTCGATGAAGTCGGTCATCAGCTTGCCCATGTACTCGATAATGTCCTTATCGCCATGGAGTTTGAATGGGCCATGCTCAGCTACGATCTTGATGCCCTTTTCCTTCACGTTGCCTGTGACGATGCCAGAGAAGGCACGGCGTAAGTTAGCAGCTAACTTGTATGGCTCTTGATCTTTGTGCAGATCTAAGGCGGCCATATTCTCGTGGGTGACGTCAAATGGATCTTGCAGCTCTTCTGGGATTTGCAGTGACCAGTTGTAGCAGTAAGACTCATGAATTAAGGTGCGGTGGGCATGTACGGTTTTCATACCATCAGCTACCATCTCGGCTACCTTCTTTGGATCGTCAATGACGATGCTGTAGTGACGAGTGATGTCGCTACCAAAACAGTGGACTAAGAAGTCATTGATAGCCTCAAAGTAAGGTCGTGATTTCTCGTTGCCGGTGAGAATGATTGGGATTGGGTTGTGACGGTTGCAGTGGCAGAGCTTAATACCCAAGATGTACAGGAGCTCTTCTGCTGTACCAGGGCCGCCTGGGAATACTAAAAGTACATGGCCTAAGCGTACAAAGGCCTCAAGGCGCTTCTCAATATCAGGCATGATCACCAAGTTAGAGACGAATGGGTTTGGTGGCTCTGCGGCAATAATCGAAGGCTCGGTCAGACCAATGCGTTCACAGTTAGCTGCATTGTCTTGCAGGGCATGACCTTCTAAGGAGCCACGCATTGGGGCTTCCATAATGCCAGGACCACAACCAGTGCACACATCAATGCCGCGCAGACCTAAGCTCTTGCCTACCTTGTAGGCATAGTCGTACTCATCTTGAGGAATGGAGTGACCACCCCAGCAGACTGCAAGGCTTGGAATGTGATCAGCACGCACGGCATTAGCAGCACGCAGAATGTGGAAGATCACATTGGTGATCACAGTACCCTTATCTAAGCCTAGGGTGTTCTCACTTAAGCCTTGAGGCACGATCTCTTGAATAGAGTCGCGGGTCGATTGCAGTTGCACAATGTCACGCAGCACGGAGTAAAGGTGCTTTTGTAACGTCTTGATCACCTTGCCATCGACAATGGCTGACTCTGGAGGGTTGATGAGCTCAAGCTTCAGGCCACGCTCATTGCGCACCACATCAATCTCAAAGTTCTGATAGTTTTCTAACAGCTCTTTGGAGTTGTCGGTGAGATTGCCACTGTTGAGCACCGCAAGGGAACAGTTGCGATAGAGATCGTAGAGATCACCTTGAGACTTTAAGGAAATGCGGTCAGCCTCAAGCTGTGTTAATAAAGCCATCGCACCCGATGGCCATACCACCTGTACACCCATAGTCAGTCCTTAAGAAGCGCAGCGCACTCTAACAAAGTAAGACAAAGCCATTTACCTACACAGTGTGTAGGTCAAATCTCATTGTAGCGTAGCTAATGATGGCAATTATTAACGGCGACGGCCTTTTTGTAAGCTTTTGGTTAAGGACATGCGCAAAACGCGATCAAACGCAGGTTATTGGCGGGGTGTAGGGTGATGAGATTCTTGTGCAGCCGCCGTGCACACGGCAAAGGAACGAGCAAACAACTTGAGGTTAGCTCATGATTTTGATCATGAGGTTGTCTCATGAGGTTAGCTCGGCAACACGGCAGCACGGCAGCGTGGCAGTAGTTATGACCCCAATATTATTGGCGTGGGGTACGTGGAGGCTGGTTGTAGACCTTGGCGTTGGAGCGCAGTGGGGAGATATCGATGCCACCACGGCGAGTGAAGCAAGCCATCACGGTAAGCTCATCTGGCTTTAAGATCGAGTGGATATCGGTAAAGATGCGCTCTACACATTGCTCATGGAAGCCCTTATGACGACGGAAAGAGACTAAGTAGGAGAGCAGTGCTAGGCGGTCAATCTTATCGCCGATATAGCTGATCTCTACGCTAGCAAAGTCAGGCTGGCCAGTGACTGGGCATAAAGAGCGGAAGATGTTTGTAGTCAAGCTCTCGCTGACCTTTGGGCCATTCTCTTCTAACTTTAAGAGCTCTGGAGTGACCTCATAGACCTTAAATTTGGTCTCAGCGGCAGCCTTTTCGTTTTCCAGCACGACACCTGCTAAAGGCTCAAGAGTGAGCGCTTGAGACTCAAGAGGGTAGAGCTTTACCTCAACAGAAGCATCTAACAAGTCTTCTAAGTCACGGGTAATGAGATCACGTACTTCGTCTTGGGAGCCGAACAAGGTCTGGCTAAAGGAGCCTAAGTAGAGCTTGAGGCTCTTCGACTCAACTAAGTAAGGGGAGGTGCAAGGCACACGCAGAGTAGCCATCATCGCTACCGGCAGACCATTAGCGTTTAAATAGGTCAGCTCATACACGCGCCATAAGTCATAGCCCGTAAAAGGAGGCAGTGCTAAAGAACTGCGACCTTGGTTACGTGCAATTGGGAACAAGATCGAGGGAGTGTATTCCTCAAAGTAGCGGGTGTTCTTACCTAAAAGAATGTCGTTATGGCTCATTTGTGCCCCAAAAACAAAGAAAAAGTTTAAGAAAATCAGTGTTGTGCAGGCTTTTTGTTCTGTTTAAGCCTGCTTGGCTGTAGTGCCTGCTAGAACTTGTCAGTACGGCCTTTTGTTGTGCTGGACTGTACCGTGCTGTACCAGTACCAACTGGTTTGTATGGCTACAGGTCACCAAAGTGGGCACCTAAGATGGCTAAGGTCACTAAGGCGGTAGTCTCGGTGCGGAGAATACGTGGGCCCAAGGTGACTCCCACAAAACCTGCCTCTTGTGTGCGCTGTACTTCATCAGCACTAAAGCCACCTTCAGGCCCGATCAGAATGCGGTAGCGCTCTGTACGTGGTAGCTGTGTGATCTTATGCTCAGCACGTGGGTCAAGGGTGAGGTTGATAAAGCCTTCGGCGTCAGTACCGTCACCACTGTTTTTGCTTTGATGCTCTGCTAAGAAGTTATCTAAGCTCTGCAGAGGCGTGACCTCAGGAACTACGTTACGACCGCACTGCTCACAAGCCGAGATCGCGATCTTTTGGTAGCTGTCGATCTTTTTAGCCGCACGCTCTGCATCAAGCTTGACGCCACAGCGCTCTGAGGTAAGTGGAATGATCTTGCTGATACCAAGCTCTACGGCCTTTTGAATAGTAAAGTCCATGCGGTCGCCACGACTGATGACTTGTAAGAGCTCTACCGCAATAGGACTCTCACACTGACGATCAAGCATCTCAGTGAGCTTAGCTACTGTCTTTTTGCCTACTTGCACAAGCTCCGATACGAACTCATGACCACGACCATCAAATACGCGGATTGGGTCGCCGACTTTGAGGCGCAGCACTTTAGAGACGTGGTTACTACCCATCTCATCTAAGGTCAGTTCGGCTCCAATCTCACAGCTCATTTGCGTTAGCTTGGCGTCGAAGATGCGTGGTACCCGCATGTGCTCTCCTTTACTTCCTGAAAGTATCAAATAGGGTGAACGGCTGAATGGCACTATTCGTATCATCTGACGCAACAAACCCGCATATTTAAGGCAAATCTGAGCACGGCTTTAGATCGACGTTAGCTGGTCACTAATTTTCATTTGGTGATCACAACGTATAGCTTCAGAAACGGCGTGTTTATGCCCGTACTATACGAATAGTAGCAATCTACTGTACACCTTGCTTGATACTTTCAGGTTACTTACTTGAGTTTCCGAGGTGAAAAATCACAGAAAAACCTGATAAACATGCGTCTTAACGATGCTTGTGCTTTGTCTGATGCAGGATGGTAAATTATAGAGGTTCCCTTTTGATCTTTTGCAGACTTTTACCAAGAAGGCGTATTTCTTTTGGTGTTGTCAAAGCTACTACTACTACTACCTTTGTTAATTGTTAGAGAGCCTGCAGCTAGCTGTAACAAATGGATTGTCGTTGCCTTGCTCTTTCTTAATCAGCTCATTGCGACGGCACTCAATCTTATCAGCAGGATACATGCGGTTCCAAGCCTCGTAGAGACGGCGCTGTGCATTAGCAAGGCGGACATTATAGCGGTCAGACATGTAAAGGTAAGCACGAGCAATCATGCCACGTGATGCCTTTGGAGGTTGCGCTTGCTTGCCCTTGAAGTCGACAACCATTTCGCATTTGCCATACTGAGTTGGTTTGCCATTCCAATCGGTAAATTGGAAATTGCTGCGATCACCATTGACCTCACCAACGCTAGGGAAGAGGTTGTGCAGATCGCCTTCCATCTCATCAAACTGTTTTACATTGCCACATTTTTTGCGACCACCTTGCTGCCAGCACTTCATCTGATGACCAAATTCCCAAGCTGGCATAACGTGCTCGGCTTCAATACGGCTAGCACGCTTAGCGTTTTTACGAGGCTTGTAGCCACAGCTATCTAAGTCCACTGACCACTTGTAATAGCGGCCACTCTTTTTGTAGTTGATGTCGCAGCCACAGTAAATGGTAGAGGAAAAGCCAAGCTCTTGGTCTAACTGATGATAGATATTAGGCAGTACGCGCTTAGCTTTCGAAAAGGACTCTACCGCCATAGCAGAAGCGCTCAGTAATCCTGCACTTAGAGCTACAACGCTAATGAGTACAGCAAACTTGCTTAATAGTAGCTTTACTCCGTGAACTATCCTTGTCATAGACAACATCAACTCCCTTACCATGTTAGTCACTTCACAGCAGCGCAGCTTGTGGCAGCACGTTATTGGTGGCTGTTTGCGGTTGTTTGCGGCTGTTGCGCTTGCCTCTTATTGTAGGGCAAAGCCATAGGCCATGCCATGAGCAATAGCTCTCAGATTGCATGGAATGCTGCTTTCGTGAGGTGTGATGCTTTGTTTTCAGCACCATCTCAAGTAAGATCAAGATGTTTGCACCACAAGATCTTTGAGTGGCGTGGTGCGGGCGCTGTTGTGGCTGTTGTGGCCGCTGCGGCAGTTGCTACTGTTGCTGCTGTTGCTGCTGTTGCGTAGTGCGCGCACAGCAAAAAACATGATATTGGGTCGAAGTGAAACTTTTGGTCACAGTTGGCGGTCTTAGCTTCGAACTGGATTAGAAGAGGATATGGAAGAGGAGAGCTGTCATGCTAATTGAGTTAGATAAGATGGCATGCTTTGGCGTTGCTGGTAATTTCACCGGCCACTTAGAGCAGGCTGGTGAGGATAAGGACTTCACCAAGGTGAAAACGGCTGAGGCTAATGCGCCTAAGGCAGTCTTCCCTACTTACATGCCGCACTTAGGTGAGCACACTCCAGCCTTTTTAGGCGTGTTCCCTTTTGATGACTACTCCATTATCTTCCCAAAGGGTGAGGATAAGCTGCAAATTGAGCCAGAGTGCGCCATTGTCTTTGATGTGGAGTGGAACAGCGATCAAGTTGTAGGCTTAACTCCTGTAGTATTTGGTGCTAGCAATGACTGCTCAATTCGCAAGCAGGGTGCTACCAAGATCAGCCAGAAAAAGAACTGGGGCCCAGCAAGCAAAGGCTTTGCTACCAACCACATCAAGATCGATAAGTTCAGCGAGGGCGGTATCTTAGATCGCTATCGCATTGCTTCGTTCTTAGTGCGTGACGGTCAGGTCTTCCCTTACGGTGAAGATAGCGCCATCAAGGACTACTCCTACTTCTATGAGAAGCTGATTACTTGGCTCATCGACAAGCTCAACAATCAAAAGGACGAAGGCCCTGCTGAGAACATCAACCTCTATTTAAATGAGGCTCTGCGCCCATCGCGCATCATGGTCTCGGTCGGTGCTACTCGCTACACTGAGTTTGGTAAGACCAACTTCCTTAAGGTCGGCGATACCGCCTTGGTGGTGCTTTATCCTAGCGACATCTACTCGCAGGATGACATCATTCATCGTGCGTTGCGTGACAACTTAGAAGAGGATGACATCTCGGTGTTGCGCCAAGAGATTGTTGTCAAAGGTGAATTGGTGTAATGCTGCCAATTAACCTGTAAATGCTTAGCCCAAAAAGCTCCTTAGATACAAAAAGAAGCTATGGAAAAGCCACAAGCTGTGGTATGCTAGCTGCCCACAAGCAGACAAAAAAGCGTTCAACAGCTCTCATCTCAAGATTTCGTTTTCACATAGGCAGTGGAGAAGCATTTGAGGGTAGATCCTAATCTTTCTAACTGCCTCCTCTTTAGCTCTCGTGCTAGACGTATGCAGACTTGGCTCTGAAGCCACTGTTTGCAAAACTACCACAGTGGCACATAAGCATAGTGGCTGGTACGAGAGCCTCACCGGTTCCAAGTAGCAATCTAGCAAACATTGGAGACATAGTGCGGTAGCACCATGTAGCCTTGTCGTGTTTGTTAGGCGCGCTTGAGGCGCGTGCTACCCTTTCTAGCTCAAGGCTTTGGTTTTAGCCTAAGCCTTGAGCTTTCTATGTTTCTAGCCAATGACGGCGTTCGGTATTCGGCGTTGGTCGTATTAAGCGTATTAGACGCTAGTGGCAGAATTGCTACTTAGGCTGCGGCAGCTCAGCTGTTGTTTGTGTTGTTTTCGTGTTAGTTTTGGTTTGGGTTGAGTAGTGGCGCTTCGGCGCCCTAAGGATTGTGTTTTGTTTGAGCAAGCTCAAGGTTGGACACCAATGGCGACAGATGTCGCAGCTAGCGGTAATGCTTGCGTTGATATATCAACAAGGGTGCTACAAGAACGTAACGATGAACTGCGTGCGTTAGCAGCACGCTGTGCTCGCTCCTTTACACGTGATCGCGATGCCTATGTGCAGGACACCTTAAGATACGCCTTAGGTTGTTGCTACTCCTTCGTCCTCCAAGCTGAGCTTCTAGCTCATTTAGGCTATGAGAAGTCAACTAGCACCATCAAAGACTCCAACAATCGTCGCAACGGTTTCATCCAAAAGAAAGTACGTAGCTCATTAGGCACACTCGATATCATGGTGCCTCGTGATCGCGACGGCTCTTTCAATCCTATTGCTATCCGCAAGCACAGTAGGGCTATTGCTAGCACCGAGAGCCGCGTGCTGTCGATGTTTGCGCATATCATGTCTGAAGAAGAGATCAAGCGCTGTGTCCATAGCCTCTACAGCCTAGAACTAGGCTCAGAGGGCATTGCAATTGTTACTGAAAGTATCCTGCAAGAGATTGCTGAGCAGAACTCACGCAAACTGCAGGAGCGCTATGCCTTTGTCCTGCTATCACGTCTCGATTTCCCTGTGTTCTTAAGCTGTGAGGCTGTCCATAATACTGCTACTGATGCCAACTCTGAAGCACATAGTGCGTCTCGCTCCGCTTGTGTCGCTGGTGTCACTAGTGTCACTAGTTTTGGCTCGGGCTCTGGCTCAAACTTTGGTGCAGGTGCTGGTGCTGGTAGCGAGAGCATTATGATGTCGCTCTACGTTGTGCAGGGCATTGATGAGAATGGTGGTCGTGAGATCTTAGACTTGCGTATGCAACCAAAGGCTAGCCTCACCAATACAGCGGTGCTGGGATTGAGTCACATGCAGGCCAATGTTGCGATCAATGCGGTAGGTCTGTTGCAGCGCTTAAAGCAGCGCGGTGTACAGGATATTGTGGTTGTAGCCACCAGTGGTGATAGCCTGCACTTGCAAGAGAGTGAAGCTCAAAGTGTCTTTGCTCACACCACCTTGCTCTAGCTTGCTAAGTGTGATGCGCATGATGCACATGATGTACAAGCGGTGCATGATGAGTTAGCTGAGATGGCTTATGGCTAGCTGGTTTGCTAGCTAGCTCAGAAAGCTACGAAAAAGGCAAAGCCTGAGGGGGGGCTTTGCCTTTAGCCAACTTGTTGAGGGGACAAGTTGATGATTTTTGTCTCCCTTAGCTCTTCTTACTTGGGATAAGAAAACCAAGAGGCTTTTGTGTTTAGCGCGTTTAATGCACTTAATACACTTAGTAAGAGTGTTGCCTTTAGCTTAATGCAGAGAGTAAGGCTTCAACGCGGTCGGTTTGCTCCCATGGGAAAGAGTCACGACCGAAGTGGCCATAGGTTGCAGTAGGCTGGTAGATTGGACGCTCTAAGTCGAGCATCTTGATCAGGCCATATGGGCGCAGATCAAACACTTCTGCAATCACATCAGCGATCTTGTTGTCGTCGTACTTACCAGTACCAAAGGTATTCACAGAGATCGACACTGGCTTAGCCACACCAATGGCATAAGAGACTTGAATCTCGCAGCGCTTAGCAAGCTTAGCTGCCACCACGTTCTTAGCCACATAGCGAGCTGCATAAGCAGCAGAACGGTCAACCTTAGATGGATCCTTGCCGGAGAAGGCACCACCACCGTGACGAGCAGCACCACCGTAGGTGTCGACGATGATCTTACGACCAGTTAAGCCGCAGTCACCCACAGGACCACCGATCACGAAACGACCGGTTGGGTTGATGAAGTACTTGGTGTTCTCGGTTAAGTACTTCACAGGGATGACCTTCTTAATGATTTCTTCTTGTACGCCAGAGACGACAGTGCTCAGCGAGATGTCTGGAGAGTGCTGGGTAGAGAGCACTACCGTGTCGACATAGTCGATAGAGCCGTCATCCTTATAAGCAAAGGTCACTTGGCTCTTAGCATCAGGGCGTAACCAAGGCAGTACACCTAAACGGCGAGCCTCGGATTGGCGCTTCACTAAGAGGTGAGCATAGGTAATGGCTGCTGGCATTAACACAGGGGTCTCATCGCAAGCGTAACCGAACATTAAGCCTTGGTCACCAGCACCTTGATCCTCTGGGTTTTGACGATCCACACCTTGATTGATGTCTGGAGACTGCTTGCCTAAAGCGTTTAAGAAAGCGCAGTAGTTACCATCAAAGCCAACTTCGGTGGAGTTGTAGCCGATGTTGCACACAGTCTTGCGTACCACGGCCTCTAAGTCGACATTAGCAGTAGACTTAACTTCACCAGCAATCACCACCATACCTGTCTTGACTAAAGTCTCGCAGGCCACACGAGCCTTTGGATCTTGAGTTAAGTAGGCATCTAAAACTGCGTCAGAAATCTGATCGGCAACCTTGTCTGGATGTCCCTCAGATACAGATTCAGACGTAAAGAGTCTTGACATTGATCCCTCCAAAATGTCAGGTAAAACAGCACACACCTCATGCTAAAGGTGCAGCCTGAGTGCAAAAGGCCAAATGGCCGTAAGTATGGCACCTGCAAGCACTAGGCCTTTAAAATCCTCAGTGATTACGTGTTTGGCGCTGCACTATACGCCAATCAGGTGCGACAAGAATTATGAGTCCAAGTTATGTGTGACGTTCGAAAGCACTGCCTTGGTGCTTGGGGCTTTTGATGAAAAAAAAAAAAAAAGTGGCTTTAGGTCAGTTTTAGGTAGTCTGTCGGTCTAATGCAATCTGCTTAGGGTGAGAGCTTTAACTTAGGAAAGCCAATTAGTAACTATAGCGGTAACAAGCGTGAAAATGCGTAGTGATTTTTTCGTTTGTCTATCGCAAGTATGACTGCCACACATCCTGCGCGGGGAGCTACGAAAACACGCTGTTTTGTGCCGTATATTGGAGCAAGCGCAGCCACAATTATAGTTGACTTTGGTTGGTTTACCAAATGCAGAAAATGCGTTGTTGTCGCCTTTTTCTGAGCCAAAGTAATTATGCCTGATGCGCTCCCTTTTGACCTTACAAGACAACTCTGCAGATCAAAGTCCAAGCGCCGTGGTCTGTTTTTCGCAAGTAAACGGCGTATTATTAGCTCAGGGAAATCCCAAGAGCTAAGAGACAAAAGCTAAGAGCTAAGAGCTATAGCTGAGGGTCGATCAACATGAGCTCAGGCAAAAGCTTAAGAGGTAGTACACAGCGAGAACTTCTATAATCAAGCTAAATGGCTTATTTATCTCATTTGTTGGTTCCTGATAGGAGCCGGCTGACTGTCTACACCTTGGGCTTTGAAAAGTACGGCCAACAGGAGGTTCATACCCTAGCTAAAGGCCACATGGCATCTAACAATCTTTTCAGGGGTAGAGCCATGTGTTGTTCCTTTTTGACTTCAGTACTCTACAGAGTACGAGCATATGGTTGATATGCGGGTCCACTAGCAGTCAAGGATATTGCCTCTTAGCCTTGTCTGATGCAAGATGGTAAATTATAAAGGTTCCCACAGCGTTTGCGAGTGTTATGACACGTAGTTGCTTTCAGTAGCTTGCAGTTGCATTCACAATCGCCCCAGCTCGCTACAAGGGGATCAATCAGGCAGTTTAGGCAAGGTCAGATCATGGAAATTAAGAAAATTGGTTTTATCGGTACGGGTGTAATGGGCTTCCCTATGGTGAAGCATTTGTTAGATGCTGGCTTTAAGGTCAATGTCTATACTCGTACTAAGGATAGGGCTCTGCCTTTAATTGAGCAAGGGGCAGTGTGGTGTGAGACTCCAAAAGACTGTGCTACTGATTGCGATGTGGTGATCTCTATTGTTGGCTACCCTCAAGATGTGCGCGAGGTGTGGTTAGCTCGCAGCACCGGTGCTATTTATGGCATGAAGCAAGGTGCCATTGGTATGGATATGACCACCTCCTCACCTGACCTTGCAACCGAGCTCTACAAGTGTGCTAAGTCCAAGGGCGTGTCCTTATGTGACTGCCCAGTAACCGGTGGTGATATAGGTGCTCGCAACGCCACTTTAACCATGCTTTTTGGTGGTGATAAGGAGACCTTTGATGCTTTAGAGCCTGTCTTTAAAGTCTTAGGCAAGCGCTGGGAGTACTTTGGTGATGCTGGTAAAGGCCAACTGGCAAAGGCCTGCAACCAAGTAGCTGTAGCAACTACCATGTTCTCTGCATGTGAGGCTATTGTTTTTGCCCGTGGTATGGGCTTAGATCCAAAGCAGATTATCGATACCTTAAGTGCTGGTGCTGCTGGTTCTTTCTCCTTACAGAGCTATGGCCCACGTATTTTAAACCGCGACTTCGATCCAGGTTTTAAGATTGATCATTTCTTAAAGGATATGGAGATCGCCTTAAAGGTCTGCCATGACCGTGGTATCAGCCTTCCTGGTTTAGACTTAGCCTATAAGTCCTACAGTATGTTAAAGCAAATGGGTAAGGGCGACTTAGGTACTCAGGCTCTTTACCTCTTCTACTCTTCAGCTCTGATCCCAGATTTACTTGCCCACGACTTCAATGACGATGCTTCTGATCCAGACCTTGCTTAGTTGAGGCTGTCAAAAGTATTGTAGCGGCGTAGCAGCGTGTTTCTCTCACGTTGATAGAGTCAACTACCTGCGGTCTTACGACCGAGGCTTGAGAGATCAAGCCTAAGTTGTCTAGCTTCAGTCCGTCATGGG
>CALXYZ010000029.1 GCA_944393075.1 uncultured Anaerobiospirillum sp. | reverse complement strand
CTTGGTACAGCAGCAAACGCTGCACGCTCAAAGTCAGCTACGTCAGGCCGCACAGCCTACAGCAACCAATGCCGCGGCCGCGGTGGCCGTATCTGATCGCGCCACTAGCGAAGCTCAAAAGCGCGATCAGGCTACCGTCAGCCACAGCACCGCAGCCGCTTCCAGCGCCGCTGACGCTACTGCCGCCAAGGCAGAAAAGGTAGCCTCTACAGTTACCGCAGCCCCAGCTAGTGCTAAGGCTAGCCTCAACACCAGCGAGGCTGCCCAACAAGGCATGGACACAGCCGCCACTACTGCCGCTACCACCACTACTACCACAGCCGCAAGCACAGGCTCAGGCACGGCCTTTTCAGCCGTCTCTGCCACTACTGCTAGCCTATTTAACTCACGCGGTAATCTCGAAACTGGAGGGAATATCAAAGACTTTAAGATCCTGGGCTCGCAGCAAATGCTGATGGCACAGGCGATTCAGGCCAATAAGATCATTGGCATCACAGGGGTAGGCGCTGCACAGATTGCCGCCACGGTACAGCCAGCGATCATGGCGCAACTAGGTCTTGTGCAAAAGCTCTACGAGATGCTCACCAGAACCAATGTGCGCTTGGCCACAATTGAGGATTTGCTCGCCGTGAAGTCGCAGTCGGCAATGAACAGCACACAGATGACATTGCACGATGAGATGCTGCTAGCGCAGCAACAGTCGCAGGTTTTGTCCTTAGTGTACTTGGAGCGTTTGTTTCAGCTTTTTGAGTACTCCAAGAACTTAGCGCTCTCGCGCTTTTTCAAGAAAGGACCATTAGGGGATAGCGAGCACGATGAAAACACCGACGACGAGTACGGTAGCACCTACACCGACCTCGACGCCGAAACCGACTACATTAAGCGCCCACGCAAAGAAAACCCAGAGATGGCTTTCCACGAAGCCATGCTGACTTAGCAACCAGCACGGAGCGGCACTAATGTGTACTGAGACCAGAGCTGATCTGCCTGATCTTAAGCTGATCTAGCTTAACCTTGAGCTGCGCTTCCTTAGTCTTGATTTGCTCTATCTCAGCGGCGAGCAGCTCATTCATGGCCACGTTATGCTCAGCCATGACCTCGTTCTGCTCATCCATAATCGCTATCTGCGCATCCATGATGCTTAATCTGCTCATCAATGTCAGCGCTCTGCACCTCATTGGCATTAAACTGATAGTTGTTTGCTGCACTATCTGTTTTTTTCTTAAACAGAAGCTCTTTTATGGATTTAAGTGACATGAGGCCTTCCTGAGGGGGTGCTCTTTTGGATCTCCGCGATAGACGGAGCATAACCATGGATGCAATTTAACCATCAGAGCAATCTTTGCTTTCCTCACTATCCTCTAACACTTAGTGACCGACCTTGCTTAAGAGGCTGCTAACAGAGCCACTTCGTCGGTTACCTTTGCCCCACTACAATGGCAGACGCACTCTAGCAGGTAACATGCGTGAGGTTATCCTACTCTTCAGCCCCAAGCATCCAAGCAACAAAAAACCGCGGAGGTTAGACCCTCGCGGTTCTTTGCACCACCCTTAGTTGCGAGCTCCTATACGGGCTTTCTAAGCTCGCAGCCGATGCTACTTGAAGATCTCTGGGTCGACTTCCTCTGGGAGCATGTTGCGCTCTTGGAGGTAATCGATGATGTGGATCAAAGTCTCATCGGAGATCACGTGCTCCATACGGCAGGCATCGTGCTCAGCTAACTTTGCAGGCACGTTTAAGACGTCGCGCAGGAAGTAAGTGATGATGCGGTGACGGAAGAAGATCTTCTCTGCTTGCTCTTGGCCTTTTGGGGTAAAGATGATGGCACCAGAGGCTTCGATGTGAATGTAGCCTTTTTCCTTGAGCTGACCTAAAGCACGGGAGACGCTTGGCTTAGAGAAACCTAACTCGTTAGCGATATCCACAGCACGCACTAAGCGGCTCTGTGTACGGTCGCGAATCAGCAAAATGGTTTCTAAGTAAGTCTCCCCCGACTCAGCGATATCGTTGTGATCAGTACGCACAGGGGTAGAGACCGCCTCTAAAGAAGTCAGCGGGGTTGGTTTTTCCAGATCTTTTGTACTAGACATTACAGTTACCTCAACGACCTCTTGAGACCAAAAGGATCACACGTGAAAGGATCAACAGGATAATGGATGCAAATAGATGAAGAAAAAAAATCAGAGCAAGATGAAGCTTGCTGTACCACCTAAAAAACAACACCGCACAACCGAAGCTGCGCAGTGTGTTTGATGGCATGTGAGTAGAGCTTAGTAGCCCTACTCTAGGCTTAGCAAAGCTGCAAAGCTGCAAAGCTCAAAGACAGCTCAGACCCTATGAGGTGAGGTTGATATTGATGCTCTCACCTACTAAAGAGGTATCGATAGTGGTGTCTGGGCCGATGATACCTTTGGCGACCAAGCCAATACGGATCAGCTCATTGAGCTTGACTGGGTTACGCAGATGCACGACCTTACCATCGATGTTGGTGATCACACCTAACTGAGGCTGTACGCGATTGATACCGAGGCTACGGGTCTTAGCTAAGACACCGATTTGCTCTAAACGGTTGATCAAACGGTAAACGGTGGCAATACCCAGATCAGGGACATACTGACGGGCCTCATACCAGAGCTCTTTTGGCGACGTACATTGGCTCTTAGTCAGGATATCAATGATATGACGTCTCTGCACGGTCATGCGCAAGCCGCTTTTTTCTAGCTTTTGTAAGGTTTCTTCGGTAAGATCGCCTACTTGGCTATATACCGAATCTGGGTTTAGCATGGCTATCCTCAACTTGTTTTAGTACGCCCACCTAAGCTCATTGCTTAAGTCCTGCCTCTTAGAGCCACTAAGAACGCTCCGTTGCAAGATCGCAGCTTTTCTCAACAACACAGCAGAACTACAGCTGCGCCCACAAGCAAACAGTTTGTACTATCTACTAATGGGGTCTCAAACTGCTCTCACAAGCAAACACACTTAGCATAGCGCAACTAGAGCCAAAAGACTAGGGAGCTCTGAGCATCTTGCCACCTACCCCGCAAAGGCAGCAAAAAGCTAATAACAAGTGCCACAATCCACTTGCAATGTGGATCAGCCTTTCGACGGCATTAGGAGGCCTCACCTCAAGCTCTGCCTCAAGGTGTACCTCAAGGTGTGCCTAAAGGTCTACCCCACTATCAAGCAAAAGCTTAGCAAAAGCGCAAAGACCGCAAAGACCGCAAAACAGCTCACTCTAGCGCTCATCTGAATCACAGCAGCAGCATTTCTTTGCCCCGTTGCTGCTGTGCTCATGCGTGCAGTTAGCGTTGAACTTGCCATCCTCTTCATGACCGGCATCATCAGCAGAACCCGAGCAGCAAGAGCCCGAGCTATGCTCGCCATCACCGCAGCAATCGCAGCTATGGCCGTGACCATGGCTATGGCCATGACCATCCACTCCGCTACCAGAGTGGTCACCATGACGATGCTCGGCATGACGCATTAAAGCCGCTTCAGTACGGCTGCTTGTCTTCTCAAAAAGCTCATCATTGTCACCATGATCACCGTGGTGGCAATGGCAACTGCCCTCACCCTCGTGGCCACAGCCACAGCCGCCCTTTTTGCTAAAGGAGCGGGCGATGCGCTTTAAACCGAAGTAACAAGGAATGGCGATAAGCGCGATAACGATGATGGTGCCTATGGATCCGGTCATATTAACCTCTACAGGAGCGCCTTTGCATGCACCTTAAGCGCAGCTGTGGCAGCAAATGAAGCTCGTGCTAAGCTCAACCCAACCTAACTTAGCTACGAGTAACTTAAATAACCCATAGCTAAGTTTAGCATGAAAATCACGTTGGTAAGATGCTGCCCTAATTTGCGCCGACCGTCTCCCACTCCCCAAATGCACAAAGCCAAAGCGTGTTACGGCCTTGGCTTTGGTTTTGGCTTTGGTTTTGGCTTTGGCTTTGGTTTTGGCTTTGGCTTTGTGCTGGTGAGCAATGTATTGAGCACACGGATTGGAGCTAAATGCCGCCTGTAAGGAAGAAGCCTAAAGCAAAGATGATCAACAGCACCGCACCCATGCCTTTAAGCACTAACTTGCCGATACGGGTGTTGACGATGATGTTGTGGGCCTTTTTGATCTTTTCTTGGTTCAGGCGGTTTTTGAGGTCAGCAGCGCGCATCTCACCTTTATCATCAATGCGGCCTAACACCACAGGCACACCGCGCACGGTAAAGGTCTCAAAACCATTGCCAAAGGCACTCTTAAGCTGACGCTCGACCTTATAAGACACTAACGAGTTAGCACCGACCCCAACACACTCACGTATCAGAGCATTGCGGGCTTTTTCTTCGGTGCGCTCACTGCGCTGCAAAGCAAAAAGACCACGGTCTAAGACGTCATAGCCTGAAACTAAATCTTCAGTTTCGCAGAGGAAGGAGGCTGGCTCTTGATAGAAGATGGACTTGTCTTGAACTGACTTTGGATCTGTTAAGTAGATATCGGCAGCGACTTTGTTGTCACTGTCTTCACTTGAGGTGAACTCCACTTCCATATCCATCATGAAGCTATCTTCTTCTTCAGGCTTAGAGAGCATATCGCGGTTAAAGAAGTAGATATGGCCATCATCACCCTGCACGCGTCCCGTGCCCTTTTTGTTGTCGTAGGTCGTAATCAGACCGTGCATCTTAGAAAAACCCCAATACCGAACAAAAAACAAAGGCTGCACCGCAAATCCACCTGCCAATCCCATTGTTATGGAAAAGCATGGAGGAAATAGCTGATGCAGCCTCTATTGTACCGACAAAAGTGCGCTTATTTGACCAAACACGTACCTTTATCGTCTCTGAGCGCCATAACTACTGGCGCTACAACTACATATGTATGTATGTATGTATGTATGTATGTATTCAAAATTCCGATACTTGCAAAGGCAGGCTAAGTCCTGTATGGCATAACCTATAGCCCATAAACTGGAGTAGATTCGATTATGCCCAGCCCTCGTGCCATGCCTAGGATGGCCTCAAAATGTTAGGCAGCACAATCAGGTCCGGAATCCTGAATATGTACCTACAGATTGTTAGGCACATTGCCACTCTTGATGGCAGCGGCAAAGGCGAGCATGCGGTCTAATGGCTTTAAGGCAGCCACACGCACGTCCTCAGGGACGTGGATCTCATGAGACTTACGAGCTTCACCCTCGCTCTCTAAACACTCAATGAGCTTAGAAAGTGAGTTCAGCCCCATCCATGGGCAGGCAGCGTCCTCTAACTTCACACCACTACGTGGGCCGATAGCAGCCTCGATGAAAGTCTTCTCGGGGCAGGCTTGCTGCATCTTGTAGAAGATACCGTGCTCGGTAGCCACGATGTAGCTCTTAGCATCGTCCTTCTTAGCAAAGGCTAATAACTGCGAGGTCGAACCAACGCAATCGGCTAAAGCCACCACCTCGGCTGAAGACTCAGGGTGCACTAAGAGCTTAGTCTCTGGGTACTGCTCTTTCATCTTCTTGATGGCAGCAGCCTCAAACGAGTCGTGCACAATGCAGCGACCTGGCCAGCAGTAGACATCGGTCTTGGCGTTGTTAGCGATGTAAGAACCTAAGTGGCGATCTGGGAGCCATAAGATCTCCTCTCCACGGCCCTTTAAGTAGTCGGCTAACTCTACAGCTAAGGAGGAGGTCACGATCCAGTCAGATAAAGCCTTAACCTCGGCTGAAGTGTTGGCATAAGCCACCACAGTGGCATTTGGATGCTCGGCCTTAACACGCTTGAGCTCTGAGGCCTTGCAGCACAGATCTAAGGAACACTCAGCGCTCAGATCTGGCATCAGAATGGTCTTTTCAGGAGAGAGGATCTTAGCGGTCTCACCCATGAAGCGCACACCAGCGACCAAGATGGTCGACAGAGGGCTTTCTTTGCCCACGCGAGCCATTTCTAAGGAGTCGCCGATAAAGCCACCTGTCGCCTCAGCTAAGCGCTGAATCACAGGAGCGGTGTAGTAGTGCGCAATCAGTAAAGCCTTATGGGCCTTGATGCACTCACAAGCTTGGTCAAACAAGCTACTGTCTTTTTCTAGCTCTGCTGCGGATAACTTTGGTGGTGTCACAAACTCTTGTGGCATTTTGATATCTTTGAGCATGATTAAAGACATGGAAAATCTCCTTATAAGACCACAACCTGAGCCTAAAAGCCCAAGGCCGATGGTAATCGACAGACCCGCGCTCTCTAAAACTCACAGCAACTAAGCAGCTAAGCAGCTAAAATCAACCCGAAGCCTAGACCTTAAGCCATGCTTGGACGTTGTCAAAATTGCTGGAGCATTGCTGGGGCGTTGCTTGGGCGTTGCTGGGGCGTTGCTGCACAATTTTATCAGCAAAACGCCGCCCCATGAGAGGCTTGTCCCCGTTACATTAAGCGCACCAATAGCCACCAAACGCGGCAGACCGTGGCTTAATCAAGCTTAACTTTAAGAGCGGTAGCACCTGCCTGCAAGAGAGCCTGATTAATATTCTCAGAAGAGCGCATCGCACCTAGCGCACGCATGCGCGATGTACACACCTTTAAATTGAGACCAAGCACTGACTCTTCATCGTCACTACCATCAACTACGGTGCTAGCGCCCCCTAAATTACCATCAGCTGCTGCATCATGCTCATCAGCGTCGATAGCATCTAACAGCTCGTCGATCATGGCCGTACTTAAAGGCTTGTCGCTATCGTTATCAATCACCAAGCCCACGCCCATTAAGGTAGCTGGTAAGAAGCAATTAAGCTTCTCCGAGCTCATCATAACTTCCACTAAGTGCTGCACCCCGTGGACGACATAGACAAACTTAAAGTGTGTGCTTTTATCGCGAGGGTGAGAATCCTGTGGCAACTCAACGGAAATCATCTGTGCTTGCTCGGCAATGAGTGCATCAAAGCGGTTTAAAGCACGAGCCTTATCGGCACTATCGGCTAAATTAAGGACAAACAACGCCTCAGGATCGATCTCACTTAAGCCCTTAAGGTCAATTTCTTTTTCCCAAAATGAGGCAAAGGCGTTAGCCACAGGGCCGTAGTGGTCGTCGTCAACATCAGGCACATCGACGTTAAAGGCTTTTACAGCAGCAGCAGAGTGGGCAAAGTACAGAGCCTTATCGTCGTAGTTAGCGTAGTCAAAGGACAAGTTAAGCAAACTGAGCACATGCTCGATATCGGCTTGTCCATCAATCGATACCACACGAAACACCTGATGGCGCACACCAAGCACCGTCAGTTTCAACATGTACTGCATGAGATTTTCTCCTCAAACTCAAAACTAACCAACCAACAACTTCAGCTTCAACTTAGACTTTGCGCCCTGTACAGCGCCCGCCCCCAACCTCCTGTCAGCAAGTACTTTGCGGTTGGGGCTGGCGCTAGCGGCAGCTGCCGCCGCGGCTACGCCCGCGGCTACGCCAGCAGCCACTGCCACTGCAACAGCCGCAGCAACTGCCATTATTTGCGGTTTCTGCTCTTACGGCGCTTTGGGGCTTGCTGCTGCGCACTAAACTCTGCTTCGTCAGCCGTGTTTTGCTGCTGGCTACGCGCGCGACGGCGGCGGTTGCTGCTGCCGCTGCCATTATCGCTGCCACCACTCTTCCCACTGTTACGAGCGCGGTTTTTACGTGACTCATTATCATTAACGATCTCATCTAAGGCTTGCTCGGCATCATAGTCGACGTCCTGACTAGTATCCTCAGAGTCCATCAGCTTTTCTAAGTGGCACTTGGTGAGAGCTTCAGCAATGGCGTTTACATCCATAGGGTCGATATGGTGCGACTCTACGAACTCCATAAACTCCTGCAACTGCTCAGGACTGAGCATGCTGATATCAACGCCATCCATACCCTCGCCGCTGTCGACGTCATAATCATAGTAACTGTCGTCACCATCAGCGCCATCAGCGCCATCAGCGCCATAAGCACCATCAGCACCATCAGCACCATGGACGATGTAGCAATCATCATCGCTGTAGTCGCTGTAGTCGCCGTCATCAGCGACATCAACGTCATAGTAATCGTCATCGTAGTACTCATCCGCATCGTCGCCGTCATCGTCATCGAAGCTAGTGTCGTCGTACATCGGGTTGACTCCGTACTTGGTAGCCAACAGCTCGTCACTATCGATCACTACAGGCGGATGCTCCATGTACTTGGAGATATCGTAATTCACGATGCTCTTGTTGTAGCGATAAACATTAGCAAACAAGTCATCGAAGAATGGACTGATGAAGTAGCCCATAACGTTTGGCTGCTCGCGCATCATCTGTAACAGCAGCTTGGCATTAGGGTTGGTGCCCGCAACCTTTTCAATCTCCTCAGGCGCATAGCGCTTAGCCGCCAACTCATCGGCAGTTGGTGGCAAGGTCAGAGGACGCTTTGGATTGTTGAAAAGCTCTGGATTCTCCTTTTCTTGCAACTTAAAGTTCATGCGCGCTGCTTGCAGCAAGCTATTGTCGGCATAGTCGTAGCCCACATGGCGATTAAAGGAATGGGCGGACTTGACCTCAAAGTCATACTGCAACTTGTTGAGGTGCAGCTCGCGCCTGACGATAAACTGCGAGAACAGCTCTTCTTTGAAAGTAGGCTGCTCAAAGAGATTACCAAAGTGCTGCCAAATCAAGGCGGCCTGCATATGAGTGATCTTGAGGCACGAAGGCTCAAGAACTAAGCGGGCATCCTCATCTAAAGCCTCATAGGCGACATTCTTACCCGTCATCAACTCCACAAAGCTGATCTTGCGCTCATCAAGGTCACTTTGTAACAGCTTATGAGCCTGCTCTTGCTTTTCCGAGCTATAGACACCGCTGTTGTAATCAATGTCACCAAAACCCGACAGATAGGCCGTCACCTCATCCATCTTGGCGAAGTCGCGACGCGAGTAAGGCTCTTTAACGACCACAGGCTCATCATCTGATAAGGCGACGTGATCACCTAAGTTTTTGATGGTTGCGTAGTCTACATACACTGCATTGTGCACATCAGGAGCTTTGCGCTTGCTTGGAGCAAAATTGGCCGTCTTGGCATTGACATTGTTGTTTGCCAAAACATCATCCTGCGCCATCAGTGTCTGGTAGCTAGCACCACGGCTGCGCTCAAACAGCCACTTGATGGACTCTGGATCGACCTTGTCCTTAAACAGCTCTTCAAGCTGACGATCGTACTCCTTTTCAAAGTTAGCCAATGTTGGCTGCACACGCTTTTTCTTCAGCTCCTCCCACACCATCTTCTGAATAGCAGCACGGCCCTCGTAAGAGTTAGGTAAACCTAATGCCTTAGCAATAGCTAAGTTGCGACGGAAGTCCAATACCTGTGCATGCTGCATCGACAAGAAAGCATAGAGATTAGGGGCCTTGAGTAACAACTCCTTATCGGTGTAGAGGTCATAGAACACTGGGTGCAACAAGCTGTCGTCAAGCAACACCGCCAAGTGATTCTTGATCATGGAACGTGGCGCCATGGTCAGCGACTGGTAGTATGGCAGCAACTGCGCAATCTTGTTGTCGGCGTAGAAGAGCGCGGTGGTAAACAACAATCCCTTTGGCGTAAACATAGGCAAGCCGAAATACTTGGCCACCTTACGGGTGAGCTTGGTTACAGCATCAGGTCTGAGGTTTAAGAAGGACTCCACTTGGCGTGGCGTTAAAGCCGCCGCAATCATATCGCTCGCACACGAGGAGATGATCTGTGAAACTTCGTTGTGAGCCTGTTTGCGCTGATAACGCTGTTTGAAAGCCTCAAACACCACCGACACAAACGAACGGTCGATAATGTCGCTAGCACCAAAGAAGTAGCCATAGCGATGCAGTGAGTCTAATAAGGTGTACTCACATTGCATGCGCTCAGTACGCCCACCCCCCTCAGCCATACGCTGCCTAAAGAGGAAGACCGCAGTATGGAATGGATTTTCCTCTTCGTAGAACATGTCAGGGCGGGTGTACTGTCGCTCTTTTTTGTTGTCAAACGGCCAAGCCTCAGCAAAGAAGCGCGCTAAAACCGAGTTTGGTACATCAATCTCATCGATATCGCGATGCGAGCGAGTACGGCTGTTGCCGTGACCTAAGCCCACACCAACGCCCACACCAACGCCCATACCAACGCCCATACCTAGGCCCATACCAGATACCGCGCTATCACCCCTAATGCTGCCACTCTCGCTAGCCGTAGCCACCGCAGCGCCTGCAGCACTAGTGAAGTTGAGGTTGGCCATCTCAGCAATGGTGTTGGCAGCTTGGTTCTTGTTGGAAACGTGGTCGGCGCTGACTCCTAACTTTGAGGTTAAGAAATCCTTTAAGCGCGTAAAGATCATGGCCTCTTCACTGTTGCGGTTGGAGGTCTTGACGGTATCGTCTTCACCATCTTCCTCAGAGAAAACCGTGCTCTTGTCGTGCTCCCAGCTGTTGCTGCTACCTGCTTTGTTCTCGGTGGCACTCACTCCCACTGGGCTTGGTGCCTCACCACCTTCTAAATACTCGTGACGGGCAGCATCCTCTGCATATTCACTGCTATCAAGCGGATTGAATGGCAACGGCTCAAAGTACTGACCTAAAGCCTTGTTGCGCTCGGTGACGTTGTGCACCAGATCTTGGAGGTAGCAATTAGACATAAAGAGGTTGCCGGTGTACTCCTCATCATCTAACAGACACTGCCACAACTTCTCCATTTCCTGCTTTTCGATGCCCTCTTCAGCCACCTCAGCCGCATCCTGCGGATGTGGTGGCAAGATGGCCTGCACCATCCCCGAGGAACCATCTTGATAGCGGAAGTCAGCAAGACCAGCCCTTGCGCTGGCTCCAGCGCTGGCTCCAGCACTGGCACCAGCACTGGCACCAGCACTGGCACCAGCACTGGCACCAGAGCCCACGCCAGCAATCGCATCATCAGGCACAATGGTGGTAGGCTCTGCTGGATCGAACGCCAGCTCAGCTAAGTTAGCCTTAATGCTATCAATGGATAATCTGCTGCCGTTGTTGTGACGAGCACGTAACGGATCACGCGCTAAGGACGATGACACCTCCTGCGGGAAAGCCTCTAAAGGCAACTGTTGAGCGTCACGATGCTTGATGCGATCGATGTAGAGCTTGAAGCTGTCCATCATATAAATGGCGCTACCATAGGCAGTGTTTAAGCCCTTTAAATGCTGGAATTGCTTGTGGAAAGCACTGTATTCACGCGAAATCGCACGGCTTAACTCATAGCGGCTGTGATGCCAGCGCACCAAGCGCTGATCATAAGCCATACCCCACAAATCAGTGTTGTAGAGCACCCCACTAGCAGCCTTTGCTAAAGCCATGGCCTCTGAAGTACTGGCATCCACATCACCACAACCAGTAAAGAAGTAGTACAGAGCATCAGCACGCGCTTGCGGATCTAATCCCTGCAACAAATGAATTGGCAGAATAGAGCAGCTATAAGGCACCATCTGTAAGAGCTGGTGGGCGTCAACCTCATGGTTGCAGTCCGTAAAGCTCATAGTGATCCATTTGTACTGGCCCTTATCGTCTAACAAACGCTGGATGTTGTCCTCACCTAAAATGCGCTCAATAGTAGCGCGGACACGAATTGGCTGCACACTACCACTGTTAGCAATCTCCACATCAGGGGTGTTGAAATAGGTCATCTGCATCTCAGGGGAGCGCGCATTGATGCTATTGACCTTACGGGCGATGAGCTTTAACTGATCGCGGGCATGGATAGCCTGATCCGACTCTAACCTAAACTCATACAAATCATCGCGGTTAGGGAAAGCAAAGCCACTGGCGTAGTCGTACTCCATATCATCGCTGATAAAGCGGTGACGTCCCTCCACATAGCCGTTTTGTGCCTCAGCACGCAAAGCCTCGAACTCGCTAAAGCCCTCGCTGTCCATATCCTGCGCAAATTCTTGGAACTTTTGTGAATCAAGATCAAGCTGCAAGACATCGTGCACAAACTTACGGGCAGTTTGCTGATGCGGATCTTCTTGGAAGTTGTCCTCATTGAGGCTGTATTTGAAGATGTAGCTTTGCGAGTAGTACAAGAAGCGGTTCCATGCCCCCTGTGCACCACGCAGTACATCTTTTGCGAGCAAAGAAGCATAGCTACGCTCAGGGCCATTAGGCTTACGGCCTAATTGCCAACCGTTACGGCTGATCACCACTGCCTGTGGCAGCGATAAACCACTACCTAAGATGTAGTACTTGAGGTTAATGATGAGCTTGAGGTAGCGCGCAATAGTCTCGTCCTTACCGTCACGGTCAGTACCGATCTTGACCAGACCCAGCATACCAAAGCGTTTGCCAGCGACGCCATCCGCACCACGTCCTAAATGGGCGTAGGCATAGTCCATAAACTCCAGCACCAAGTGATGCGAGAGATTGGCCTCATCAGGGTCACAGAAGTAAATATTGCGGTCGATATTTCCCGCCTCATCGTCGCTTGTAGCGTCAGCACCATCCTCAGAAACAACGCCCGCCCCTACGCCATCGGCACGAGAACCATCCTCTAAAGCATCAGCGGCGACGGCGCTGCCAGCCTCTGATGCATCGGCGTCATCGGCATAACCGGCAGTAGCTGCGGCCGCGGCGGCCGCAGCAGCAGCGTCATCAGCATCATGATCCGGCATGTACTGCTTAGAGCGCACCGTAAAACCCATGTAGTGCTCAAAGACGTTTTGCTCAAACTTCTGACCACACAGCGAGATGAGCTCATAGAAATCGTCGTACTCATGATCGTAGTGACTAGTCACCGCTCTCATGACACGAACATTGACGGTGTTAAGAAAGTCGAGAGCCTCATCGTAGAGGTCAGCAAAAGTAAGGTCTGAACTGCTCTTAGAGACCGAGTTCATCGAACCTAAGAGATCATAGCCATCCTTAGCATCATCGCAGCTTGCTCTAAAGTCCTGCTCTAAGCGGTTGGAAACATCGGCCTTAATGTGTGAGGAGATATCACCAAAAAAGCGCTGCAGCGACTTATCGCTCAGCATCTGCGCCAAGTTCTCTGGGCGCACAGTGACACGACTCTTAGAGGCATCTCTATCGCTAATAGCCACCACATCATCGTCATCTAACTCGTCACCCTCATGCGGCGAGGCCACGACCTTGATGCTATCCCAAGTCTCATCCGCCGCCGCACCGGCGGCACCTGCGGCACCTGCAGCTGCTGTGGCTGCGGTGGCTGCGGTGGCTGCGGCCTTGGCCTTGGCAGCCTTGGTGAACTTAGTAGCCGCAGTAGCCTTAGAGGCCGGTGCGCTTTGTGCATCCTGCTCGTCACCTAAGTCAGCACTAGAGACATCACCAGTGGTAACAAAATCACCGCCCTCGTAGTTCTTAGAACCGACCTTGTTGGCAGCGATGTTGAGCTCAGAAAGCTGCTCTTGTTGCTGATTGTTGTGCAGCAAGTGCAAGAAGCGCTTAAAGATCTCAGGTGAGGTTACCTTGTCAGCCAAGTTTGCCGCATTAGCCACCATATCGCGGCGCTGTGGACGGGCCACAAAGTGGTCAAACTGTCCGCCATATGGGCTTTGCTCTAAGTACTGCGTGTTGAGTACAGAGAATACTTGGGCACTGCGCTGACCTAAGTTGGCAGCATAGCGCACAAGGTTAGCAAAGAGCTTGAAGTTAGGGCGACCACGACCACGCAGCGCGAGCAATGGGGCAGCCAAAATCAAATTGGCTGATGGCTGAATCATGCTGTTATCAAGCAGGCTCATCACACCCTGCTCGATGTCAATATGGTCGTCTAAGACGTAGTTGTTGCGCGAAGAGGCTAACGCGATATTGTTGATGATGCCCAACGAACACACATCCAAGCGATAACCAATCCAGCGCACCAGCATATCGATACCGGTAACGTCATCAGAGCCCTCTACCGCCGAAGTGGTCGAAATAAAGGCTTGGGCCTTTTCGATCAGGAAGTATGGGAAGTTGTTGGAGCGCAGCCAGTTAAAGAGAATATTGCGCTCTAAGGCACTCTTACCCTGTGTTAGCTGCTCAAAGAGCTTTTGCAGCACGTTCTTGATGCGCGGATCGGTGACCAAGTTGATCATAAAGCGCTGCTCAAAGCACTCTACGAGCTCGTTGTTGGCCAGCATCTTAGCTGAGTTGCCATTGATGTCATCACCATTTGCGCGCAGGATATCCTCCTCGGTACCAAAGAGGTCAAACCAAGTTGGATTGGTGCCAAACGAGGCGTCCTTTTCTGAGCGCAGCTGTAAGGTGCCAGCCTCAAGCAAGAGGCGCTTTAAGGAGCTGTTGCTGAAGCTTGAGTGGTAGCGTTCCATAAAGTGAAGGTAGCGCATGAAATTAGGTGGCACAATCTCACCTGATAGCGACAGAGAGATCATGAGCAGCATGGCCTGAATGTCGGTCTCAGCAAGCTTCTCTAAATAGCACCAGGTCATGATAAAAGGCAGTGGCTTAAAGGTCTTAGTCTTCTTTAAGACCTCAAGCTCCGTCATGGCCTCAGGCACGCTCATGGCAGCAGCATAGTACAAGTAGGTATGAGCTACCTCAAGCTCGGTACCAGGCTTGACACCAATGGCAGCACTAAGCTCAGCTGCCGAGGCGGCGTCGACAGGCGAGAGCGTATCTGAGCTGACACGGCTGCCACCTAAATCAGACTTGGTGACACCCGAAGCTACCGCTGCATCACGCAGCAACAGATACATCTGATAGTAGCCATAAGGGCGGTGCAGACATAACAAGAGCTTGGAGAAGCGCACGACTTCTTGCTTTTGCTCAGTACGGCGATAGTAATCAAGAACCTTGTTAAAGCATTTAGAGGAGAAGGACTTTTCACCTAACATGGTGTAGAGGTCGCTTTGTACCTTGTTGCCTAAAGCCTTATTGACCTCAGCTAAGTAGCTAATAGAGTTACCGTTGTGCAGGGCTGCGTTGGTGTAGTTGAGCTCATCAAGGTAAGGGGCACTAATTGGCAGCAAGTTGCCATGCGACTCACTCATGGCTTGATTAAGCAAGTTGTAGCCCTGCTCACGGTGTAGAGGCGAGACCATGCCTAACTGCAAGAACATGTGAGCTACCATGGACATGGAGCAAGTCGTAGACAGCAAGTTGCCAAAGAGCATGCGGTCTTCGAGGTTCTTGACGGTTGGCACTAATTGATCAAAAAAGAGCTCGCTATACAGAGACAAATTCTCAAAATCGGACAAACATCCCTTGTGAGGATTGATGCGCTCAATATCGTTTACTGCACGTAAAAACGCAAAGGTAGCAAGACAGCCGTCAGGGGAAACCTCACGCTTGAGGATATCCACATTAAGCTGCAAGAGCGCAGCTAAGGTGCGAACATAGCAGGCGGCAAAACGGCGATTGTTGGTAATCAGCATCACGAGATTGATGATGCTGTTGCCCACCAAAGCCGAATATACCGATGGACGGTATGGCTGTGGGCCATCATCCTCTTGGTAATGCACCAGCGAGGTTGGATTGTTTTCTAACACCGCAGCTACCGACGGATCTAAATCACGCAGCACCTTTAGCTGAGCGCGCAAATCGACCTCGCTCTGATACACCTCTGGATTGCTATACAGGTGACACTCTAAATTCAGCTCAGTCACGCTGCTCATGCCGCTCCTGTCGCGGTCAGCCGCGACATTGGCCATCAGCGCGTCAGCAACCGCTGAAGCAAAGCGATCCGTCGACATCGCAGCCACGGACTCATCGCCCTCCTCATCAGCACCATTGGCGTCCATACCAGCATCGGCTTGATCAAGGTTATGGTTATGGTCGTGGTCGAGAGCCTCCTTCCCAATAGCATCGCCAACAGCAGCTTTGCCTTGCTTAGACTCAGCTAGGTCAGACTTAGGATTCAGACCAGCATTAGCATTAGCGGTAGCTTTAGGATCGATCTTGATGCGGTTGCATGGCAACTTCAGCGACACGCGTCCTAAGTGATAGCTGATCAGGGCGCGCAGATGAGCGACCACACTGAGCTCGCCCGAGGCAGTAAAGTCAGCGCAGAACAGCGGCTGATAGCACATGTAGAGGCAGGTTGGAGCTAAGTAGCTACCAATCATATTGGCGTACACCAAAGACACCAAGCCCCAGTCCATACTCTTTTGTGGAACGAGATCACCAAAGGTAAAGGCTCGGCCAATCAGGTACGAGCTATGAGCCGATGTACCTGGAATCATAGGCACAAAGCCAGTCTCACCAATCAGCCACGAGCCATCGGTAGCATTAGTGCTAGCACTATCATCATCACCTGCATCGGCCCACGTATCGGCATCAGATTGCTCTTTGCGTGCAATCTCTTTATCGACATCGCTAGCCTCTGGGCTATTGGTGTACTCCCAAGCATAGTCGATAAAGGTATAGAGATCAGTGGAGGCGAGAATAGGCAGCAGCAGATCTAAACGGGCAGCAGTGTTATCACGGCCCATATCGCTGACGACATGGGAGATCACGTCATCGACTAAGATGCCAGACTCATCCTCAGAGTCAGCAGCCCCTTCTGTAGTAGAAACGGTGCTACTAGTCTCAGACTCAGCCTCAACTTCAGAAGCAGCGCTGTCGCCATCAGCAGCAGTGCCGGCACCGGAACCGGCACCGGAACCGGAATCGACTCCAGCACTGGCCCCATCGACGTAGACACTGCCGTCACCTAAGCTACTTACAGCGCTTTGCGCTCTGTCGCTACCGCTATCACTATCACCAGCACTATTAGCCCTTGCCCCGTTAGCAGCCTCTTCAATGGCGGCCATCGCCGCATCGTGTGCCGAGCCATCATCGTCTTCAGCAGTAGAGAAAGCAAGACCGGCTAACACTGAGCGGGTAGCACTAGCAGAACCATTTGCCTTTTGGTTATTGCGGCTAGCTTTAATGGCATCAGAAGCACGATCGCCCTGCGTTTCTTCTTGCAATAAGCGCTTACGCAGGCGGTTGATTTGATGCTTACTGAAAAAGCACATCAGCTCTACGATAGAGCGGACATTCTCGATCTTTGGTTCGGCATTGGAGGTGCTGTTGGTGACTAAACCGTCGAAGTACTCATCTAAGTGCGAGATCACACTCTGTTGATGGTAGATGTGCAGCGCCCACTCCTTGAGCTCATCGCTAAAGGTGTTGGTATTGACGGCTTTTTCGATTTCAGCGGCACTAAAGCGCTCAAAGACATCGGTGTAATCACTGATGCCAGACACAGCCACACGCTCTTTGTTTAAGAAGAGGTCGTAGATAAAGATCGAGCAAGAGTCGCTGTCACACAGATGCTGCGAGGCATTTTGCACAGCCTTAAAGCTGGTCATGGCACACGACATACCCAAGATATACATCTCTAGGGCTGACGAGTACTCGTACTGACCTGGGGCAGTAAGACCAATGCTCTGACGCTTTGAGCGGTGCTGTAACAGTAACGAGGCCGAGCGGATCGAATCGAGCAAGGCCATCTGCATATTCTTTTCGATGGCGTACTGCAAGCGATGCTCAAGGTAGCAAAAGTGCATACCAAACGGATTGCAAGCAATCATCTCCTCTAACGTGGTGTAGCAATACTCCACGTCGAGGTCTTGGGCGAGAGTCTCACTAGTGCTGCCATCAGGCTTTTCAATGCCTAAGGCGGCCACAGCCTTTTCGGCGGCCTCACGCGATAAAGCTAGGTCTTGCAGGGAGTTGACCGCTACCTCAAAAACCTCTTTTTTCGACTTGCGCTTGGTTTGCTTGCAAGCGTCCACTGCCGAGTGCAATAAACCTGCTTCTTTGGCGTCATCAGCACAAGCAAAGTTAACGAGACGTGGCTCAAACTGCGACACACTCACAAACGAACCATGCATCAACAGCAACAAGTTGATGTGATTTTGGAGGCGCACTAAAGAAAAATAGCGCTCATAGTCGCTGTCACGACCAGTAGTAGTGGCTAATAAAAAGCAGTAGAAGATGAGCTCGTCTAAGTCATTTTCGCTGATAAGGCCGCGCACTACCTGCACTTGATCAAGCAAATAGAACTCATAGGCGCAGTAGCATTGCACGGCCTTACGGTATACAGGAGCAAAAGCCGAGTCTAAGACCATCTCTGGGTCTAAGTACATAAGGTCGACCACTGAGAGGTCGGACTTAAAGGCATTGCCTACCTTTTTGCGGTTGTGCTCGGCAATGTAGCGCAGCTCTTTATCTAAGCTCTCTAACTCAGGGATATCCACAAAGAGCGCGGAGATCTGTAGCAGCTCATTTAAAGGATCATTAGGGTAGGAGTGAATGATCTGTAACAAGCGTCCAGGGCTAAGCTCATGGTAGGTACGGGCGCCTAATTGCTCTAACTTACGGTACGAGAGCAACTTGTTGAGATCACCAACAAAGCCGGCGTTGATCTCGCGCTCGGCGGCAGCTCGCATCTTACCCTTAAGCTTTTTAAGCTCTGGGAGCAGACGATCGACATCAAGCTCACGACCGGTGGCATGCACAATAGCGTTATCAGCGTGACCTTCTTTATCTAAGGATTCACGACGCTTGGCACTAGCCTTATCGTGCACCACACCCAACGCATCAGTAGCGTTGATGCCATAACCTGTTTTGCGGCTGATGACATCAATATCAGCGTAGCTATCGACGCTAGTATCCGCAGCCCCACTCGTAGCAGCATCGATATCAATAGCTGTGGCAGCTGCTGGCACGGATGCATCTGCGTCCGCCCCTGCGTCAGCGCCAGCACCCAAGCGCGAGCTAGCGCCTGAGCCAGAACCTGAGCCAGAACCGGCCGCAGCCCCATCTTCAGCTGTGATAATAACGCCGATAGCATCAGCAGACGCTTGTGCCGCATCATCAGCCACAGTCGCCACTTCTGCCGCGACATCAGCACGGGATAAAGCCTCCGCCTCAGTATCGGCGGTGGAGGCTTTAGTGCAAGCAGAGCTGCTAGTGCTGGCGCTAGCACTAGCACTAGCACTAGCACTGGCGCTGGCGCTAGCCTTAGAGCTCGCAGCATCTAAACTCAAAGCTGACTCTAAAGCGGCCAAGATATCGGCATCAGGCATACTCGTTTGCTGCTGATGCTGCGTGGTCTTTTTATCTGGTGCAGCACTTGATGTGGCCGCAGAGGCAGCCTTGTTTTCACCTTTATTTTTTAAATCTTTGGATTTTGGTGACTTTGCAACCACAACAATTTCCTCTAGGCAGCACGGAGGGCTTACCGTAAACAACAAAGGTGCTAGCAACAGAGCCCAGATAGCTTAGCTTTGGTCAGCTCAGCTCAAGCAATCACACCAGATCAGACAAGAATATGAAACACGTAGACTCAATGGCAAAACAGCCTATGATATGCAACATAGGAGCTAAACAAGCTCCTAAGCCACATTACCACAAATATTGAGTCACAAACACAAGAGAGCGACGCAACAAAAATGCAAAAGGCCCCTTGCTACCACCGCAGGATAGCAAGAGGCCTATTATGGAACAGAACTCCCCCAAACGCCAATTAACGTATCAGCTTTGCAGCGCAACTCTCAATGATGCCGCACCCCGCACATATTTGCAGCAACAAACAGTGCGGAGTGGAGCGCGCCCGCGCGCCAGCTACCAGCCACTGTGCGCAGCCACGACGGCTACGCACAGCGCACAGCGCGCGGTGCACTGTGCTGCATGCGTGGCGTAGCGCGGCGTGGAGTGGCACGGTAGCGCTAGAAAGCTTGGAAGACGAAGCTTAAGTGGAACTTGTCGCCTAAGAGCTTGTACTGATCCAAGATTGGGGCACCCCAGCTATCGTCACCACCAACGCCCATCATTGCCGAGCTTAACTTGACCACTGTGTGGTTGACGTCAGGGAGCTCAAATGGGTGCAGAGCCTCTTCGATCTGGGTTGGAGTCCATGGCAGAGCCGAGAAGTTAAATGGCTGATCGACACAGGTGAAGATCATGCCATGGTCGGTCTTGTCATCACGCACGATGAAGTAACGGGTGTCGGTGTGGTTGCCGCACTCTTGAGGACGCAGATAGAGCTCAAACTCCTCGATGGTGGAGCTGCTGTAGTAGCCTAACTTGTAGCCATCCTTACGATCGTAGTAATTGGCATCAGGGCCGCGACCATAGTAGTCGATGTTCATGAACTGCGATTTGATTGGCATCAAGATACCGAACTCAGGTAACTCTGGCAGAGCAGGCTCAGCTGGGTTGCACTCACTCTTATCAAAATCCACATCAAGGCGGATTTGACCGGTCTCGTAGATGCTGTACTTCATGGTCACATAGGCCTCGGTTGGCAAGGTGGCCAGCTGCATCTTAAAGGTGACTTCGGCGCGGTTATCAAAGAGCTCTCCCTTGTGCTCAACACAGTGCGCAAAGCGGCCAGCATTACGCCACACCGCATCTCTAAATGGCATCTTGTTGCCGCGGTCGTTGTCGGTTGGAGCACGCCAGAAGTTTGGACGTATCATGCCACCTAAGTACTCGATTCCACCGACTTGGTAGCTAACGATACCGCCTTGAGCCACCGAGAACATCACACGGAAGGTGTTGCCGATGACACCGTAGTTAAAACCGGTATCTAAGAGCTCTAAGTGTGCCTTACGCTCAGGAAGTGCAATGTACTGCTCAGGCTTGTAGATCACGCCCTCACCGTAGGCGACTTCATAGCCCGCCTTGGCCCAAGTGGTGTCTTCTTTAAGCTCTAAGGCCGCTTGCAATACATACTCAGCGCTGCGATCGTGGTGATTTAAAGCCAAGTTTTCATCTAAGATCATGAGATTGGTTGGTACTTCCACGCTCTGACCTGGCTCAACCGACACCATATCGGTGTAGGAGCTGACCTCAGTGCCGTTTAAGAGCAGACGCACCCGGAACATAAACTCATCGCTGTTAGTAAAGAGCGAGTAGTTGATGATACGGATGGTGTCGCGGCTAGGCTCTAACACAAAGTTCTGGTAGTTGTATTTCACCTCGGCCATCTTGGAGGTTGGCGAACCATCAGCCAAGGTGATGCCATTACCAGAGAAGTTGTACTCGGTTGGGTGGTCATCAAAGTCACCACCGTAGGCGTAGTACTCCACACCTGCTTGAGTTTGCACGAGGAAGGCTTGGTCTTTGAAATCCCAAATAAAGCCGCCTTGGAAGCGTGGATTTTCTTTAACCAAGTCGGTGTAGAACTTCATACCGCCGCATGATTGGCCCATGGCATGGGTGTACTCACACATGATCATTGGCTTGTCAGGGTGCTCTGCAAGGAACTTCTTGACGTTGGCTACCGTGGTGTACATCTGGCTTTCCATGTCAGAAGTACCGTTAAAGCGGCGGTCGTTGAAAATACCCTCGTAGTGCACTAAACGCGATGGATCACGCTTGCGGAAGTATTCGGAGAGCTCAAATAAGGTCTTGCCACCAAAAGACTCGTTACCACATGACCAGATGAGCACACATGGGTGGTTCTTGTCGCGCTCTAACATGGCAGCGCCACGGGTGAGCACGGCTTCTCGCCATTCAGGGCGATCGTTTGGCAACGTGTACTCATCTAAATGCGACTTACCTAAGCATTGCCACGAACCGTGGGTCTCTAAGTTGGTCTCGTCAATCACATAGAGGCCTAACTCATCGCAGAGGCTGTAGAACACGGAAGAGTTTGGGTAGTGCGAGGTGCGCACAGCGTTGATGTTGTTGCGCTTCATGGTGACGAGATCTTCGTAAATCTCGCTTTCAGACACCGAGCGACCACCGACAGCACTGAACTCGTGGCGATTGACGCCATTAAAGACAATGCGCTTGCCATTTAACATCATCAGGCCATCTTTCATCTCAAAGCGGCGGAAGCCGATGCGGATCACGCTGCTCTCGTAGGAGGCCTCATCTAAGTTCAGCAGGTTTTGTAAATCCTTTTCGCCCTGATCACCCTCGCGCACGTAGTTGACGCCTTGAGCGGCCTTGGTTGGCAACACTTGGCACACTAAGCTGTACAGATTTGGGTGCTCAGCCGACCATGGCTTGATATCTAAACCGGAGATATCTAAAGAGAAATCAAAGTCACGACCTGCTTCACCAACAAAGTACTTGGAGCACATCACACCCTTAGAGTCGATGAGATAAAGCTGCAAAGCACCATCAGCACTTAAACGGGCCGTACCGGTAAGGATTGGCTTGGTGTAGGTATCGTCTAAGGTGGCGTGGACAAAGATGTCATCTAAGTGAATTTGTGGCTTGGTGTAGAGGTAAACCGGACGGAAGATGCCTGATAAACGCCAGAAATCTTGGTCTTCTAAGTGCGAACCCGAGCTGTACTTAAAGACGCGCACGGCAAGGCGGTTTTGGCCCTCGCGCACATATGGGGACAAATCAAATTCAGATGGGGTAAAAGAGCCGGTAGCGTAACCAACGTAGTGGCCGTTTAAGTACACGGCAAAGGCAGAATCAACGCCATCGAAGTGGATAAAGACGTTAGGCCAATCACCATGCATCTCAAAGAAGGTGACATACGAGCCTATGGCGTTAAAACGGGTAGGAATAGCACCAGGCTTGACATCCTCACGGCCATCCCATGGATAGGCGACATTGGTGTAGTGAGGTTTGCCATAGCCTTGAGTCTCGAAGTGGCCAGGCACTTTGATGGTATTCCAGCCACTGACATCAAAGCTGTCGACCTCAAAGCCTTGCGGCATCTGACCAAAGTTTTTGGCATAGTGGAAGAACCAGTTGCCATTGAGGCTCTCACGCAGAGAGCTGCCTAAGTTTTCCACCAATTCGCGATAATTGGCGTAACCAACCTCATCGGAGTGTGGTGGCAGGCGATTTTGCGCAACCACTTGTGGATCTTTGACCACCGCTAAATCAAACTCTCTGCCCAGCATCTCGCTCATCAGCACGACTCCCTTTTGCCTATTTGCTAAGTTTGCGCATGGCTGTTGCGCTACGAGCTATGCGACGCGCAACGTGCGATGCATGACACACGATGCGACGCTACGCCACAGCCACTCATCTCAGTAAGCAGCCTTTCTCCACCGACGCAGCCTACAGAGATCAAAAAAAAAAAAAAAAAAAAAACAAACAAAACAAAAACAAAACAAAAAAAAAAAACAACACAACTCACA
>CALXYZ010000028.1 GCA_944393075.1 uncultured Anaerobiospirillum sp. | reverse complement strand
GTCCTTGCGGCCACCTAAGCAGGTAAGCCTAAAAAATAGGCTCACTTGGAATGAATTTATCAAATCGCCCACTAGCTAAAGCAAACGCAAACGCAAACGTAAACGAAAAAGCAAAAGCTAATAGCTAGGCTTGATGCGTTAAGTGCTGCAATAGCAGCAATAGATGCGCTGAAGGCTAAGCCCTTAAGTTGCAGGCTGCGCCCCACATAGACTTTGGTTCTTGTGGGGCGCGTGTTTACACCTATCTGTGATTGCGCTAATATGGGCTCCCCTAAAAAAGCTTTCGGGGCGGCCTTTTTTCTAGGAGCGCAACGGTGCAGCTTTGCTGCTTGCAGCATGCAGCGGCAGCAGAAACACAGCACACGATCTTTCATTTCCCCTGTTCTTTGTTCTTTTCTAGGTCTCCCCTGTTAGCTGGTGGAGATAGCCTCCTATTTTTATGCCGTCGGCCCCATTTGTATCACTACTATCTCGGGGTTTTCGCGATGAGCAATCCAAACAAAACCGTAGGCTCGCAGTTAGCGGTGCTCTTTAAGTTGGCCTTGCCTATCATTATGGGCAACTTCGCCTACGCCATCTTGGGTATTACCGATGTCATGATGGCTGGTATGGCCGGTACTCCAGACCAAGCTGGAGTGGCCATTGGTGGTTCTTTTTACTTCCCCGCAATCACCTTTGTCATCGGTATGGTGTCAGCCCTCCACCCAGTGATTTCTCGCCACTGTGGTGCTAATACCAAGGAGCAGATTCCTCAGGCACATGCGCATGCAGTGTGGGCCTGTTTATCCTTTAGCGTGGTCATCATGCTGATTTTGCTGGGCTTGGCGTTCTTTGCTATCGATATGGACACCAGTCAGCGCATGGAAGATGTGGCCCGCTACTATGTGGTATGCGTGGCTCTCACTATCCCTGTCAACGCCTTCTATATCACTGCACGTGCTTACTGCGAGGCTATGGGTGATACCAAGGCTACGTTGTACTTTGGTGTGCTTGCAGTGGTGCTCAACGTACCGCTCAACTACGTCTTTATCTTTGGTAAGTTCGGCATGCCAGCCTTAGGTGGTATTGGTTGTGGCGTGGCTACGGTGATCTCGCTGACGCTATCTACCATTATCATCTTCATCTACATGCTGACCATGCCGCAGCTTAAGGACTACTCATGGCTCAAAAACAAAAGCGGCGTTAGCAAGCATGGTGTCTGGGACTACATCAAGCTCTCGGTGCCATTGGGTATTTCCTCGTCGGTGGAGTGCTCATGCTTTGCTCTGATTGCGCTGCTCTTAAGCCCACTTGGCCCTACCATCGTGTCGGCTCACACTATTACCATGTCGCTGACGAGCTTCGTGTTCAACATTCCGTTATCGCTTGGTATTGCAACTGCCATTATGGTGGGCTACGCCATTGGTCAAAACAACCTCAATACCTTACGCCTCAACATCAAGGCAGCCTATGCCGCCATGGGCATTTGCGTGGTGGTCAGTGTGTCGATCTTAGCTTTGGGGCGTAACTTTCTGCCAACACTGTTCTCTGAGGATATGGAGGTATTGGCTTTAGCTTCAGTGCTGATGCTCTTTGGTGCTACCAATCAGCTTTTTGAAGGCCCACAAACCATGCAGGCTTTTATTCTGCGTGGATTTAAGGATACCAAGACCATCTTAGGCGTCACTATTGTCGCGTTCTACTGTGTGGCGCTGCCAATCGGTATCACGCTGTGTTATGGCTACTTACCTGTGCCTGATGCGATTGCGGGGCTTTTTGGTGAGCAGGGTTTAACTGGCCCTCGTGGTTTCTGGGTAGGCCTGTTCTTTGGTTTATTCTCAGCTGCTGTGTTGTATCGTTTGCGCGTGGTTTACCACTACCGCAAGCTCAAAGCCGAGATCTTGGATCAAGAGACGGCTGGTACTGCTACAGCAGGTGCAACTGGTGCCGCAAAGTCAGCTCAAGCAGCTGAGGTTGCAGGAGCGGGCGCTGTGACTGGTTCTGTAAAGGAGCAGTCCGTGCAGGAGACGAAGTAAGGAGCTGGTGCAGGGGATAGGAAAATGGAGTGGAGTAGGTAAGAAGAAGGGGATTAACCCCCTTCTAGCGATTGAAACATTCCGTTGTTGGAATCCGGCCCCATCTAGCAGCTTTCTTTCAAGCTCAAGCCCATCTTTAGCCGCGCGCAATGGCAAAAGATGGGCTTTGCTGTATTTGACGCCTGCGTGTGGTGTTAGGTGTTTGCAGGCTTGTGCTGATGGGCTTGAGATTTGGTTAAACGCTTAGGCTTGCATTTGAGCCTGAGGTTGTGGATGCTTCTCGGGATGTTCACCCATGAGGTGAAAAATAGCCCAGTTAGCGATGTTGGTAGCGTGATCGCCAATGCGTTCTAAGTACTTGGCTACCATGATGATATCCACGATGGTGGCGGCATTGTGATCGTGCTCAATAATGAGCTTGATCATTTGATCACGAGCGGTAGCAAAGTAGTTGTCCACCTGCTCATCGCGGTCGATCACATCGCGAGCCAGCTCGATGTCTTGGTTGATAAAGGCCTCAACGCTGTCCTGCACCATACCGCGAGCGACAATAGCCATCTCTTCGATGGTCTTGAAATAGGTCTTCTCGTTGTAATCGAGGTTCATGACGATCTCTGCGATGTCGCTAGCTTGATCGCCAATGCGCTCCATATCGGTAATCATCTTTAAAGCCGAGCTCACCAAACGTAAATCGGAAGCAATTGGCTGTTGGTGCAAGATGATAGTCAGGCAGAGGTTTTCGATCTCACGCTCTTTTTGATCGATGATGTAGTCTGACTTGTAAATACGACGAGCAAGCTCAGTGTCGTTATCATGCAAAGCTTTAATGGCGCCAGCCAAAGCGTCATCGCAGAAACGGCCTAATTGAGCGATCTCATCGCACAGGTTCTTTAATTGAATATTGTATTGCTCACGCATAGTTAGCTTCTTCAGCTGTTACTACCCCAAGAATTCCTCAAAGAATTCCCCTAAGAACTACCCCAAGAGGAGCTTGAAGAGGTGCCTGTGGTAGCGTCGATTGTGTTGCGTTGACTAACTCAACCCAATCGCCAACCCAAAAACAAAACAATCCATCCCATAATCTGCTGCTACGACCTAAGGAGTGGGAGCAGCTCTGGCGCAATGCGCCGCTTACAGTTCTCTGCAAGCATAAGAGAACCCACGTGAGCGCTGCTCAGTGGGATCTCTTGTCTCAGCACTATGCTACGTTGTGGCGACATTGTGGTGGCATGGTGCTGAGTGGTAATTCACTCTATCGTCGCTTGTCTTCTCTGATGTGTTGGTTGGTGGTGTTCCCACTCTCCTTCCTCGTATGTATAGCAGGAGGAAAGAGAGTGGCTCAGAGAAGAGAGGCGCTTTATTAACCGAAGCGGCCAGTGATGTACTCTTCGGTGCGCTTGTCCTGAGGGTTCTTGAAGAGTTGGTCGGTGCTGGCGAACTCAACTAAGTCACCTAAGAGGAAGAAGGCAGTGTCATCAGAGATACGCACAGCTTGTTGCATGTTGTGGGTCACCATGATGATGGTGTAGTCCTTCTTTAACTCCACGGCCAAGTCTTCGATCTTGGAGGTGGAGATTGGGTCTAAGGCGGAGGTTGGCTCGTCCATTAAGAGCACCTTTGGTTGCACGGCTAAAGCACGGGCAATACAAAGACGCTGTTGCTGACCACCAGATAAACCTAAGGCTGAGGTCTTTAAGCGATCCTTAACCTCATCGAAGATAGCGGCTTGCTTTAAGCTGCGCTCGACGATCTCGTCTAACTCACGCTTGCTGTGAATGCCATGGGTACGTGGACCGTAGGCAATGTTGTCGTAGATGCTCATTGGGAATGGGTTTGGTTTTTGGAACACCATGCCCACTTCCTTACGCAAGGCGGAGACATCTAAGGACTTGTCTAAGATCTCTTGGCCTTGATAGAGGATAGAACCAGTAGTGGTGACGCCTTCGACTAAGTCATTCATGCGATTTAAGGTCTTGATGAAGGTCGACTTACCGCAGCCAGATGGACCGATGAAAGCGGTCACGGCGTTGGACTTAATCTGCATGTTGATGTCTTTTAAAGCGTGGTGAGCGCCGTTGCTGTACCACAGATTGAAGTTCTTGACGTCAAAGACTAGGTTGTTGCTCATTTTTCAAAAAATCTTGGTAGTGCAAATCTGTAGGCCCTGTTTTATCCAGTTCTGTCTGGTTCTGCCCAGTTCTGTCTGGTTGTTGGTGCTCTTTACAAGAGCCTTCTAGGGCCGCGGTAATTTGTTCTTTTTAAGCTAAGCGATGTGGATGCTGGGGGTTGCAGATCTAAGCGATCTAAGCGATTACTTAGCAGCCTTGCCCGAGCGGCGCTTTAAGCGGGCACCAACGGTGTTGGCTAATAAGTTGATGATGAGGCTCATGATGAGCAGGATTGCTGCGATCACGAAGGCCACTTCAAACTCGCCTTGCTCCTTAGCGTAGACGTACAGGGCTACGGTTAAGGTGGCACCAGAGTTGGCTAAGCCATCGATAAAGCCATTTAAGGTGTGAGCGAAGCCAGCGGTGAACAGTAAAGCGGCAGACTCACCTAACATACGACCTACAGCTAAGATACAGCCGGTGACGATACCATCGATGCAGCATGGTAAGACCACAGTGCGGATCACACGGAACTTAGCAGCACCTAAACCAAAGGCACCCTCACGGTAACCAGTTGGCACGGTCTTGAGGCTCTCTTGGGTGGTGCGGATGATGGTTGGTAAGGTCATGATCACCAAGGTTAAAGCACCAGCTAAGAGGGAGGTTTGCAGGCCAAAGAATTGGCAGAAGATCAGCATACCGACTAAGCCGTAGATGATCGATGGGATACCAGCTAAGGTCTCGATAGCGTATTCGATCATACCTACTAAGCGGCGGGAGCTTGCGTACTCGTTTAAGTAGATAGCAGCGCCAACACCTAAAGGCAGAACTAAGACTAAGGCGGCGATAATGATGTATAAGGTGTTTAAGATATCTGGCAGCACACCAATTGAACGAGTCAGATAGCTAGGCTTGGTGGTCAGCATCTGCACCGAGAAGTGTGGAATTGACTCAATCAAGATGTAGCCGATTAAGAAGAACACTAAACCTACAGTGATGCTGGTGCACAGGTACATCATGCCTTGCATGAAATAGCTGTACATCTTGCGTTGCAGGGCGTTGCGCGATGGCTCAAAGATAGCCTCGTTGGAGAACACTAAGGTAGCGTTGGTGGAGCTCTTAACAGTGTGAGCTGCCTCTTTGGTACCGCTTAAATTAGAAGCGGCAGGGTTTTGTTGAGCGTTTTGCTCGTTTTGGTTATTGAAACTGACTTCAGACATTTTCTTTTGCGCGCTGGTTAGGCTGTAGGCTTGAGCTATAGCTCTAGCTCCAGCTTTTGCTCTAGCTCTAGAGATAGCCGCCTACAGCTGAAACTTATGATTTAGATAGTCGGTGGTGATTGCTTGTACTTGTAATTGCTTGGGTGCTTGTTGACGCTTACTTCTGACCCTTCTTGAGGATCATGTTTAAGGTAGCGTTGATCATCATGATGAAGACGAAGAGCACTAAGGCAATCGAGAACAGGGCATCACGTTGTAAGCCAGAGGCGTAGGACATCTCGGAGGCCACTGCGGTGGTTAAGAAACGAACCGACTCGAAGATGCTTGGCATGTTTGGTACGTTACCGGCAACCATCATCACAGCCATTGCTTCACCGATGGCACGGCCCACACCTAACACCACAGCCGAAGCGATACCGCTCTTAGCAGCAACCACGCTGACACGGAACACGGTTTCGATCTTGGTGGCGCCTAAGGCTAAGGAGCCTAACTCATACTCCTCAGGGACAGCGCGTAAAGCGGTGATGGAGACTTTGATGATCGAAGGTAAGATCATGATGGTGAGCACTAAGATGGCGGCAAGTAAGCTCGAACCATCTGGCAGACCAAAGACGTTTTGTACAAGTGGTACTAAGACCAACATACCGATAAAGCCATAGACCACAGATGGGATGCCAGCTAAGAGGTCGATTAATGGCTCGATGGAGCGCGAGATCTTCTCTGGAGCGATCTTGGCTAAATAAACGGCACAGAAGAAACCTAAAGGCAGACCTAAGACGATAGCACCACCGGTACCATAGAAAGAGGTCAGAATGAATGGCAGGATACCAAACTTAGGCTCGGCAGCAGTCGAAGCCCAGGTATCGCCAAAGATGAAGTTGATAAAGCCAATCTCAAAGATTGCTGGTAAACCAGCGATGATGAGGTAAATGCTGATTAAGATAACAAGGGCGATATTGATGAGGCCAAAGCATAAGAAGAAATAGCGGGCTGCTTCTTCAATATCCCACTTAGAAGATTTAGTTCTAATCATTTCCAACTATCGTTTCAATCATCAGCCTCAAGACCAAGAGGATGAGGAAGAAAGTGGTCTGAGGCAACGACTGCAACTTGCTTTGCATTTGCAAGGGCAGCGTTCTTCGCCATCTTGGCGGTATTTCATGTGTTATTGCTCTCAGCTTCCTGATCTGCCCACGTCGCCGCCTAAGTAGCCTAAGTAATAGTTCTTAGGTCGAGGCGACGCGGAGGAGAGCATCAGATTGCTTTAGGCGAGTTATTACTCGTGGGTTGGAATCACCCCAGTCATGGTGATGATGCCAGCAGCGTCCTTAGAGGCAGCAAAGTCCATGAAAGTCTTCACAGCTTCGCTCTTTTCTTCACCCTTCTTGGTGACTAAGACGAATGGGCGCTGTAACTTGTAAGAACCGTCTTTGATGGTCTCAGCAGAAGCGTGGATACCATTAACGGTTAAAGCCTTGATCTTGTCGCTCACGGCGGCTAAAGAAGCGTAACCAACAGCGTTGACGTTCTTGGAAACGGTGGTGATCACGTCACCGGTGGAGGTTAACTCTTGACGGTATTTGCATTGATCCTTGGTGTCGGTCACGGTCTCGAAGCCGTCACGGGTACCAGAACCAGCTTCACGGCCGATTAAGACGATTGGGTGATCGTCGCCACCAACTTGGTTCCAGTTGGTGTATTGGCCAGTGTAGATGCCCTTGATCTGCTCTAAGGTTAAGTCGCTAACCTTGTTGTCGTTGTTGACGACTAAGACGATACCATCTAAAGCAACAACATAACCGACTAAGGTCTTAGCCTCGTCGTCCTTTAAAGCACGGGAGGATAAACCGATGTCGCAACGGCCTTCCTCAGCAGCGGCGATGCCAGCGCCAGAGCCAGTTGGGTTGTAAGTGAACTTGATGTCTGGGTGAACTTCAGTAAAGGCTTCGCCGATAGCACCGATCATGTACTCCATGGAGGTAGAGCCTTCGGTGGAGACGCTGCCGTCAGCATAAGCAGAGGTAGCAAATAAGGTGGTAGCAGCTAAAGCACAAAATAACTTAGAAAACTTTTTCATCAATGACACTCTCCTTGTGAAGTCGCAGCTATGGTAAGGAGCAAAAGTTAAGAGAAAAGGGGATCAATTGTTAAGTTTGTGTAAACCGCTGCAAAATGGCTTAAATAAGCCAAAATAACCCGTGAGCTAGTGATAAAAAAGTTGTTCTCCGCCTCCAAAATCAAGTTTTCTTGCAGCAAAAACTCTGCAAATTATGCAAAAAACTCCACAAAGTTGCCTCCAAAGTTGCCCCCAAAGTAGCGTGTTTTGTGCGTCAAGGGTCTTGCTGATGAGTTTTTCTGATGAGTGTTGCTGCTGTGGAACTGTGGAACTGTGGGGCGGTTGGCTGTGCTGTTGTGGGTTTAGGCGACAAGCGGCTGCTGTATATAGAAGTAGGGGATAGTGGTGCTTTGCGGCGGCTTGTTGTAAGACTATGTCGCGCCTTGCAGATAAAGTGGCAAGTTCTGCATGTTTTCACTACAATGGGCTGCACTTATATGCAGCACGCTCGTCTTTTGGTAGACAAAAGCATGAAGGTGTGAGCAAGCACCAACTGAGCTGCATACAAAGATGGATTTGTTGTCGCTGTAGGCGATGTTGTGATTAACATTGTTGGCCTTTGAGACTTAAGGCTTGAGGTTTCGCAAAATGCCAGAGCAATATGTAGCGAAAGACAGCTTGCAGGTTCAGCCTGATCCCCACGGACGTGGACCGGTTGCAGGTGAGGTGGTACCTCCTTTAGGTACCGACATCAGACGCACCTTTAGGCTCTTTTGGCCAATCTTTTTAGGACAATTAGCCTCGTCCTCGATGGGCGTGGTAGATACTGTGATGGCTGGTGCTGCCGGTACTATCGAGCTCTCGGGTGTGGCTATTGGTGCATCCTTTTATTGGCCTTGCGTGCTCTTTGTGATGGGCATGACGCTGGCAATTCCTCCTACCATTGCCCACTTGCGTGGTGCTGGCCGTAGCAGTGAGGTTGCCGCTAAGGTGCACTTGGCCACAGTGATTTGCCTTGTGACTTCGGTGGTGGTCGGTATCTTGATGACGATGCTGCCGCTGTTCTACAAGCTTATCCCTGATGTTGATCAGGATATGGTGCGCGTCGGCCAAGGCTATTTGATTGCCGTGGCCTTGGGTATGCCTGGTTTTGCCATGTTCAACATCCTGCGTGGCTATTGGGAGGGTTTGGGTAATACACTGCCAACCTCGGTCTTTGGTTTTATTGCGCTCTTCTTAAACATTCCGCTCAACTACATCTTCATCTTCGGTAAGTTAGGCATGCCAGCCTTAGGTGGTATTGGTTGTGGTGTGGCTACCACGATCACTATCTACATCACCGTGATCTTGATGTTCATCTACGTGCAGAAGAGCCGTTTCTACGAGCACTACCGTATCTACCGCCACAACTACAAGATAAGCTGGGTGGAGGTGAAGTCGTTTTTGCGCTTTGCACTGCCTCTTGCGCTCTCCACCACAATTGAGGTGACCTGCTTCTCCTTAGTGGCGGTGCTGTTGAGCCCATTCGGTCCAATCACTGTGGCAGCTCACACCATTGCTATGAACATCTCGGGTGTGATCTTCATGATCCCACTGTCGATTGCCTCGGCTACCACCATTCGTGTGGGCGAGGCCATGGGTGCTATGCACTGGTGCCGTGCTCTGCGCACCACCTTAGGTGCATACACCATGGGCCTAGTTTGCTACGTGCTGTGTTTTACAGGCCTGTACTTCTTACATGCCGACATCATTGGTCTCTACACCAGTGATGGCGCGGTACAGACCTTAGCAGTGGTGCTGGTGATGTTCTGTGTGGCTTATCTCTTCCCAGATAGCTTGCAGATGATCTGCATTGGCGTGCTGCGTGGCTTCAAGGACAGTAAGACCATCTTCATCGTCACTGTGATCTCCTACTGGGTGATTGGTATGCCAATTGGCTACTCGCTAGCCTACGGCCTAGTTGGTGACCATAAGATGGGCGCTCAGGGCTTCTGGATTGGCTTTATCTGTGCGCTTAGCTGCGCTAGCATTCTCTACGTGCTGCGCATTATCTTCCTCTACCGTAGTCGCAAGCTGCCAAAGACCTTTAACGTCGTCAGCTCTGAGGATGTGATTGCAGCCGAGATCGAAAAGGCCAAAGAGCAAGAGCGCTTAGAGGCTCAACAGGAGCAACAATCTAAGCAGGATCAGTAATAACAGTAAGAGCAAGAGCGAGCTCACATTAACTAGGGCTCCTGTTTGGTAATATAGCCGCGCTGTGCTGCTGATATGAGCATGCAGCGCGGTATACACAAAAGCAACCACGTCTCAGTCCCGCAAGCGCTCACTTTCCATCCTCTCTTCTTCGGCGAGCTCAAATAGAGAAAGTGGTTTATGACCAGCAATCAAAACGAGCTGCAACAGCAGCCACAACCTCAATCTCAACTAAGCCCAATACCTCCTTATGGAGAGGGGCGACTCTTACTGCGCGAGATCAAGCAGAACATCAAGCTGTTTGGCCCGATCTTTTTGGGACAGGTGGCTATGACCGCCATGAGTGTGGTCGACACCATCATGTCAGGCGCCGCTGGTACAGTGCATCTTGCTGGCGTGTCGATGGGCGCGTCCTTCTATACTCCGGTGATGCTCTTTTTAGTGGGCATGACGGTAGCCATTCAGCCGACCTTAGCGCAGATGCGTGGTGCTAATGCCAGTCCCGCGGCAATCGTTTGCAAGATGCAGATGATGCTTACTGTCTGTCTAATTGCATCACTATTCTTGGGAGCACTGCTCGCGCTCTTGCCTTACTGCTATAGCTTAATCGATGGCCTTGATCCGCAGTTGGTACACATCGCCAAGTACTACGTGCTGTCCTTAGCTGTTGGTATGCCTGGGTTGGCGCTCTTCAACTGCATGCGTGGCTATTGGGAAGGCTTAGGCTACTCATTGCCAACTACCGTCTTTGGACTGCTTGCCTTAGGCATGAACATCCCGCTCAACTACATCTTCATCTTTGGCAAGCTCGGCATGCCAGCCTTAGGTGGTATTGGTTGTGGTGTGGCGACTTCGCTTACGATTTACATCTGTGCTTTCATCATGGTGGGTTATGTGCTGATCAGTCCACGCTTTGCGCAGCTACGACTCTTTGCCCAGAGAACACCTATCTTGGTGGCAGAGGTGAAAGCTTTCTTGCGCTTTAGCTTGCCTTTAGGCTTAGCTACCACCGTGGAAGTGGCATGTTTCTCCTTAGTAGCCTTCCTTTTAAGCCCATTTGGCTCACAGGTGGTGGCAGGTCATTCCATTGCTATGAATATCGCGGTAGTGGTGTCGATGCTGCCTTTAGCCATTGCCTCAGCACTATCGATTCGTTTAGGTGTGGCTCATGGTGCACAAGACTACTTAGCGCTGCGTCGCGCTATTGTTGCAGCCATGATCTTAGCGCTATGCTTTTATGCAGTGGCTCTGGTGGTGCTGTTTTTTACCCACGAGAGCATCATCGGCCTCTACACCAACGACCAAGAGCTGATCGCACTGGCTATTACGCTATTTTTTATCTACTTGGTGTTTATCCTGCCTGATACCACGCAGACTATCTGTGTTGGCGTGCTGCGTGGTCTGCAAGATAGCAAGGCGATCTTTGTCGTGACCATCATTTCCTATTGGATTATTGGCATGCCTTTAGGTGTGTCTGCGGCTTACGGCTATTTGACGGGCACGCCTTTGGAGGCACAGGGCTTCTGGTTTAGCTTTATTGTGGCTCTCACGGGCGCAAGTGCCATGTATATCGGTCGCATCATCTACAAGGTACGCACGCTGCGCCAATCCTATGCGCAAGCCCAAGCCCAAGCCCAAGCTAAAGTGCATGTGTAAGCATATGCAGTATGTGGCCGGAATTTTGCTCAATGAGCAGCAGCAACGGTTACTGTAGAAGCTTATAGTGAGAGTCTAACAGTAGTCGCAACTGGAATGCTCAGGTAAGGAGTGATGTTTATGGATGATGTGGTAGGTGCTAACAGCACCAAAAATGCTGCTGACGTGCGTGTGTTGCTCTTAGGTCTGGGCTTAGGCTCAGATCTGATTTTGCAGTCTTTGTTAGAACAAGGGCTCCAGCTGGTGGTAATGGACGGTGCTCCAGTTATCAATCAAGATCTGCAAAAGAAATACGAAGCTAACGGACAACTTAAGGTCATACCTGAGAGCTTCTCGAACACCGAGTTGGTGCATGAGGTCGTTTGCTCTATGGGTATTACCCATACAGTGGCTTTGCCGGTAGGTAGAGCCCTTATCTACTTAGGGAAGCTTAATGACGCTTTTGGCTTTGCAGGTCCCTCATTTGCCGTTATTAATGCATGTACCGATAAGCTCAACTTCCACCACTTCCTAGAGCAGCATGCCATCCCTGATTACGGCTATATGGTGCTGCCGGCGTCAAGTCTTGCTCAGCAAGATCAAGCTTCAGCAATTGTCGCAAAGCTTGGTTTGCCTCTGATTGTGAAGCCAACTGAAGGCTCGGGCTCGCAAGGAGTCCGTGTTGTCAGTTCCTTAGAGGAGCTGCGCGCCTATCAAGTGCCAGAGCGTTTTGCTGCAGATCCTGTGCTCGTAGAGCAGATGCTCGTGGGTACAGAGTACTCCACTAATGTCTTTGTCGATGATAAAGGTGAAGCGCATTTGTTGGGTATTTTCCGTAAGGAAATCAGTGCGCTTCCTTATCGTCAGGAGATTGCTTATTTTGTAGATCCTGATGAGTCAGAGCAAATTCAGCATCTTATCTTGCCTGTAATACAGCAAATCACCTCGGCATTGAAGTTAAAGCAGTCGTTCTTCCATGCTGATTGCATTATCACCAATGACAATCAGGTCTTTGTGATTGATTGCTCACCGCGCATGGCTGGTAACAATGTTATCTTGTTAGAACGTCTCATCCACGCCAACCCAGCCAAGATCTTTGTTGATCATGTACTAAATCAGCTGCCTTTCACGTCTCCTACTAGCCTTGTTAACAGCAGTGCGCCAAAGTTTCATTGTGCGGCCTTGCGCTTCTTTAGTTTTGCTCGTACCGGCAAGGTGAAGTCTTTTACCAACATGCTGCAAAGCAGCGAGGACAAGGCTGCGGTTATTGAGTGCATTAACAACATTAATGTAGGCGATATGGTGGGCCCTATGAGTACGGGTGGCGGTATCGCCACTGGCTATATCTTTGTTGGTGCTGATACGGTAGAAGAGGCAAACGCTCTTACACTCAAGTACATGTCAGGTTTTGAGGTGGAGTATTAAGGTTAAGCAGCTCAACACTTGAGTGGATTTGAGCGCAACTTCACTATCATTACGGCGATTCGATTACCCCTTTGAATTTGTGATTTAAATCACATTGCTTCTTCGCGAATTTTGCACAAGCAAGCTCTGATGCGGGCTTGATGCTTTATTTGTGATTAACTGCGTGACACTTGGTCGAAACAAGGTTTGGCGCATAATGCGTGATACAAATCACAAATTAAAGCAAGTTATCGAATCGCCGTACACTATCATCTTGTGCAGATCATATCGACTGTATATGCTAGGAGAAAGCTTTTTATGATGACTACTAATGCCCAGCTAGACGACTCTAGTAAGACCGAGTCTGCTGAGCAAAGCTTAATTACTTACGACAATTACGATACATGCCCACTTTGTGGTTCCTCTGACTACGAGCTTTTACCAGAGCAAAAGCAGGTATTGCAAGCAACACCAATTCGTCCCACAGAGCTCCAAGAGAATGCCATTGTGCACTTCTCACCAGTGATCTGCCGTCATTGCGGCATCTCTTATAACATCAAGGGGCTAAGTGCGCAGTCGCGTGATCGTTTGTTCCAAAACTACCACTTCATCAAGCCAAGCTCAGGTGCGGGCGCCGCTAACTACCAGAGCTACATTGAGGTGGTAAAAGTAAGTTTAAAGCGTCTATCTGCTGAAGCTTCCGAGGCTGACGGTGCTGCGGTTAAGAACAAAGCAGTGCTGGAAGTTGGTGGTTATGATGGCTATTTGCTGCGCCAACTCGCGGATGATGGTTACTCCGATTTGACCTTGGTGGATCCATCGCCTCAGGTGGAGCCTGAGGCACAAGAGCGATACCACCTTAAGGTTTGCAAAGACTTTTTCTCTAAGTCGTGGTTGCAGCAACATGGCCTTGAGGGACACTTCGATGTGATTGCTACTAAGGACACCATTCAGATGGTACCTCCTTTAATCGGTTTTGTTGAGGGCTTGGTTGCCGGTTTACGTGAGGGTGGTATCTTAGTTCTAAGCTCAGTAATGCACGGCATGACCGCAATGCAGTTCTCGCGCTTAGGCAAGAATGCGTGCTACTACATTGCAAAGCGCTTCGGTCTAAAGGTTCTAGACTGGGTACAAGAGAGCGAGACCTCTTACTACAACATTGTGTTGCAAAAACCTGTAGCTGGTGAGATAGTGCCTGAGTTTGCATGGTCTGAGGCTGATTTTGCTGCTGAACTGAAGAGAAATGAGCAGCAGCTGGCTCATGCTCATGACTTTGCTGCTAGTGATGTTGCAAAGTTGGAGCAAGAGGTTAAGAAGCTGTTGGATGCTGGAGAGCAAGTCGTGATGTATGGTACTGGCTTTGCTGCTTTCAATATGCTTGATTGCTTAAGCAATGATATTAAAGAGAAGCTCTTGAACAATGAGCAGAACCTGCTTTTAGTTAACTCCGATGCCTCCCAAGATGGTTATTTGTTCTTGCTACCAAATGGCAAGTATCATAGCGTTCACTTTGCAGGTGAAGCTCTGAAAGATAAAGAGGTAAGCAGCATTATCTTGGCTGTGCTCAGTCCACATTTTAAGTCAGAGATTGAGTCTTACCTAAAGCAGATCGGCTGTAAGTGTGATCACTTGGTTACGATGACTGCTTAAAGAATGCTTAGTAGAAGTGGTTTGGTCGGTCGTGCTAAGGGGCGAACTTGTGCTTTCTTGGTTTCGTATCAAACGCGCTACCCAGCTACGCTAACTGCCGACATCTGCTGCTATTAAATGCTGTTGCAAGTAGCTGTAAATCGAGTGTTTAGCGTTTGTGCGTGAAGCACAAAAAGCAGCGCCCGCGTTGAGGGGGTGTGGTGCTGTGACTTCCACTAAAAGGCCGGTTCTCCGGCCTTTTATTTGGTCTTAGCTTTGTTGTTGCTTCTTTGCGCGCAGACGGCGGTACAGTGGCTTGCCGTAGTACCAGAGGTAGAAGCCTAAGATCATGATCACAATACCGACGGCCGATACAGTGTAGCGCCATGGCTCCACGTTGGTTAAGTCAGTCTTGACCGTGGAGTTGGAGGCAAAAGCACCAATGCGGCAACCACGGGCATTACATCTGATCTCACGACCATAGTTACCAGCACTGTCCCAGATGTAGTGTGGCATACGCAGCGTGATACCGTCGTTGGCAAAGCGCTGATTGCAGTTTTGCACAAAGTTCGTAATAAAGGTCAGCATGGCCTTTGGATCGGCTCCTAAGCGGCGCATCTCGCTATAGGTCACGGCTGGCTCAATCGTCAGCTGGTAGTCGTGAGCATTGAATCTGCCATTGTGGGTAACCTCATCTAAGAGATTGCCATTCTCATCAACGTCGACTCTGACAACCACATTGCTACCAAAGTTGATATCACCTTGCACATAGGTGTGCGAGGATTTGCCGTTGACAAAATCCAAAATAGAGTTCGATCTGACGCGCAGGGTGTTGATCTGATTGGTGGCGTAGTCCTGTGGGCTGCATAAGCTTAAGATGCCACGATGCACGTCGATCTTGTTGGCTCTGACGTTGCCCAAAATGGTAGCTTTGCCGCCGTAGTTGTGAATGTTAAAGGTGTTAGAGCTGATATCACCTTGCAATACCACACGGGAGGCGTTATTGCCTTGCAGGTACTTTCTTTCCTCGTCACGGTAGAGCAGCTGATTGTTCTGATCTAAGGTCACACCGAGATTGATATCGGTAGTGAGGTAGCGGTCGATAAACTCGCCTGCAGTCAAACCATCATTGCTATCACGTGGGTATTGCACCACACCATCTAAGATCGTGCGCTTACGATCGTGAGTGAGCATGATCTCACCAGAACCCGTAGATCTTGGATTCCAGGTTGAGTAGATGCCGCCATTGAGCACAGCGTTTGCGGTGACGTTTATGCTGCGGACAAAGGACGACTCATCGATGTAGATGGCTGCCTCTGATCCTTCAACATTACCGTCAATGATGAGCTCGCTGATCTGTGGGCCGTTAATATCGTCTAACAGTGGTACGGTGATGGCCTCATCTTCGCTAGCCACACCTTGGAGATAATCTAAGGTGCGGACACGCACATAGGAGCCGCGGTATTCAATCAGGTCAGAGTAGATGTTAGAACCCATGTCGACTTTGATGCCCATACCTTGCTTACCTAAGGCGCTGATCTTACCTGAGATATAGGCCTTGTTATCACGGCCATAGGTAAAGGCTAACCCCACACTATCATCGCCATTAGTGACGATGTTAGAGGCTGGAGTCTGGTAGTAGTAGTTGGCGCTACCATCGACACGCACACCGATATTGCCTTGTCCTTCGCTCAGGATATTGGCGCTGTGTACCACGTTGTTATAAGAGCCGTATAAGTGCACGCCAACGGCCAATGGGATTACAGCAGGTTTCTTGGTGTCATACTGCTCATTGCCGTGGTCATAGAAAGCAAAGTCATTGCGCACAGCACGGGTGATACGCTGCTTTTCACTACCAAAGCTGTAGATCGAGGTACCAAAGAACTCGCGTGGCTCTAAGCGATAGCCTAAGTCCGCAAGCATCGCCATTTCTACTTCCGTTAAGAATGCGTAGTTCTTGTATTGGTCTGACGACATGATGGTGTTGCGCAGACCTAAAAGTGGCTTGCCTAAAGCACTAAAGCTAACAGGAATACCGTAGAGGTCGTATTTGCGTACCGCCTCAAGAGCACGCTCAGATGCGCTCTTAGTTGTAGTAGTTTGAGTGTCGGCATGATCAATACGGCTCTCTTCTACTTGCGCGGTAGCAGTCTCAGTACTGGTGGTAGCTTGCTCGGTTGCTTGAGGTTCAGGAACAGCTTGCTCTTTTGCTGCTTGAGTATTGGCTTGCTCTTGTGTGGCAGCTGCCGAGGCGTGAGCCTTGAGATTAGAGGCGTCTGATGAGATGTCTGCATCAGGGGTGCCGACATCGAGGCTCTCTTTAGCGTTTAAGTAGAACTCACTTTGCTGATTGCTTGGAGCTAACAGCTTGTTGACGTTACGGCCAATAAAATAGAGTTGGCACTCACCACTTTGATTTTGTTGGGAGCACTTATCGCCTAAGTCAGTAAGCTTGGTGTCTGTTTGCACAAAGTTATGCAGGTTTGGGCTGTATAAGTGCTTATCAAAGGAGTGGAGTGGGGCCTCAAAAGTGTCATTGCGAGGTTCGAAGGCGGAGTTGACGCCAACTAAACGCACACCTAAGTCGATACCTTGGGCAAAGTAGTTGGACTTCAGCACATTAGGGGTAACTTGCTGCTGCATGCCAGTGTAAATGCCTTCTTTAGCCACTTCAGGAATAGGCATGGTCAGGAGTAAGAGGCCATTAAAGGTTTCGCTGGTGTGGCATTTGTTTTTGAGCTCAGCTTCAATCAGGCTCATGCCAGCACAGTCTTGATCCACTCCGTAGATGTGGTCTAAGGCTAAGCCTAAATGGTTGAGCTGCGTGCGCACATGCTCTGCATGCTGTTCTTTACTGTGAGCTTTTGGTGCCGTCTGCTTGGTTTTGTCTGTAGGAGCGGGCGCTGTGGTGTCAGTCTCTTGCGTGTCCCCGTTTTGGGCATGACCTAAAGCGATCAAAGTAGTGCCTTGGGTGATGTTGTATTCAGAACTCACATGGTCTAAGTCATCAGCGTTGACAAAGTACAAAGGTACCGTGAAGTTTCCGCTTTGTGGCTTATACATGTGGAACAGGTAGGAGACCATGCTCAAACCTAATTGCAACTGATCCACGATATCTTGCTGAGTGTCACCAATATCGATGAGCATGCTCTCATCAATCTTAAAAGGCACGGTAGCAATGAGGTCATAGCCGCCATTGGCTGTCTGCTCTTTGAGTGGCTCAAAGTCGGTTAGCAGTTGCGGTAGCAAAAAGCTGTGCTCAAAGTCGCCAAACTCACCTACAGGGCTAGCGTTAGCATCGGACATGCTGGTGCCCATGAGGCGCTGCCAGAGGCTAGGCTTTTTTGTAGCGAGAGGATCTTCAGGTTCTGCTTCACCCTCAGATTCATCCTCAGCGTCTTCGTTAACTTCGGAGGATGCGAGTTCGATGTCGGTCTCTGCCTCTGCCTCTGCCTCGGCTTCAGAGTCGACGTCTACTGCTGCGGTAGCATCTGCATCTGCATGTGCATTTGCATTTGCATTTGTCTCAGCCTGAGCTGCGATTGCAGCTTCTACAGAAATAGCATCTTGCGCTTGCTGGGCTGCTGCATCTTCAGCAGCAGCGGCCTCTGCTGTCATTTGTTCATTCTTGTCGACAGTGGGGGTATCGTCACTAGCCTCTACAACATCAGAGTAAGCCGAGCTCACATCAAGATGCATAATCTCCTCGCGCACTACACCGGTATCAGAGGTCGCAGCCTGAGCTGGTGCCACCATGACCAACGATAAAGAGGTGAATAAGAGCGAACTTAAGGCTAAAGCTAGCTTGCTCTTACGTAGAGGTTGTTTGTTGCAGCTACTGCAGCTACTGCAGCTACTGCTACTGCTATTACTGCTTGGACATGTCGACGCAGCTTTACTTTGTGACGTGCCGATAGTAGCGCAATCGCTTCTATAGAGGCTATCTAAATGCTGTTGTGGGGTGTGCTGTGTGAACATGAGCCGACCTGAGTTGCAAAAAGCTAGAGAAAAAACGCAGAACAAGAACTGCGGAAGCCGCAGAGATATATGAGACAAAGAATATGGAGCAAAACCAAGACCAAAAGCAAAAAGCTGAGGCCATTATAACAGCTTAAGATTAAGCCTTTGTGTGCATCCATAAACAAGAGCCTCCTGCTACAGCGTAACAGGAGGCTCTGTTAGGCCACAAAGGTGGCCTTAGATGGGGTTTAACCCAGAACTAGGCAGCTACGATGTTGACTAAGCGGCCCTTGACGTAGATGACCTTCTTAATGGACTTGCCTTCAAGGTTCTTTTGCACCATCTCGTCTTGTTGGGCGGCTGCCTTGATGGCTTCGTCGTCTAAGTCAGCGCTGACGGTGATCTTAGCGCGCACCTTGCCATTGACTTGAACCACGATCAGTAAGTCCTCTGCCTTTAAGGCGTCTTCGTCAGCCACTGGCCAAGTAGCAGTGTTGTCTAACTCGTCAGAGTTGCCTAAGAGCTCGTAGAGCTTGAAGCACATGTGAGGGATGATTGGGTATAACATCACCACCACAGCGTTGTAGATCTCATAGCGTAAGGCACGAGCGGTCTCGCTTTGATCGTCGTACTTCACCACCTCGTTTAAGAGCTCCATGATGGCAGCAATAGCGGTGTTGAAAGTCTGACGGCGGCCGATGTCATCGGTAACTTTCACAATGGTGTTGTGGAGGAGGTGACGAATCTTACGGCCCTTAGCATCGAGCTTGGTCTTGTCTAAGGCGACGAATGGGCCAGAGGCTACTAAGTCGTGGACTTGGTTCCACAGCTTGATTAAGAAGCGCTTAGCACCTTCAACACCAGATTGACGCCACTCTAAGGTGAGCTCGGCAGGAGATGCGAACATCATGAACAGACGCACGGTATCAGCGCCGTATAAGCGCACCATATCCTCTGGATCGATACCGTTGTTCTTGGACTTCGACATCTTGATCATGCCAGCGTGAGTCAGCTCATGGCCTTCCTCATCAACAGCAGAAGTAATGTTGCCGCTAGCATCGCGAGTGACCTTAGCCTTGAGTGGGCTGACCCATACACGAGTGCCAGTCTCGTTGACGTAGTAGAAGGCGTCAGCTAACACCATGCCTTGGCAGAGTAAGCGCTTGAATGGCTCATCGGAGGTCACCATACCGGCATCACGCATCAACTTGAAGAAGAAGCGAGCATAGAGCAAGTGCATCACAGCGTGCTCGATACCACCGATGTATTGATCAACTGGGAGCCAGTAGTTGGCCTCGTCGTCCACCATACCGGTCTCGCAACGAGCAGAGCAATAACGTGCAAAGTACCAAGAAGACTCCATGAAGGTGTCGAAGGTATCGGTTTCACGAATAGCCTTCTTGCCTTGATAGGTGGTGGTGTACCACTCAGGATCGGTCTTTAATGGCGAGTTGATGCCGTCGATCTTGACGTTCTCTGGAAGCTTAACTGGTAAGTTCTCATCGACCTCTGGTACTAACTCTCCAGTCTCTTCGACGGTCAGCATTGGGATAGGAGCACCCCAGTAACGCTGACGGGAGATACACCAGTCACGTAAACGGAAGTTTACGGTACGGTGAGCAATGCCCATGCTCTCTAATTTGTTGGCGATTGCTTCCCAAGCGCCCTTGAAGTCTAAGCCGTCAAACTCACCGGAGTTCACAGTGATACCGTGCTCGGTGTAGGCGGCTTTGCTTAAATCAGCCTCGCTACCATCAGCTGGAGCGATAACTTGCTTGATTTCTAAGCCGTATTTGGTGGCGAACTCGAAGTCACGCTCATCGTGAGCAGGCACAGCCATCACAGCGCCGGTACCGTAGTCCATGATCACGAAGTTAGCGACCATGATAGGTACCTTCTTGCCGGTTAGAGGGTGGATGGCGAATACGCCGGTAGCCATACCCTTCTTTTCCATGGTGGCAATGTCGGCCTCAGCAAACTTCTGAGTGCGGCACTCTTGGCAGAAAGCAGCTAATTCTGGGTTGTTCTCAGCAGCCTTCTTAGCGATAGGGTGGTTGGCAGAGACTGCCATGTAGGTCACACCCATAAAGGTGTCTGGACGGGTGGTGTAGACCTCAACAGTGTCATCGCTGCCATCGATCTTGAAGGTAATCGATAAACCTTCAGAACGACCGATCCAGTTACGCTGCATGGTACGCACGCGCTCTGGCCAGCCCTCTAACTTATCGATATCGTCTAAGAGCTCTTGGGCATAGTCGGTGATCTTTAAGTACCACTGAGGGATTTCACGCAACTCCACAGGGGTATCGCAGCGCCAGCAGCGGCCTTCGACTACTTGCTCGTTAGCAAGCACGGTATGATCGTGTGGGCACCAGTTGACGGTGGAGACCTTCTTGTAGACTAAGCCCTTGCGATAGAGCTCGCCGAAGAACTTCTGCTCCCACTTGTAGTACTCAGGACGGCAAGTAGCAATCTCACGGGCCCAATCGTAGGAGAAGCCTAAGGACTGGAGCTGACGCTTCATGTAGTCGATATTGGCATAAGTCCAATCAGATGGCTGAGCGTTGTTTTGGATAGCAGCGTTCTCAGCTGGCAGACCAAAAGCATCCCAACCCATTGGATTTAAGACATTCTTGCCGTTTAAGCGCTGATAGCGAGCAATCACGTCACCAATAGTGTAGTTACGTACGTGGCCCATGTGTAATCGGCCTGATGGGTAAGGCAGCATTACGAGGCAGTAGAACTTCTCCTTGTTAGGATCAGCCTTAGCGTGGAATGTTTGGTGCTCATTCCAGTACTTTTGCACCTCAGCTTCAAGCTCTTGAGGGTTATACGCAACGTTATTGGTTGCCATAAGTAAATCAGCTCCAAAAAACAATTTGGTCATTGCTGTTGTGTTAGTGGGACTGTATCCCACTTGCCTGAAAGCGTGATCACTTGATCGCTTGATCACAGGATCACTGCAGTCCTTAGCAGCAATGGTTCCCTCCCGTAAGCATTTAACAATGCGCCAAACTCAGGCCAACAACTTCAACTACAACCGCAGCTATTACAGCTGTTACTGCTATTACAGCTATTACAGCTGTTACAGCTGTTAAAGCTACTGTTGCGTGCTGCCTTTATTGCTGCACCTAGTCCCGACATGGTTCTCTGTTTTAGAGAATGACGCAGAGTCTAAGCAGGCAAGCAAACAAGCCCGATTTAAGGTTTGTGGGAACTGCAAAATTAGTCAAAAGGAAAAACAAAAAGCCAAAGCTTAGGCATGTGCACTAGGCTCGGCCGTGAATCAAAGCTGTAATTTTGCCACGAATGGGCGAGCGATAAAAGCAAAAGCCCATAAAAAGCCCAAATTCCCGCTATGATGACTGCGCTCAGACGCGCACGAAGTGGGGGACGTGAGAGCATCTAAATGATGGAGTTTTGTCGGTTTAGCGCTAAAGATTGCGGCCTGTGGGGCATAAATATGAGCCTTTTGTAAGTAGTAGAAGAAAGAAGGGGCCTAAGATGTCAGCAAAGCAATTGCCTTGTGGGAGAAAGGTTTTTAGCACCAAATAAGTGCAATAGCGATTTCGTTTTGGGAAATCTGCACCTGATTAAAGCTTGCAGTAAATGTGGCGCTGCATTGTCAATGGTTGAGCATAATGCTAAATTGCTCTCAATGCGGTCTTAATGGAAAAGACATAAAAGACAGCGTCGGTTTTTGGGTTTAAGGTGGTTTTGATGATTGAGCGTGTTGAGCTGATAGAGCAAGTGCAAGGTCAAGGTCAACGCCAAAGGCAAATGCCTAGTGGTGCCAAGATGCTGCTAGGTATGGGTGTGAGTTTAGCTTTAGGCTTGTTTGGTCTGGGGCTGAGCCATAGTGCTGATGCTGCTACTTACACCATTGATGAAAAGACCTTTATGGTAGGTGAGGACACCACTTACCGCATCTCTTTGGATGGCACTACCACCTTAGAGTACGTGGCTGCTCACTATCAGCTGGGTTTATCTAATCTCATTGAAGCCAATCCAGGTGTCGATCCTATCGTGCCAAAGAATGGTACCAACCTCATCATTCCACAGCGTCTGTTACTCCCTGATACCATCCATGAGGGTATTGTGGTCAACTCTCCTGAGATGCGCCTTTATTACTACCACGATAACGTGGTGGATGTGTTGCCAATTGGTATTGGTCAGCTCGGTACCGACACTCCGCTTAATTGGGTGACTAAGGTGGAGCGTAAACGTGCTAACCCAACGTGGACGCCAACTGCCAAGATGCACGCTGAGTACAAGGCTCGTGGTGAGTTCCTGCCAAAGGTGTGGCCTGCTGGTCCTGATAACCCAATGGGTCTCTTTGCCCTCTATATCGGCCGTCTTTACGCCATTCACGGTACTAATGCCGACTTTGGTATTGGTCTGCGCGTCAGCCACGGCTGTGTGCGTCTGCGTAACGAGGACATTGAGTACCTTTTTAATGCCGTGCCTATCGGTACCCGCGTGCAATTTATCAATGACCCAATCAAGACCGCCGAAGACGAGCACGGCAACCTCTACATCGAAGTACATCAGCCTCTGTCGATGAATGAAGAGGAGTTTGAGACCTTAGATCGCAACGTGCCATTCAAGTTCACTAAAGAGCAAGAAGAGTTCTTTAAGCGCCCTGAGATCGATCAAGATATCTTGCGCCAAGCACTTTCTGAGCGCTCTGGCCGTGTAGTCTTGCTCAATCCTGCCACCTTCTAGTCAACTACCTGCGGTCTTACGACCGAGGCTTGAGAGATCAAGCCTAAGTTGTCTAGCTTCAGTCCGTCATGGGA
>CALXYZ010000027.1 GCA_944393075.1 uncultured Anaerobiospirillum sp. | reverse complement strand
AGTGTCCTTTACCCTACTAAAACATGCTTCACAACCCTGATATTTATCGCATTCTTTTTGTTAAGTGTACCGGTGTGGATATTTAATCTCCATCGCACTGATTTAGACTGTTCCTCAACTTTAGAGAACATTCTCTATCAAGCATTGGGTGTGCTTCATATCAGTTCTCTGATTCTGCTGACGCAAAACTCAGCCACCTTTAACCCTCATATTGTTCCTCTGTTTAATAAGCTTGTACCTGAGATCAAGTTGTTCTTACCAAGTAGCTTCTACAGCTTTCAGGTGGCTTTAATCAGCGTTTTTGATTTGGATAACCCTAATGCAGCTAGTGCTATTAGATCGTACATTAGCGAACATCCAGAGTTGTCTTTAGGTGCGCTTCCTCCAGCTGCCAATTGGTCTCGTGAGCTTGACGTTATCAATACATCAGAGTCAGTGCATGAGTCCACAGCCGTACCTATGCATTGCATGATTACCTTGTTAGATCGAGTCTATCAAACGTTGACCTTAGTAGGTGGACAGCATGTATTTGCTGACTCTATGAGTGGTGATAGTACTCGTGCTAGCACAGGAAGCTCCAATCTTGGGGCTCATGCTTGTGTGGTGCTAGGTGATGTAGGAGTACCGTGTGCTGCAAACGGGCGCAATCAAGAAGAGTATGAGCAACAGATTTCAGCTCCATCATCGGATGTCTTCAATGGCATTAAGTGTTTAACTGGACTGAATCAGCTGTATGTGGCTGTGGGTGCTAATTTCACGAGTAAAGAGGCGATTTTAGCCTTAGCAGCGCCTCAGATTGTGCAGGAAACTTTCATCATTGATGATCTGTTGTTTGGAGTACATGTACAGCCTAACGACTTTTTCCTTGAGGCCAATGGTGCTATTAGGTTCGCCCTAGAGGAGATCCAGCTAGGGTTTAAGCTCTATGGTTCTTTAGGCAAGGGTAGTTTTGCGCTCAGTGCCAGTACTCTAGATGGTGTTGAGCTACCTATTACCAAGCACATTTCTCTATCACGTTTGCTCTTGTCTATTGGCATTGAGCGCGGCCAACCAGCTTTTGGTCTTACTTCTCAGCTCAATATCAGAGATCTTAGTATTTTCTTTGCGCTGGCTATTATGCCACCGCGTCTGAACACCGTAGCTTTTGCGATATCATCGGTGAGCAAGCGAATGTCTCTTAAGACGCTTATTGAGAATCTCTTTGATATCGAAGAAAAAGCAAGTTTAGCCTTTTTAGATGTCATTGCGGTAGGTGACCTTGATTTGCAAGGAGTGCGTCTAAACTCACCTATCTCTAATTACCCAACAGATATTTTAGACCCAGACTACACTACTAAGCTTGCGACGTTGACGGCACAAGTGGTTTCAGAGCTCAACTCCTATTTAGGTAGCAGCCCGCTAGGAATTAAAGACCCATCACATGCTAGTCTTTTGCCTTTAGGTAGAGGCAATGGTGACAATGCATTGCCTGTTTACGAGCTAGTTGATGTTGATGGGACTTCAAGCTATTTAGTCGACAACAGTAGTGGTCATTATATTCTGAGCGATAATGATACTTTAAGACAGTTCCATATCGACAACAATGGAGGTATCGGTTTAGACTGCCAATTTTATCTAGGTCTGAGACCCACTCACCTTGGAGGTGGTGAGCTCCCTGTTGGTTTGTTTTTATGCGGTACTCTCTTTTTCTTTGGGGTAAGACTACGCTTTTTGCTCTTGTGTGAGAAAGATGACAATCAGTGGCAGTTGCTGTGTTATGCGCAGATGACCAGCATCGACTTATTCTCTGGTCTTTTGCAAGTCACTTGTAGCGATCAGAAGGAAGAGCAAAAGCGGCAGTTTGATCAAATCAAGAAACATCAAAGCAAGGCTGGTCTTGCGAGCGTTTTGATTGATTTTGATCAAGCCTCTGGTCAAACTATGGGCCCAATGTTCTACTTCAGCTTGGATGCTCTACGTTTTCAATATGAGTTCATCGTTACAGGTCATATTAGCCTGCTTAAGCTGTGGGCGTTAGATACCTTAATCAGCATCCGTAATGGCTACACCTTTGTCCATATGTCAGTAATGACATGGGGTATCAAGATGACGTTGGGGCTTGAGTGCAGCTATCAAAGCTTTAGTGACTTAGGATTTGCCTTTAGTGTAAGTCTTGATACCTCGGCCTTTGCTGAGGCCATTCATAAGGCTCAGCAAACCCTGAAAAAAACTGCAGAAAAGGTGAAACAGGGTGCTGATGTTGCAATAGCTAAACTTGAGGATGCGAAGAAAGAGGTTGCAAAGCTTGATAATGAGATAGCCAAAACAAACAGCCGCATTGATCAATGTGTCAGGGACATTAAAAATGCCCCATGGTGGAAGTTCTGGATTGCAATTGCTCGTGGTGTAGAGATTGCTGCTTTAGAGGTTTATAAAGTAGCAGTTATTGCGGCAAAAGAAATCGCTTTGGCGGCACTTACTGTGTTGCAGGGTATTGTGAACGCAGGCAGTAAGGTCATTGCGGGGTGCATCAATGCTATTGCCACAGTAATTGGTGCTGTCACGACGGTGTTTTTTATTAAGAGTATGGGGCTTTCTGTTAGTTGTAATACTCATGGAGCAGGAGTGTCAGCTCATCTTGTGATGACTATCTTTGGTAAAGATGTCTCCATCGGTGGCAGTTTTGGTAATGGCCCTCATCTTGAGCAGGATGTGAAAGGCTTCGTCAACTCTAATATCGATGATCAAGCTAATAAGACAGCAGAACAAATCGACAACGGTCAGGTTGATCAGCTTGGTGCACTGACACCATTAGGTGATAACAGGTTTGTTGAACTAAATCTTACTGGAGAAGCTTTCTGGCAAAGTGCTTTGCGCTGTGAAAGTGTGGATAGGATAGCCGTTGCACAAGAGTCCTATCAGGAGGCTCTTCATTTACGTGATGAAAGTGACGCCTTGTTAATCTGCAGCAACGATGTTTGCATGCAGGAGCACGGATGTGAGTCAGATTTTTCGCGTTTTTATGCCAATGAGCTCACTGTACATAGAACTGAGCTCGATTCATTCAATCTACAGTCTGAAGGCTTTTTTGATCAAGACTTTGCTAATGCTAATGAAGAGCTCAAAAAAGTGCTCAATGAGTATGTGCAGAGCCCTGAGTTTATTGATAATTTACCAAGCGAAATGCGCGAACGAGCCAAGCTATTGCAGCAACAAGCGCGTTTTGAGAAGCAAGTCAAAGCTGGAGATGAGTTTGTTCTCGCTCCTATTTTGCGTGGCACCGTCTTGGGTCAAGCCATGAGTTCTTTAGATAGACTCAGTAAGCAGATTAAAAGTGGTCAGGGCATTTGGGGTGGCAATAACCGTAACCATGTAACCTTAAGTCCCAACACTCAAGGCTCTAATAGTGCAGCTTTAGATGCTAAGGCTTACAATCAAGAGTGGGTCTCTCAGGTTGTACAAGAGATTGCTGCCGCCAATGGAAATCTCAACGTAGTGTTAGAGAAGCACTATCAAAAATATCAACAGAGCCAAGATCCAAAAAGAGCACTTCTTCATGTCGCAGTAGATGACAAGTTACGCGATGAAGTGCTGGCTTATAAAAGCACGTTTAAGTCTTGGCTTGATACGGAGAATCTTAGCGAGAGGACATACATGTCACAAAGTCATGATGTCCGTATGTCGCGTTTGCAGGCAGGTTCCTCTGCAAATGGATCAGATTCCCCTTGGGCCCATTCTAATCTCCAAGATGTTCCTGTTGAGCAGTTAGTTGATGCGGAAAAGGCGGCGTCTAGCCGTTTTAACGATAGGGATATTCTTGATTTTGACTACGAACAGTCTTACAAGATGTTAGATATATTGCAGATGCTGTACTTCAGTAGCTTATTCGAGAAAAAGCCAGTAGCAGCGTCTCGTGGAACTAACGTCAACTCTGTTGCAAGTGGCTCATCTCCACTCTATGAAGATAACACTTTTGACTCAAACACTATGCTCAATGTGCTTATGAGTGAAACTTTAAGGACTCAAGCGGGAATAGTTGAAGCGATAGAAGAGCAAGCTCGCAGGTCAGACCATTAAGGTTGGCAAGTAGCTTTCTTAAGGCGTGACAGCAAACCTCATTTAATAAAAACGCTGTAGGCGTGCACATGCTACCTACATATGCTGAGGCAAGCTAATACCCGCCCATAACAACAATTAGCCCTCTTGATGTTGGACTAATAGCATCTCTTAGCGCATAGCTAAAACTTCTTGAAGCTTGGCTTCAGCCAAGCTTCCCAAAGGCCCACAGAGATATTCATTTCTCTGTGGGCTTTGTGTTTATGGAGCGGGCGCTGGATGCGTGCATTAAAGTGGTGCACGTTTTTTGTGTGTGATCCTTTTTAGATACAATGTGCCTTAAGTGTGCGCATATTTTGGCGGGCACTTGGCATGGCTCGGTGCTGCACACATAACAAGCAGCACTAGTTGTTGTTGGTTGTTCGGACTTGTCTGGTCCTTTTTGCTGTAGTTTGTTGTTTGTGGTGCCTTGCTTGATTGAGGCTTGGTTTTAGCTGTCTTTCTGATTGCTGCCACAAGACCACAATAGTGGAGAGATCGTCTATGGCTTTTAAATTTGCTGGTATGTGTAAGGCTGTAGCCTGCGCTACTGCTCTTACTTGCATGACTATGCCATTTTCTATGGCACAAGCTGAGACTTTGCGCATTGGTACCGAAGCTACTTATGCTCCTTTCGAGTTCGCCGCTCCTGATGGCAGCTTAACCGGCTTTGATGTTGAGCTTATCCAAGCTATTGGTAAAGAGATTGGCTACGACGTTGAAGTCATCAATATGCCTTTCGATGGCTTAATTCCTGCCATCTTAACCTCTCAGATCGATGCTATCATCGCCGCTATGTCGATTACAGAAGAGCGTGCTAAGCGTGTTGCTTTCTCTGAGCCTTACTACACCTCTGGCTTATCTGTCCTCATCTTAGCTGCTAATACTGACAAGTACCCAACTGTTGATCACTTAAAGGGCCAAAGCCTGTGCGTGCAAATCGGTACTACCGGTGCTATGACCGCCGAGAAGCTCTCTCCAGGTAAGGTTAAGGCTTTCAACACTGAGCCTGAAGCTTTCATGGAGTTAAAGGCAAAGGGCTGCGAGGGCGTTGTGAACGATCGTCCTATTAACCTCTATTTCCTCTCTCAAAGCGATGCCTCTGAGGGGGTGGTGGAGATCAATCAGATTCTGACTGCTGAGAAGTATGGTATTGCAGTGAACAAGAACAATACCGAGCTCTTAGAGAAGATCAACAACGGCTTAAAGACCCTCAAAGAGAACGGCAAGTACGCCGAGATTTACAGAAAGTGGTTCAAGCTTGATCCTACTGAATAAAATAAGGTGCGTAAGCACTTTACTATAGATGCCGCTTAGATTAAGCTAAGCTGCTTTCTGCATGCATACTAGCATTGTTGCCGCTTTTGTTCAGGTTGCTGAGGAGAGAAATTGGCAGTGTTGGTATGGATGTAGACATATCCGTCTTCTAGTTGCATGGTATCGTGTGTGACTTGTGGGGCGGACGCTGCCGCCGTTAGGCGTTGCGAGAGTGCTGCGTGTCAGGTCTGTGTTGTTTGGCCTTAAGTTAGTGCGACGAGCACTGCTACTCAACTCAATAAGTACATTGCGCAAAAGGCATAGGGAGCTCACCTAAAACATCAACATCATAAACAAGAGATAGGTGTTGTAGGTGGGCTTTTAGTTTTTTGTTGGTGCGATAGATGTTGTTGGGGTGTTGTGGCGTATGGCTAGCTAACTTAGGTTTAGTCTCCTTTTGGAGGTGGACATAGGTTTAGAGCGCAGTCTTAGTTTCCTCTATTTGTTCTTTTTCAACATGTCGATACCATTTGACCTTTCACTTATTTTCGATAGCCTGCCGCTTCTTGCAGTAGGTGCTTTAGTGACCATTGAGATCACTGCGGTCTCGGTGTTTATCGGTACCTGTATTGGCCTTTTCGTCGGTATTGCTGAGCTTGCTCGCTATCCTTGGATCCGCATTCCAGCTAAGATCTACGTCGACTTCATCCGTGGTACCCCACTGTTAGTCCAGATCTTCATCATCTACTTTGCTCTGCCAATCTTGTTAGGCACCCGTATTGAGCCATTTGTGGCTGCGGTTGCTGCCTGCTCGATTAACTCGGGTGCTTATGTAGCTGAGATCTTCCGTGCTGGTATTCAATCAATCGACAAGGGTCAAATGGAGGCCGGCCGTTCATTGGGTATGAGCTGGACGCAGACCATGCGTTATATCGTCATCCCTCAAGCTTTCCGTCGTACCATCCCACAGTTAGGTAACGAGTTCATTGCCATGCTGAAGGATTCGTCATTGGTGTCGGTGATTGGTTTTGAAGAGCTTACCCGTAAAGGTCAATTGGTTATTGCCTCTACCTACGGTTCGCTGGAGATTTGGTCTGCTGTGGCTATCATCTACCTCATCATGACCTTATCCATCACCCGCTTCGTGGCCTACTTAGAGAAGAGGTTCAAGTAATATGGCGATGATCAAAATCCGCAATCTGCACAAGAGATACGGCAGCAACGAGATCTTAAAAGGCATCGACCTCGATGTGGAAAAGAGCGAAGTGGTGGTGGTGATTGGCCCTTCTGGCTCTGGTAAGAGTACTTTGTTGCGCTGCGTCAATTACCTTGAAGTGCCTTCTGATGGTATGATCACTATTGATGGTCAGGATATTACCCGTAAAGTCGACATCAACACCATCCGTGCTGAAGTCGGCATGGTGTTCCAGCACTTCAATCTCTTTCCTCACATGACTGTGTTACAAAACATCACCTTAGCGCCAATTAAGGTACGTGGTAAGAGTGAGGATGAGGCTAAGACCATTGCTTTAGATTTGTTAGAGCGTGTTGGTCTTAAGGAAAAGGCTGACAGCTACCCAGCACAGCTTTCTGGTGGTCAGCAGCAGCGTGTGGCTATTGCTCGTGCTTTAGCTATGCAGCCAAAGATCATGCTTTTTGATGAGCCAACCTCAGCTTTAGATCCAGAGATGGTGAAAGAAGTGCTTGATGTTATGAAGCGTTTGGCTGAGTCTGGTATGACCATGATGGTTGTGACCCATGAAATGGGCTTTGCCCGTGAAGTGGCAAACCGCGTGATCTTTGTGGATGGTGGTAAGATCCTTGAGATGGGTACTCCAGATGAGGTCTTCTCTCATCCAAAGGAGCGCCGTACTCAAGAGTTCTTAAACAAGATTCTCTAGCTCGTGCTGCTTGTAGTAAGCACTTTGCTCTAGTTCTGGGGCCTGCATTGCAGGCCCTTTGTGTATCTGTAGATGGTACAATCAATAGTGTTTAGCACTAAATCATTGCGATACGCTGTGATGTGAATGTGATGTGGTGCTAAGTCTTTCTGCAAGACTCATACATATGCGTCTTGTAATTTCTTCTTCTTTCTTTCTACTTTGCTCGATAGTCGTAGCTTATGGCGCAAAAACCTGATCAAGATTCTATTTCAACAAAGAGCAATGGCAAGAGTGCTAGTAACGTTGCTCAAGATGAGGTAACGCATGCTGGCTTTGATCCACAGGCATGGCGACAGTTATTGGGGCCAAAGCATTGGGGCTCGTGGTTGGCGCTGGGGTTGTTGGCCGTGTGCGCTTATATACCTAATAGATTGCGTGATCTGTTGGCTATTGGTTTGTCGTTCCCTTTGCAGCACATTGATCTGCGTTTTCGCCGCATTGTCTTTGCTAACTTCCACACCGCATTCCCTGAGAAAAGCGATAGTGAGTGCAAGAGTCTGTACCGGAAAGTGTTAGTGCAGGCTTTGATTGCTGCCTTTTCTTATGGTGAAAGTGTGTTCTTGCCACGTTTCATGCTCAAACATCGTTGGGTGCTCAAAAACGAGGCTGACTTAAAGTGGGCGGTAGATAGTGGCAAACCTATTATCTTTTGTGTGCCTCACACCTTCTCGCTTGACCGCTGTGGTCTCTATCTTTCTTTTAGTGGTTTGCCAATGTTTGCTGTGGTCAATGACCAAGACAATCCGGTGTTTAACTGGTTCTTAAACTATCAGCGCATTGTCTTTGGTGGCACTATCCACACCCGTGAAGCAGGTTTTAGATCGATTCTTAAGGCCCTAAAGAGAGGTCGTCACTGCTACTTCCTCTGTGATGAGGACTTAGGCCCTGAGAACGCCCATTTCGTGAATTTCTTTGGCGTGCCCAAGGCTATGGTGGGTTCGTTGCCACGTATGGCAAAGGTGACTAACTCGGTGGTGGTAGTGCTCTACTGCTGCTACAACATCAAGACTGCCAACTACGAGCTGCACTTCACCAAGGTCGACAACTTCCCATCTGAGAACAACGACATCAATGCTGATTTAGAGCGCGTCAACAAGATCTTTATGGATCATATCAGTGCTGCGCCTGAGCAGTATATGTGGTTCTTGCGTGTCTTTAAGACCGTGCCTGATCGTCGCTACTTTGAGGATATCTATGCAAACGCTCACAGCAGCCACAAAAAGGGTGGGGTTGGGGTGCCAATTGATTATCGCCACCGTCGTGAGCCGTTGATGGAGCCTAAGGATATTCGCGATCCTAATTACAAGCCAGTGGTAGACTATGAGCCAATTGTGGCAGCAATGAAGACCCACGCTGGATCAGCACAGGATAGTGCCCAAAGCTAATCTTGAGCTTGTAGAGCTGCTTTTTAGAAGTCGCGTCTGATCATCTCACGTGCGGCTTGTTGCTGCTTTAAGAAGAAAGCTGTGTCGGTTTGCTCCTTAGCGGGGATGCTAAGATCAATGTGTGGGTTGTTGATCGCAAAGGCCGACATGGTTGGCTTTTTGGGGCGTGATGTAGGCTTTTTGGGCTGATTGCTTGGTTGCTTTGGTAGTGGGCTAGAGCCAATCTGAATAGGTTCGCCTAAGAAGGTTGGTTGGGTGTTGAGGAAGTACACATCTAAGATACACTTGAGCCGTGCAAAGAACTCCCTAAAGTACACGACAAAGTGAGCGAGTTTTGAGCTTGGGTCTGCTGCATTAAAGCCAATAGCGTTCATGCCCTCACGATTGGCAATAAAGAGTGCTCGTTCGTTATGGAAACCTTGCGAGATGATGGTAACATCGCGCAGCATAAAGACCTTGGAGGCGCGGACTACTGAGTCGATGGTGGAGAAGCCAGCAAAGTCAGGGACAATGCGATCCTTAGGAACACCTGCTTTGATCAAGGCATTCATCATCTGTCGAGGCTCATTGTAGGAGGCATGACGATTGTCTCCCGAGACCAAGATGTAGTCGATCTTACCTTGATTAAAGAGCAACACTGCAGCGCGAATGCGGTTTTCAAAGAATGGATTGGAGCTACCACTTGAGGTGAGCGAAGATGTGCCTAAGAGCAGGCCTACTTCGTTGTATGGAACTTTGCTGACGCTGTTGTAGGTGTCGAAGGTGTAGCTAGAGATCCTGAATAAGGCGAGCACGATAAAGATCATGAAGCAAAGCACGCCCAACACTACCAAGTAGCATAGCGAAATAAAAAAGTTTCCAAACTCACGCTCAAAGCCATTGTTGTTATCGCGTGAACGTGCTTTTTTCACCACAGCTACAACTCCAACCAAATGAATCTTATCTAAAGACTACAGCGCTCTATGCCTGCCTTTAGAGCAGGTGCTTCACAAAATCAAACTCTGGCAATTTGGTGTAGAGCATTTCCATTTGCTCGGCGCTATCAAACTTTACGCGCAGGTTATAGGAGATGTACTTGCCATTAGCAGAGAGGCGTGAGCCCATAATGCTATCAATATCAGTACTCTGAGGTAAGAGTTCATTAACCTTATCAACTAAGCGCTGTGGTTGGGTGTCATCGTTGATGACGATGATGCGCAAATGCTGGTCACAAGGGAATTCAAGCAGCTCTTTAAACTTGTATTGCAAGGCCATAGGGCAGAATGTCCTTTTCCTTATCTAATAGTGTAATGTTGTTCTGTGTTGGTACCACGCCCCTATAGCGCGTTTTTAAAGCTATGGAGGCGTGGTGCTTATATATATATATATATATATCAACTAAGAGAGCTCTTAGTTAGTAAAGCTCATGACGATTTTGTCCCACATACGGGAGAAGAAGCTGCCTTCGTTAACGGTGTTGGTAGCAACCAATGGGTACTTGGCTAATACCTTGTCATTTAAACGGAACTCAATGATGCCTAATTGATCACCAGTCTTGATTGGTGCCACAAAGGTCGACTGAGTTAAGGCATAGTTGATCTTTACGCTTTGTTGAGTACCACGTGGGATCATGAGGTTGATAGTGGTAGCAACCGAGAGATTGACCATATCACTATCACCCATACGCACTTCGCGAGTCAGCAGAGTCTTACCAACTTCAAATGGAGTATAGGTCTCAAAGTAGCGGAAGCCATAATCAAGCATTTGCTTACAGAAAGCAGCACGATCACTCTCGCTCTTAGCTCCGATTAAAGAGGCAATAAGGCGCATGTTGTTTTGCTGTGAGGATGCTACTAAGTTGTAGCCCACAGCCGATAAGTGACCGGTCTTGATACCGTCGACATTAATGGACTTATCCCATAGCAGGCGGTTACGGTTGTATTGCTTGATGCCGTTGTAGGTGAATTCTTTCTGCGAGTAGAGCTTGTACTCATCAGGTAAGTCGCGGATGAGAGCGCGGCCTAAGAGAGCCATGTCGTAAGCTGTAGAGTAGTTTTGCTCATCAAACAGACCGTGGACATTAGAGAAGTGAGTGTTGTTGAGACCTAATTGCTTGGCATAGGTGTTCATCACACTAACAAAGCCCTCTTCAGAGCCTGCAAGTGCCAGAGCAATAGCCACGCAGGCGTCATTACCAGATTGGATGACGATGCCCTTGTTTAAGTCGGAGACCTTAACCTTCTTGCCGACTTCGATAAACATCTTGCTAGAGTCGGAGAAGACGTTGTTTTTGGCCCACGCGTCTTCAGGAATAGTGATATAGCCCTCAGGATCTAAGCGCTTAGCCTTGATTTCCATACCTAAGACGTAGGAGGTCATCATCTTAGTTAGGGAGGCAGGCCAGATACGCTTGTGCTGCTCGTGCTCAAAGAGCACTTGACCGGTGGCGTAGTCCATCAAAACCCACGACTCGGCATTAAAGCTTGGAGCCTCTGGAATAATGATAGGGGCCACTGGTTGTGGAGCTAACGCGGCATCGCTAGTAGGTGGTGGGGTGACTCCAGTGCCTGAGGCTTGTTGCTGAGCGCGCACGGCGGCAAATGGATCAGGAATGCTTTCCTCAGCGGCAGCAATATTGAGCGCTGCACCAGCAGTCCACAGAGATAAACCTAAAGCTACAACTAAGGTTCGCATTGTGTTTTTCATTATCAAAATTGCTGGCGCTGATCTAACTCTGTCCTGCTGTTTGCCGCCTTATTCAGGGCAACGCGAAAAGTGGGCGGAGTAAGCTGCGCCGATCTCCATTAATAAATTACTTCCAAGCCTGCGTACAACACAGTTTATTGGCGCAGGCCATGTTGAAAGGTGCTGTGAGCAGCACTGTCATAGACCAAAGCCTGTGTAGAGCTTTGTTTTAAGCGCTCTTAGAGACGCTTGATAAAAGCATCGCCATAGCCCATTTGCTTAATGGTGTCTAAGGCAGAATGCACTGAGCTCTCAGGAATAGGGCCAATACGTACACGGTAGAGACCATCTTCTGGAACCACGTTGACAGGGTAGGCCGTTCTACCTTGCAACTTGGATTTCACAGCTGAGGCACGGTCGGACTGTGACGAGCTAAACACCTGCACAAAAGCACCACTGCCTAAAGCAGCACTAGTGGTGGTGCTAGTGGTAGTGGTAGTCGCAGCAGCTTTTGGCGCGGCATAGTTTACCGTATAGTTGCTGTTTGCAGGTAACTCATCTGGCAATGGTGCATAAGAGATAGTGTCAACTACCTGATTAGTGGTCACCACCTTGCCCGTGGAGTCGGTGGTAGTGGTGGTCACGGTACGTGTCACTGAGCTATTACCAGAGGCACTTAAGCTGCGAACATTGCTTGAGCTTGATTGAGAGCTCTCGGCAAGGGAGTCACCAATCTTGTCAGCGAAGTAAAGCCCCGCACTGATAGCAGCGATCTTAGTAGAGGTACTGACCTCACCATTGTTCTTATGCTCAGTTGCGTAGTTACCTAAGTTCTCTAGGTGCTTACGCGTGGTTGACGAGGTGTTGTTGGTGATGACCTTGTTGAGGATGCCGATACCGATGTTGTGACCGGAGCCACCTTCAGTGGTGACGTTGCTGAAGTTGTTGTGAGTATCAATCAGTTCCAACTTCACCTTTGCTGTACCTTTCTTAGTCATATCAATGGCTTTAGCGGCACCCTCAGAGAGGTCGATGATGCGGCTGCCATGGAATGGGCCACGGTCATTAACGCGCACGATCACAGCACGGCCGTTTTCGAGGTTAGTGACCTTAAGGTAGGAAGGCAGAGGTAAGTTCTTGTGAGCTGCGGTATAGCCTTTTTGGTCGTAGTACTCACCGTTAGAGGTCTTGTTACCGTGGAAGCCTGGGCCATACCATGAGGCAGTACCAACTTCTTGATAGGAGTTGCAGTTAGTCCACACCATGTAGTTTTGGCCTAATACAGTGTAGTCGCTGTTGCCACCACGGGAGTAGGTCTCGGTCTTTGGTTTAGCACCGCCGACGCCATTGATGTTAACTGGCTCACTTTGAGGGTAAGGACGAGTTTTGTTTGGGCCAGTACCATAAGTATAGCCATCACCTGCCTTAGAGCCGTGAGTCTTGGCAGCCATTTCCTCGATATTGCTCTGGCAACCATTGAGCACTAAAGTCGAGCAGCTCAATACCAAGGCAAGCGCCGCGCAACTGACAGCAGATAAAGTGAGTCTCATATACACCAAATAAAAAGGGAAAGATAGCGACAGGGCTCAACAGCGGCATATGGTTATACTCTGCCTTTCTTTTTACCTGCATGTTTCTTAATATGCGAACAGGCAAAAGAGCCACAACTGTATCTTATATAGCAAACCAAAATTAGGAAAAGAATAGGCAGAGCCTTAAAGCCACAACCTTTTCACGCGAGCTTACTTACTTGCTTGTATGTAGGCAGGCATAACATCCTGCCTAGCAGCTTACCAGCAAGCATTGCATTTTAGGTTGTGGCAAGAGGGGTACCTATTAAGGTTAAGGACGCTTGCCGCTTGGAGCAACGTATTGACCTTGCAGCAGCTTTGCTTCTTGATAACCAGTAGCGATAGCCTCAGATAACTCATACACAGCACGAGCGTACAGTGGGCTCTTGTTGTACTTGGTGATGGTGTTGAAGTTGTTTAATGCCACCTGATAATCGTAGGTGCCATCTTCAAGCTCAAAGGCATAGAGGCGAATGTTTTGGTTAGCACTAAGGTTTACCTTAGTGGTGATACCAGCCTCAATTAAGTCCATTGGAGTGAGCTTCCACTCCTTTTTGAGGAGAGCATTGACCTGAGCTTGAGGCAGGTTGTTGAGGTGAGCTGGGTACATAACCCCTGCACCTAAGATCCAACCATGAGCGCGGAAGTAGTTGGCTACTGAGCCGATAGCATCTTGGGTGTCGGTAAAGAGATTGACGTGCTGATCGCCGTTAAAGTCGATAGCGTAGTTCAGGTAAGAGCTTGGCATGAACTGACCCATACCCATAGCGCCAGCATAAGAGCCCTTAACTGAGGTTAACCCCCAACCTTCGCGGGTGGCGAGTTTGACGTAGTTAGCAAACTCCTTGGAGAAGTAAGAGGCGCGGGATGGGTAGTGAAATCCTAAGGTATAGAGGGCGTCTAAAACCTTCCAAGTACCCATGTTCTTACCAAAGAAGGTCTCCACACCAATAATGGCGCAGATTACTTCAGGCGCAACACCTAAAGTTTGCTGTGCACGTAGCAGATCAGCTTCGTGCTTCAAGTAGAAGTCCACACCGCCTTGAATACGGCTATCGGTGATAAAGAGCTTGCGGTACATGTACCATGGCTTGGCCTCGTATGGGCGGTTCATGGCATCGATGATCTTCTGCTGATAGGTAGCTTGGGTAATAGCGCTATCTAAGAGCGACTTGTCGATACCTGCATATTTGGCAAGCTCGGTGAGTTGAGCGCTGGTAGCGCCAGAATTAGCGGCATTGGCAGTAGTTGGTGCCATGGCGCACAGTAAAGACGTGCTAAGACCTAAAGCGAGGCCTAAGTGCGAGCACCAGCTTTTTAGCTTGCTCGAGGAATTGGTCTTATTTGCTAACTGCGAGCGCATGAGCATCTGTATCATCCCAATAATCAACTAGCCTATATCTCTGAGGATAAGCAAGAGCGAGCTTTTCTGCATTTTTCATTTTGCTGGAGCTTAATCCTGCAAGTCTCTCATCATGAGCTCAGGCTAAATTAAAGAACTATTCCGCTAAGCAGGGGAAGAGCCGCAACAAGACAGCCTTTTGTTCCTGCGTTTTTAGGGCAAAAAACCCCGCTTAGAATAGCACAAAGCTTAAGTCTGAGGCTAAGCTTTTTGCCTGATGTGTACAGGCTGTGCCCCATTAAGGCATAGGTGATTTTGATGCCTTTTAGAGTGCTGTAAACATAGCAGGTAGGTCTTAGCTCATAGCTAAAACTACTGTAGGCTTGGCTTTGAGCCAAGCCTCTAAAGGCCCACAGGGATGCTCCTTTCTCTGTGGGCTTTTTGTTTTTAGAGCCAAGTGTGTGCTCTTGCAAGGCAGTCCGGTTCTAGCAAAGATTCGCTAAGTGCTGTATGGCATGCCCTATGGCCTACAAACAGGGTAGATTCGATCACGCCAAGCCATTGTGCCATGCTTAGAATGTCCTCAAAACGGTAGGCAACACAATCAGGTTCGGAATCCTGAATATTTACCGCGCTAATCAGCATAAACAAAGGCTTTCGTAGCGCTTTAGATATGATTAGGGCGCTACAAAATGTTCAAATAAGAAGGGGAGGCAGATGCTTCGGCTGGGCTTTTGCTGCCTCTGCCTATGCCTCTGTTTTCTCTCCTGATTACGTGCATTAGGAGAAGAAGTTGATCTTCTTGTGCGTGTGGATCGACATGATGATGCCGAACGTGACCGCAAGAATGATCATGGAGGTACCACCATAACTGATCATAGGTAGCGGCACGCCCACCACCGGCAGAATGCCACTGACCATGCCGATGTTGATGAAGATATAGAACGGCAGCGTAAAGGTATAGGTGGCAGAAAGAATGCGGTCAAAGTTATTTCTGGCGTTAAGCGAGATGTAGACGCATCTTGCGATGATGAAGGTGTAGATCATCATCAAAATGATGAAGCCAATGAGGCCGGTTTCTTCTGCTAATACCGCAAAAATAAAGTCGGTATGAGGTTCTGGAAGAAAGTCTAATTGTGATTGTGATCCTTGCAACCAGCCCTTGCCATAAATACCACCTGAGCCAATGGCAATCTTTGATTGAATGATGTGGTAGCCCGTACCAAGCGGATCGCTCTCAGGGTTGATAAAGGTCAGCACACGCTGCTTTTGGTAGTCATGCAGTACGTAGTTCCACATGACCGGTAGGGCAATTGCACCTGCCAAACAGCCCGCTAAAATCCACCATAGGCTCAATCCTGCAATAAAGATCGCAATAAAGCCTGAAACCGCCACCAAGATGCCGGTACCTAAGTCAGGTTGCAGCACAATCAGTACTGTTGGACAGGCTAACAGAACAAAGGCCACAATGATATTGGCATTGCGTGGTGGCAGTGCGTCACGGGAGAGGAAGGCGGCAATAGTCAGCGGCATCACTAGCTTTAAAAACTCTGATGGCTGAATACGCATAAAGCCTAGGTTGAGCCAACGTTGCGCACCTTTGGAGATATCACCAACAAGCTCCACCAAAATTAAGAGCACTAATGCACCTAAGTAGGCATAAGGAGCGACCTTAGCTAAATACTTAGGAGGAATTTGTGCCACAAAGAGCATAGCCGCAAAGGCCATACCGGTGCGTACTAGCTGGCGTTCTAGCATATCGATGTGCTGTCCTGAAGCGGAGTACAGCACAAAAAGCGACATGCCCAAGCACATCAACAGGCCCATCATCAGCGGCACATCAATATGCCAACGCAGTAGCAATGGAATATGTGTCTCCATGCCCGGCATTTCAATGTTGCTTTTCTCTTTGCTGCTCATCTGCAACTAATCCAATCCAATCATGCTATTGCGCTGTTGTGCCAAAGCCAATCACTGCCACTGCCATTGCCACGCGACTGCTACAATCACTACACTTCTATTTGATTTCAACCGTACCAGCGAGACCGAACTTGAAGGTCTGTCCTTGTTTCTCACCCATATAACCACTAGGGTAGAGCTCAAAGTAGCGATCCATTAGCTTGCGTACTAGTGGCGCTGCACGGCTAGAGCCACCGCCCTCGTTCTCTAAGATGATACCAACGAGAATACGTGGACGATGGTATGGGGCAAAAGCCACAAACAAGGCATTGTCACGGTGCTCTGCACGTAAGGCTTTGGCATCGTACTTTTCACCTTGCTTGATTGACACCACTTGGGCGGTGCCTGATTTGCCAGCAGCTTTGTAGGTCGTGCCAGCAAAAGCGCGGCGACCAGTGCCTTCAGGGCCATTGATCACCAAGTACATACCAGCCCGCGCAACATCAAAATAGCTTTGGTCTTTAACCTCTAAACGTTGTCCTTGCAGCTTATCTTCAAAGATATGCACAATCTTGGTGGTTTTTGGATCCACCACATCTTTCATTAGGTGTGGAGTGACAAAACGACCATGGTTTGCGAGCATCGCGTGAGCTTTGATCAGCTGTATTAGCGTAGTTGTCCAGTAACCTTGGCCAATACCAATAGGGATGGTGTCACCAACGTGCCATGGCTGCTTAAAACGACGCTGCTTCCATGCAGGTGACGGATTAATACCCAAAGACTCTTCATGAATATCGATACCGGTAGCGCGACCAAAACCATAGAGATCTAAGTACTTGTGAATCGTGTCGATACCAGCACGATGTGCAAGATCATAGAAGTATGTGTCAGCCGAGAGCTCAATAGCACGGTATACATCCAGCCAACCATGACCCCACGAGCGCCAATCACGGAAGCGGTGGGTAGAGTTTGGCAGCATGAAGGCAGCCGCGCCATAGTAGGAGCTATTAGGGGTAATCAAGTCCTCATTTAAGCCCATGATCGCTAAGAGAGGCTTAATGGTTGAGGCTGGTGAATAACCACCTTGAGTCACACGGTTAATCAGAGGCTTGCCTGGGTGGTTTAAGAGCGCTTTGTACTCATTAGATCTAATGCCACGTACAAACAGGTTGGGGTCATAAGATGGATTGGAGTAAAAAGCCAAAATACCACCAGTGGCTGGCTCTACAGCAATGATTGCTCCTTTCATGTCTGCAAGCAGCTCTTGAGCGTAGTATTGCAGACGGATATCAAGAGTTAATGTGATGTCGCGTCCGTGGGTAGGTGGATTGTACTTTAAGGTACGAATCACCTGACCATGGCTATTGACCTCAACCTCTCGTGAACCAGTTTGGCCGTGCAACTCTTCTTCGTAGAAGCTCTCGATACCGAGTTTGCCAATAGCCGTAGTGCCATCGTAGTTGTCGATACGGCCTTGCTCAGTGAGGTACTCCTCATCAGCTTCGTTAATACGCGATACATAGCCAATAGCGTGGGTAGTGATATTGGCAAATGGGTAGAAACGCTTTAAGTCAGAGGAAATCTGCACGTTTGGAAAATGGTGACGATTAACCGAGAACTTTGCGATCTGCTCATCGGTTAATAGGTCTGCCACTTCCACACCTGAGTAGCGTTGACGAGTACGCGACTGTTGCAGGATGTGATCGATATCTTCTTGGCTCAGCTCAAGATCTAAGAGAGAATCTAAACGACGTACGGTATCTTCAGTGTTGATGTCTTTGTTGGGAAAGATCATCAAGTGGAATACAGGGCGGTTTTCTGCGAGCACCACGTGGTTGCGGTCGTAGATCATGCCGCGTTGTGGCACGACAGGAAGCACACGGATACGGTTGACGTTAGAGCGAGTTTGGTAGTCCTCATGCGAGATCACCTGAAGGTAATACAGGTTGGCAAAAAGGATAGAAAAGCAAATAAAGACGATGATGCAGCCTAAGATGACGCGCACCTTGAAGATACGAATCTCTTGGTCTTCGTTTTTGACTTCAATGCCGCCGCTCGTCTTCTTAGCTTTGCGCTTCTTCACCTTCTTGTTGAAGATCACGCGCTCTTTAGGCTTGCGTTTTTGAAAAAACACGACTTCTCATCATCCGTAACAAAAGGCACAACAGTGCAGGTGGTGCCTAAGACTATGCAGCGTTAAGCGCTCTAATTACACTAATTACACGGTGCGTGGAACTCAGTACTCAACCAACCTTACCCAACCAAACCCAACACAACTTGGACTCAGCCTAAAACACACAAACAGACGCTGTATGTTTGAGATTTTGCCTAAGAGTAGACACAAGTAGTTGCTCACTAACCAGCTTAATTTTTGGTTAGGCGCGGTGGTAAGGTAAATTAGCATCGATGCTATAGGCTCTGTACAGAGCCTCAGCAATAACCACGCGCACTAAAGGATGCGGCATGGTGAGCTTGGAGATCGAAATCATCTCGTGGGCTTTTTGCCTGATTTCATCGGTGAGTCCCTCAGGGCCGCCGATGATAATTACCACGTCTGAACCCATCTGCTGATAATCATGCACCCTTTGCGCTAAGTCCATGGAGCTAAGCATCTTACCGCGTTCATCAAGAGCAATGATATGCGCTTTTTTCGGAATAGCCTCTAATATGGCCTTAGCCTCAAGCTCTTTAGCCTTATCGGTGGTACCTTTGCTCACACGGCGCACTGGCTCAATTTCGTGAAGCACAAGCTGCATATGAGGTGGCATGCGCTTTTGATATTCGTTAAAAGCTGTATTCACCCATGCAGGCATCTTGGTGCCAACGGCGAGCAAAATAAACTTCATAAAAAGAGATCCTTGGCTAGGTAGTGTCAGGGCATCATGAAAACCAAATCAAGGCGCAGAGCGCAGGCTCAAGAGCAAGTGCAAGTACAATTGCAGAAGCAATTGAGATACAGATGCAGGCATCAGCACCAAATGGCTTTGAATGGGGCTAGATAGCTTTAGATGGCTAAAGCCTCTTCCTCGCTAATGCCTTCAGCCATGCCAGCGGTAAAGGTTCTCTAATTGATAGCGTAGACGCTCGCTTTCTTGCATCAGGTGCACCATGACCGTGCCCACATCCACGATTACCCATTTGCCTTCTTGCTCGCCGCTTAAAGAAACACCATGAATGTCGTGCTTGGCTAAGTACTCAATGAGGCGATCGGCCATTGCGCTTACATGGCGATTAGAAGTGCCAGTGCAGATGATCATCTCATCAGTTAAAGATGAGTGCTCATGGACGTCGATCGAGACTACATCAAGAGCTTTAGACGAATCGAGAGAGTTGAGGCAGAGCTCTTTTAACTGTGCGGTGGAGTAATCTTTTGAGCTATACAAAGATGCTTTCTTCCTAAAAGTGATTCAGAAAAACAAAAAATCTGTCAGCGGCCTCGTCACCACGTGACACCTACTCGTAAGTGCTACGGTTTGCCTGTTGAACTGCACTGTAATGAAACTACCTGGCATAAAAATTCACAACATGGCACAAAAGTACAGGTCGCTAAAAAGCCACTGTTATACAAGAGGGAATAGCATTTTGCAAGCCTTTCTTATGGTCTTGTCAGCATTGGTGATAGTCACTCTTTGTTATTGCTGGAAAACCATAAGCGCGATCATAAACAGCATCTTTCACAGTGGCTTTTTGAGAGCTTTAGTGTGACATGCACAACTTAGATTGCACTTAGAAGAAGTAGTGTTCAAAGCCTGTATCTAAAGCCTTTTCTACGGCAGCCATGCTGTGCAGTGACTCATCTTGGGTAGTGTCTTTATTGTTTTGCAGGTTTACAGCTTTACCATAGGCATCTTTGAGCTCACCTTGGTGAGTCATAAAGTACAGCACATACTTTAAGGCATTGAGAAGAGCACGGTGCTCAGCATTGTTCTGCACAAAATCAGGCACGATCACTTCATCGCTATCTTCTTGATGAAGCGCGCCATTAGCATCAACATCAACATCAACATCAACATCAGCCTCAGCCTCATTCAGAATAGGGAGTAGGGTGTCGATGATGCATTGCTCATGGTCAAGCAAGATTGCGCCATTGATGCTGCTAAATGGGCCTTTGTTGCGGCTGATGCTGAGAGCTAAAGCCTCGCAGAACATGCCTTTTACAGTGTTAGTGGTGGCTAAAGGCTCCAAGTCCTTATCCTTTGCCTTTTTGCCCATAAAGAAGGTTTGGCGTGAGACCATGATGCCAGTGATATCACCACATTCTGGGCAAGCACTAACATCAAAGCATAGCGTCCACACTGGCATTTTAGCGAAGATATCACATGTATTTAAGAACAGCTTGTCATCAAGCTCACGTGAAGAACAGTGAATTACGCTCTTGTTAAGGGCTAGAGGTAGCACATGACTGATGTCATTAAGCTGTATAGCAGTGTGGTTAATAGCCTCTTCATCACCAAAAGCCTGAGCAAAAAGTGTGGCTCTATCCACAGGGCCTGAGCTACCGGCGCCCGCACCTGCACTCGTACCTGTATCCGTCCCTGTACTCTCAGCACTAGTACTGATTTCTAGCAGGGCTGTATAGTCTGCAAAGACCGAGTTGTCACTACTCATGTTGGCAAAGCCTTGATATTGGGCGAGGATTGCTGCTATTGCCGCATTACCACCAGCAGCTTCTAAAAAGCTTTTTTTCCCCGAGCTCTTGCCTTTGTTGCCACCTTTGCTTGCACCCTTTGCGGCATTTGCCTCTTGTTGTTTGCTGTAGTGTACATGAGCAGAACTTAGAGCTTTTAAGTAGATATCTACGTGCTCTGTACTCAAAGGTAGATGCAGTAACTCGGTGTTGGTATTAGTGCTTGGGCTTGAGTTCGGGCTTGAGTTTGGGATTTGGTATGGGCTCGGGGCGTGCAAAACAGTGGTCGCAACTGACATAGAGATTGATCTCAGGGTGATATGTGGTATAGGAAAGTGCAGTGTTAGGAGTAATCAGCACGATGCCCGCCTTTGCAAGCAAAGAGCGGGCATCGAATGCAATAGTGCTGTAGACTCAGCTGAACTCAGATAGCGTATGCTTAGTTTTAGTCTAAGTACAGATGAGTAATGTTGGAATGAGGCTGAAGCACTAAGCCGTTCGCGGTGGCCACAATACTTGGGTTTGCTGGAATAGCAGCAGCGTTGCCTTGCGCGTCCTTGAACTGGTCTTGGTTCTGCAGAGCACGGATCAAGTAGGCGAGAAGGGTCTGTGCACGTACAGTGGAGTTGGAAGCCATCTCGCGGATCTGCTCTTCAGTAGCGCTTGCTGCGTTATTAGGAGTGGCTCCTTGCTCCAAGACCATCTTTTCTAAGTTGGAGTAGAAGTTCTTAAAGGTCTCCTTATCGTCAAGTGCGACGAATGGGCCTAAGTCGAACTGGCCGTCCTCAAAAATCACAGCACTAATTAGGTTGTTGATCACAGAGCGCTCTTCGCCAGCAACTGATGGGGATTGCATGGTGTGCAGCGCCTCAGGAGAATCAGCTGGAGCTTGAGCAATGAAGTAACGGGCAAAGACGATACCGACAACTTTACGGTCATCCCACAGCACATTGTCATCAGCCACGTTAAAGCACATAGACCATTGTGGCATCTTGGCAGCAATAGAGGTATTGCTCTCAAGAAGCTTTTCCTGCTCTTCTGCGCTAGCTGGCTTGACGTGATAGATGGTACGGGTAAAGAACCATGGGATTAAAGCGCACAGCAAGGATGGGTCATAGAGCATACGCTCCATGATCTCATCAGGATTGCCGCTTGCTTGGAGTTTTGCGCTGTACTCAGCACCAAAGACACCTCGCTCTAAGAACATGTTGTACAGGGCTAAGATCGCATCCATAGAGTTGTAGACATAAGCCTTTGGCCAGTCAGCAATACCTTGACTTTGCAGTGAGCCTTGTGATTCTGCGGCCACACGGATGTTGTGCAGCGCGTTGATCAAGGCGTTGAAAGGAGTGAGGTAGCGAACGGTGAGTCCTAGGATATTGTTATCAAACTCAGTTGCACTCATGGCGGCAGCCTGAGAATTGTGGTTAGGTTCATTAGCAGCAACTGGCTGCCCATTGTTTTGTGCAAACATCAAAAAACATCTCCAAAAAAGATGCATCATTCTACCATGCTCGCCAAAACAGGGGACACGAACTTGTCACCTGACAGCAATTGCTCTAAGGCTTTACTAATCTGTGGCCGATACAATTAGAGAGGGCGTTAAGAGCTATAGGAATGGCTATGGAAGCGGCCGCGTGCGGCTTGTTTCATGCGTGTTGAGATTTTCATGCAGCAAAGGCTTTTTCTATGGTTCACGGCATTTTGCAATGCTATGATGCTCTGTGTGAAGTGAGCTTGTAATAAGCTAAGGATTGAATTTTGATGGCACGCTGACAGGCACCAAGTAGGAGGGCAAACAAGTGGCAAAGAACACCTATCTGATGCGCAAAAAGGACATGATTTTCCAAAACCTCAACGCTTTAAAGACGGTTGAACACGTTATTGCTGAGGTCGATGAGGGTCTTGGTAATAAAACTCGTACTATTAACGACTCGTCGATGCCCGAGGTGTTAGCCACTGCTTTAGGTATTGGTTCTGGTAGTGTGATCAGTTTCGCCGCCTTGTACTTAAGTGGCAGCGTGGTTGGTGTGAGTGCTGCCGGTGTGGCTAGTGCCTTGAGTGCTGCTGGTGCGGTGGTAGGTGGTAGCGCCACCACGGGTCTGTTTGTGCTGGCTGCCCCAATTGCTATCTTAGGTTTCTTAGGTCTCAAGATCGCCCAGAAGAAGCGTGCCCGTCGTCTCATGCGCGCTAAGGAACTGTGCTATAAGCGTGCTTTAGCCCACATTGCCGCCATCAAAAACGCCATTTCCTTTGAGAAAGATACTGCTCCTCAAGAGCGTATCGCCTACTTAAAGGCACTGTCGATTACCCTACAAGCGGCAGTTAAAGACCTCAAGCACGACTTAGGCATTGTCTAACAGCTGCTAGTGATAGAAGACATAATTAACACCCCCTTGTTGGGGGTGGCTAACTTGGGTTGATACTGATCGTGCTAGAATGC
>CALXYZ010000026.1 GCA_944393075.1 uncultured Anaerobiospirillum sp. | reverse complement strand
CTTAAAGAGCGTCCCAGAGAGCAAGAAGGTGGTCTTAGGCATCATTACCTCTAAGAAGCCAGAGTTAGAGAGCTTAGAGGCTCTTGAGAAGCGCGTGCACGAAGCAGCTCAATACGTTCCTCTTGATAACCTCTGCGTCTCACCACAATGCGGCTTTGCCTCGACCGAAGAAGGCAATGCCCTGACCGAAGACGAGCAGTGGGCCAAGATCGACCTCGTGGTGGCTTTAGCCCACAAGATCTGGGGCTAAGGCTAAGGCTAAGGCCAAAGCTTCAGCCACAACTCCTCTGCATCATCACAATCTTCCCAACACCACAAACGTCGATTCCCTATTTTTGTGCAACATAGTGGGAACTGGTATGTCAGTTATCTGCACGCACAGTTCGCTGTACAGTGGCAATCGCGCAAAGTAATGGCACAGAAGCGATAAAAATCAGCGTTGCGAGCAGTGATAACCAAAAGCTATGGCTGGGTATGAAAAATCAGAATTAGACTATAGGCATTAATGGCTGTATCTTTAGCTCACGACCTCACTTACAGGCAGCGCCAAGCAAGCTAGAGCAAGCGCTAGCGCACAAGAGCAACAGTGGCCATATCACCGTAAATAGCCGTTACGGAGCGATGAGCTACAGCAATAGCAAGAGGCGACATTAAAACCTCAGCTGCATCACGCAGGTGCGATAGAACTTACATACTAGTCACACTTTTGGCCTTTTTATCAGCCGCATTTTGCCGCAATAAGGTACGATAGCTTAGTCGATAGCCAAGAATTGGGATGACCTATAGCGCAAAGTGCAAGAGCTAAAGCTAAAAGCCTGCACAGTGTGACAAAGTAAATAACTAAGTAACATAAGTAAAAAAGTAAGAAAGCTGAGGTTAGGTTCTTCCTAGTTTTGGTTTCTTGGGTTTAAGCGTCATACAGCGCATCAAGGAGAAGTTTCATCATGGCGTACACCATCCCACACAATGCCCCATTCCGTGCTGATATCGTCGGTTCGTTCCTGCGTCCAGACCAGCTCAAAAACGCCCGCAACCTACACCGTCAGGGTCTTTTAGACGACGCTGGTTTAAAAGCTGTTGAGGATGACTGCATTACCGATTTGATCACCCAACAGATCAAGCATGGTCTGCGTGTGATCACCGACGGTGAGTTCCGTCGCAGCTGGTGGCACCTCGATTTCATGTGGGGCTTACAGGGTGTTGAGCGTGCTACCACTGATCACGGCTACTCCTTTGTCGGCATCTTAACCCGTGCTGAGACCGCTGTTTTAACCGGCAAGATCACCGGCTTCAACCACCCATTTGTTGAGCATTTCAAGTTTGTCAAGCAGTTTGAGAACAAGGGCTACGGCTTAGTGGCTCGTCAAACAGTGCCAGCTCCGGCTCAGCTGTTAGCCACCTTACTTAACGTTCGCAACAGCGAGTTTGCCTCGAAGTGGCGTGACTTCTACGACTCTGAGGAAGCCTTAATCGAAGACATCGGTGCTGCATACCGCCAAGTCTTTAAGGATCTGTATGATGCAGGCTGCCGCTCGATCCAAATCGACGACTGCACTTGGCCTGTGCTCTGCGATACCGAGTTAGTAGCAAAGAACAACATCAATGTAGAGCGCATGAGCGAGCTCTACTTAGCTGCCAACAATGCTTGCTTAAAGGACAAGCCTGAGGATCTGGCTATTTGCACTCACATCTGCCGTGGTAACTATCGCTCGCACTACTTCAGCAATGGTAGCTATGACAAGGTCGCCGGCACCGTCTTTGCCAAGGAGAACGTTGACGCCTTCTACCTTGAATATGACGACGAGCGCTCGGGCTCCTTTGAGGCCTTAAAGAATGTGCCAGAGGGCAAGAAGGTGGTCTTAGGTATCGTGACCTCCAAGAAGCCAGAGTTAGAGAACATTGAGGCTTTAGAGAAGCGTGTCCACGAGGCTGCTCAATACGTACCACTCGACAACCTCTGCGTTTCTACTCAGTGCGGCTTTGCCTCTACTGAGGAGGGCAACGAGCTGACCGAGGCTGATCAATGGGCCAAGATCGACTTAGTGGTAGCCTTAGCCCGCAAGATCTGGGGCTAACCAACCCAAGCTGAAGCCAAGCTAAGCCAAGCCAAGCTTAGCAAAGAGCTAAGCTAAGCTCAGCCAATCCAACCACCACCAGCGCCCTGGTAGAGCAATCTGTCAGGGCGCTGGTGTTTCTCAAGCCCGCAGCACTTCACCCCACCCACACCACTTCACTCCAGCAATCCGCTGCTCAGTCGTACCTGTCCACGTTAGTCAAGCGCCAAGCCGCGGCACACCAAGAACCAAGACCACGCCTAGGCACCACGACCAATAGCTGCAGCAGACGTTATCGGGCTAGCAAACAAGCAGGCAGATCCTCACCCACAGTTCCAGCTTCGACTTCAGCTCAAGCTCCAGCTACCCATACCACCAAGGTCGATCACTCGCCCATGCTATGGTGCGCCCTATTTATTCCATTTTTTTCACAGCGCGCTACAGCAGCTTCTACAGCGCTAGCACGGCATGCATCAGCACAAACGAGCCCCTATTCATACACCTCTTAGAAGGTGGCTTAATAGCGCCGCAGACCTCAAGATAAGCCGCTTGAGCGAGCTTTAGAGCGGCGAAGGCCGCTTGGCCTCTATTAGTAAGTGTCTGTTATGGGGGAGATGCATTTTTGGGAAAATGATTTTTCTTAGGTTTTTTATATAATTATTTGACCGTAGGTAAAAACACAGGAAATTAAAATTAAAATAAATTTCCGCAAAAAGCTGATAAACATGCGGCTCTTCAGCGCAAAGCCGCATAAACACTGGGGTTGACTGCCCCTGGGCTAACAGCAATGGTAGCCGGCGCCTAAGGTCTAGAGGCCGCAAAGCCCCACCAGATAAGGCTTTGCGGCTGATGCAGTGGCCGCGGCCATAGGCCTAATGGAGCCAAGGGCACCTTGGCCATCTAGGTACTGCGCCTTGCTCCTGCGGCCTTCCCGTCCTGTCAGGCTTTACCATGCTTTGCCTTGCTATGCCTGTGGTGGTGACAGCAGGAGAACCTATGGCCATGGGCTATGGGCTATGGGCTAAAGGCCCATCTATGGCCTGCTACGCAGCTCAGCCTTAAAGCCCACGAAAGCTGACAAACCCACCCCAAAAAAGCTGTGCTAGAGCTGTGGCCTCCCATTAGCACGCATATGCTCCAGTCACTACCTGAGCCCTAGCGCTCTACTCCCTTGTCACTGCCGCCTATGACTTGCCCCTACTTTCTATGGCTACCTCCCTGACCGTAGAAGCAGCGCCACTTGGTGGTAGCTGTCTACCGAGGCGTAAAGCGCCTCGGTAGACCTCGCCCCAAAGGGCAAAGAGTCCCAACACTAGTGCTGCACCTTAGAGCACGGAGATATGTTGCAAGGAAGAAAGGAGGTCAGAGGAAGTGAAGATATGGAGGTCTGCGCCTGCGATATGTCGCGCTAAACGCATGGCACATGCGCCCAAGCACAGCACTTTAGGCAGCCTTGGCAGCCTTGGTGGCTTGGTGTTGGTGGCTTGAGGCGCTTAGAGGTGAGAACACAGCAAGGCTAGACAGGAACTGGCCGCAAGCGCTGTGCTGCGACTTTTGTAATGAGGTGAGAAATGAAGACTTATGGGCAAGCGTGTATAGCGTGCGAGTGCTGATTGCGCCTTGTTTCAGGGCGGCGCATAGAGTAAAATGGCCGGAATTTAACGGGGCTGGGAGCTTGTGGCTACCGGTAAGTTCGAAAAGGTAAAGGAAGATCTCCTGATGGCAAACAATTTTCCGATCTTAGTCGATCGTATCAAAAGAGATGGTAGAAGCCTTGAAGGCGGAATCTTAAAGGTTGACGGCTTTATCAACCATCAGCTCGATCCTGACTTGCTCTATCACATGAGCCAAGAGTTTGCACGCCGTTTTGATCCTAACTCCTACAACAAGATCCTCACGATCGAAGCTAGCGGTATCGCCCCTGCTGTGATGTTAGGCTACCTCACCCACAAAGAGGTGGTCTTTGCCAAGAAAAAGAAGCCTTCGACCATGAACAACATGCTGGTCACTGAGGTCTTCTCCTTTACCAAGAACACCACCTATCAGATCTGCGTCTCTGGTGAGTTCCTTTCGGCTGACGATAAGGTGCTCTTTATCGACGACTTCTTAGCTAATGGTAAGGCTGCCAGCGGTATCTTAGATCTCGTCAAGCAAGCCGGCGCCACCTTAGTGGGCATGGGCTTCTTAATCGAAAAGTCCTTCCAAAACGGCGGCAAGATGCTCCGTGACCTTAACATCCATGTTGAGTCCTTAGCTACCATTGCTAGCCTCGACAACTGCGAGATTACCTTCGAAAAATAAGGTGCAGCGTCTCTAGCGCAGCTAGCAAGCTAGCGCTACGTGCACCACCTACTTCTTCTAAGAGCAACGCGGCCCTAAGCAAAAACTTAGGGCCGCGCCCGTTTCAACTGGGGCAGGCTGTTAGAGGTTAGCTGTTGAAGGCTAAATTGCGATATGGGCGCGGCATCATGCGTGCACAAGCCCAAGCTTGCAGCTCGTTTTGGCCGATAGCCTTGCCATCACTGCGCTTACCACTCACTGCTTTACCCTGCTGATAGTTCACGGTAAAGAGTACCTTGCCGACATTATCAAAGTAAGCCTCAACGCCCTCACGCACACCGTTCTTGTACAAGGTAGAGATCATCACCATGCCGTTTTGGTGGAAGTACTGCTCCTTACCATGGCGTAGTCCCTTTTTGTAGCTGACTACGTGAATGACATGCCCCTCAAACGCAAAGTCCTTGGAGACTCCGTGCAGACGGTTGTCTTGGAAGTGGTCTTCGTGGCTCACTGCACCATTGCTGTAATACTGCACGTTCACACCGTTGAGCTTGCCGTTTTGGTAGGTAGAGATTTCTCTGATTCCACCTTCAGCAAAGTACTTCTTGTGTTGCCCCGTAAACTTGCCTTGGCTGTAGGCACCTTCCTCTTTGACCTGACCGTGCTCGTAGTACTTGGCATAAGGGCCTTCTTTGACGCCGTTATTAAAGCGCACGATCTTTTTGAGCGCGCCTGAGCGGTAGTACCACAAGCCCTCACCGACCTCTTTGCCAGCCTTAAAGTGCAGTTTAGCCTTGAGGCTACCGTCAGCACGATAGCGGCACATCAAGCCATCACGCAGTCCATTGTCATAAACCACGGTGTACTTGATCTTACCGTTCTCGTAGTAGCCATGCTCCATACCGACCTTATGGCCGGCAGCGTAAATGCTCTCGCGTTTGACCGTACCCAAAAGATGAAAGCTGCGCTCTAAGCCATCTTTCTTACCCTCGCTGTACTGCACTTCTTTGCGCACAGTAGCGTTAGGGAAATAGGACTTATAAGTGCCATGACGCAGACCGTTTTGCAGCGGACACTCACTTTTGAGTGAGCCATCAGCCCGATATACACGCTCGCGACGCGGCTCAATAACAATCGATAGCTGCTCTACCCCCTGTACATCTTCACCTCTGATCTCAGTTTGCACTGTGGAAGTAGTGATGCTGTTAGTACCGCTACTGCTACCGATACTAGTACGACTGCTGGTGATGGTGCTGGTGCTGGTATTGGTGCTTATATTGGTACTATTGGCGCTAACGCTACTACTGCTACTACTAGTATTGTCGGCACTAGCGGTACCACTTAAGACAGAAGCAACCTCAGTCTCAGGGACAACTGCAGAAATTTCTGTAGGAGTGGCGGAAGCAGCTACTACAGCATCTACAGCATCTACAGCAGGGCTTCCAGCTGACTTTTGCTCGGAGACAGCTACTTGTAATTGCTGCTGTACTAGGAGATTGGCACTCACAAAGTTCATTGTTAATTGGGAATTTCGGCTATGGGTTCAGCTAAAACTTGCTTGCCGCAGTATGCAGCAGGCCACTCTTGCTCCACGGTGCAAGGCTTAAACCAAAAGGAGCAGTACGTGACTGAGCCCACTCTCTGAGCTCGTCAGCACTTAAAGTACGACCTTTTTCGCCCTGACCTAAGGTCGGCACACCGTGCAAATACATCACAGTAAAGAGCACCTTCCCTTTTTCATCAAGGCAGGTCTCCATGCCCTCGCGTACACCATGTTGATACATGGTGCTCAGCATTAAGGAGCCACTATTGTAGTAAGTTTTAGCCATGCCGTGGGCTTGGCCGTGCTTAAATGGAATCTCATGGAGCAATACGCCATCTGCAGAGAACTCGCTGGTCATACCGTCTAAGCGGTTATCGACCATGACGCTATCAAATTGCAATTTGCCATTGGGATGGAAGATACGGTGAATGCCCTGCCAACTGTCGTTGTGGCGCTCACACTCCTCAAACAAGGTACCGTCAGGCAAGAAGCGACGAATTAATCCCTCCACGCGACCACGGTGATAAGGCAAAATCTCTTTGAGCTCACCGGTGTGGTAGTAGGTCTTAGCCTCACCTTCTTCCATGCCGTTGTAAAACGGCACCAGCTCTTTCAGGACGCCATTCTCGTAAAAGACCTTGCTCAAGCCCTCACGTTGATCGTTGGCAAAATACAAGTCTTGGTAAATCGCACCACTTTCGTAAAAGTGCTTGGCTGGGCCTTGGAGCTTACCTTGCTTTTTGAGGCCGACATATTTGAGTTTGCCGCTCTCGTAGTAAGTGCGGCAGATGCCATCCTCTCGCCCACCGCTCATGGTGCACTCATAACGCAACACACCATTTGCAAAATACTGGCGATTGACCATACCGTCGACGGCGACTGCGGCTTGTTGGGATGTAGGTGTGGGAGTGATATCAGCGGCGTTATCGCTGCTATTTTGAGCTTGCAGCTGTTCTAACACCTGCTCTTGCGTCAGCACTTCCTCCACCATAATGCTGTTGACCGCCACAGATGATGGCGACTTGCTTTTCTCCAAGTTCTCACCACCCATAATGCTCTTGTACTCCTTGCTGTTTGCTAACTGCCTAAATATTTGGCGTTGGCTTGAGATTGATCCTTACCTTACTCTTCCATACTACGCTCAACCTTGAGCTACAGCCGTCCCCACAGCCATAACCTAGGTCAAACACCCATCCATGATATGAGGCTCTAACAGCAGAGGTCAAACACCATTGTGTAAAAGTGTTGCGCCTGCCACTTTTTGCAGACACAAATGCTGCCACCATCATGAAAAAGAGCTTATTTATCGCAAAAAACACCACCTACACGCGCCTAAACGCTACGCAAGAGCGACAAAGCTTTGGTGCTATTTTCAGTGCAATAGAGCACAGCTTTTGCAAAATTTTGTGAAAGGCGCTGTAGGACGGGCGCAAAACACGCGACGATGCGTGTGCACTCATATACAATATGAGAGCTAATTTGGGCTTTTGTGCCCAACAGCCCTCTACCGATGCAGTAGGCACCATGGTTGATTGCTCACACAAGCAGCTCTGCACGGTAGAACTGCCAACCACTTTTTTAGGCATGGTCTGCAAGAGCAAGGACAGCAGCAAAGCCATAACGCGTACCGAGACGAGCTGGTAGGCGTTAGGGTTTTGGTCTTGTCTTGCCTTGTCTAACTTTGCCATGCTCTGTGTCAACTAAGCCACATATAGGCTTGAGATAGTGTCTATTGCGGCTACAGCCACAATACAGCACAGAACAGCACAGAACAGCACAGTTAAAGTTCAGTACAGCCATCACAGCTGTAGCCATACGGCTAAAGCTCTCTAGGATCGCTTGGACTGAGCTGGGCTAGCTGGCTGACTGACTGGGCTAACAGGCTGTTGTTGAGGCTTAGTGGTTTGTTTTGGTTTTTCTATGCGGTTGGCAGCTGTTTCATCCTAGGAGCAACTGCTTGCAGTTTGGTCTTTTAGCTGCCCCAGCACTACAACAAAAAGCTACGGCACTAAAAGCGCTGCTGACTACGAGCAGTTGAGGCGACATCAATGACCGAAAACAAAGAACTTAGAAATCTCATCTTCACCAAACCGATGCCAAATGGTGATGTCTACTACTACGAGGAACAATTCCTCCAAGATAAGCTCACCGGCGTCGAGCAAAGTGTGAACCTAAGACTCTTAGGTGTGTGCAAAGATGGCAGTGCTGAGGTGATCTCTGTATGCCCTCTCCACGGCATGCCTCAAGGTTGCAAACTGCACGTTGTGCAAGATCAACAGGCCAATATCGTCGACCTTATTCCTTACCAAGATCAAGTTGCCCCTGAAGTGATTGCCGCTGCCTACGCTGCTGCTGATACAGAAAAGCGCGAGCGCAAGCACGCTGAGCTTGAGGGCACTACTAGTAGCATTGCCCCATACCGCTGGAGCTACTACGATCGTGGTCAGGAAATCGACTTCGTACCGCATGAGATTTCCTTAAACCAAGCCGATAACAACGACTACTACGCCCTCACTGCCGATGACTACACTGGCACCGGTAGCGAAAGCATCTTTAACGTCACGGCTAATGTCTCTAGCTCCTTAGTCACTACCCGCGATAAAAACGTGATCGTGCGTCCACGCCGCAAAATCAACTCGGTATGGAACCCACAAAAGCGTACTCGTGCTTTTGATCAGGACTTAGAGCACCTCACCGGTCAAAACCACAGCGCCTACGCCACCATCAATGCTGCTCCAAGCGAAGAAATCGCAGGCGAGGAGATTGATGCTGAAGCTCAGCGTAAATTTGCCCGCCCAGAGTATGACTACCCAGATACCATTTGTGTTAATGCTCAAGCTAGCGTCAATCCAGCCTTTGCTGGCTTGCGTGCTACTACCTCAGCTTATGCCGCCACCTACTCTAATACCAACGCCAAGACTAGGGCTAAAGGTATAGGTGCAGGCAACGGTGCAGGCAACGGTACAGGTGCAAGCGCAGGCGCAAGCACTATCGCCGGCACCACTCTCAGCCCTGCGCACATAGACTCTTACTACCAAGGAGCTGCTGATAATGGTGCTAACAGCTTTACCAACTTAAGCTCGATCTACGCTCCAAAGCTAGGCGACCATAACGCTACTATTAATTTCACCTCTGCAGGTGACTACAACAGCACCAAGCCAAATCAAGGTTCTGCTACTGCTCGCCGCGGCTTTAATATCAAGCCTCCACGCCCATATATCTCCGCTGAAGAAGCTGCCGCTCGTGCTGCTGCCGCTACTCCAGTACCAGATACTCGTCTTACCTACGATTCCAGTGCCTATGCGCGCACCCTGCCACAAAACCGTGAGCGCAACAGCTTTAAGGATTTCTCGACACCAAAGGATCGCGATAGCTCGTCATTCATCGCCGCTCCTCGCTTAATCACCGCCCCACAGCGTGCTCATATCGCCCCACGCTCGGCTGAGTACAATCCTTACAGCAAAAACACTCGCGTCATGGCAAGTGGAGACAGAGCCTCGACTCGTGCTATTGCCGCCTCGCGCATCGCAGCAAGAGCAAAAGGCACTTACGTCCCTATTTCCGGCGAGAGCATGGGCTTTAACCCAAGCACCAACACCATTACCACCTACCACCAATATCCTGAGTCTGCTGCCGTAAACGCTGCTGTAAGTGCTGCTACAGGCGCTGCTACAGGCGCTGCTACATCTGCCCCAGTAAGCGGAGCTACCGTGATCTCTAGTCACGGTCATGTCTTAGGAGATGGTAGCCGTACCCAAGCTCAAGCTTTAGCTCAAGCTATGGCACCAGATCGTGCTAACACTGTCTCTAGCCACAGTGGCGCTCCAGCACCAGTGTCGGCTAAGACCAGAGCTCAGGCTAAAGCCTACCTTGATTACATGAATGCTCTGCAGCAGGCACAAACAGCTGGCGCTGCTGTAGGCATGGAAGTGATTGGGCAGAATATGGTGCCAGTGGAGTCGCCTACGGTCTTAGGCCATTTGCATCTGCCAAACATTCACACGCGCATGTATGAGAATCCAGGTTACATCCCATCGAATAGCGCGATTGCTTTTGCCGATGAGCACGCTCCTTACCATCAGGCTTTTTCTCACTCGACCTCGATCTCGCGCTACGCCTATGGCGCCGAGTTTGCTGAACAGGAGGAAAAAGAAGTGCAAAGCGCCCTTGAATATCAGCAACGTGCCCGCCGCTTGGCACAGGAAAAAGCCCGCCGTGCTCAAGAGCAGGCTCAAGCCCAAGCCCAAGCCAAACTTCAAGAGCAAGCTCGTGCTCAACAAGAGCGAGCCACCATTGTCACGACTTCTGCTCCTGACAACTACGGCTTCTCCAAGGTCGAACCTGCCACCACCCAACCATGGTGGCGTGATCAAGCAGTAACCGAGATCTCAGCACAAGAAGCTTTTGCCGAAGACAGCTTCACGCAAATGCGCCAAGGCGCCTTTATTGGCACCCCAGAGGAGCTTTTACCTGAAGAAGAGCCAGAGACAGTACCTCCTCCAAAGTACAGCCCATACCCACGCCGCAATGTATTAAGCGAGCAATCAAGCGCCGCTACTATTGTGACAGCGCCCGCCCCTGAGGTGTCCGCAGCCCCAGTAGAATCAGAGGTGCCTGAGGTGCCTGAGGTTGTAGTAAAGCCAGCTGGCGAGCCTTTATCTATCCATGAGGCTAGTGCTGCCACTTTTGCCGATGAGAACGAGTCTTACTACACTTCCTCATACGCTGAAGAGGGTGAGGGTAGCGAATTTGTCGATCAGTACGAAGAGGCTGTAGCTGAAGAGTCCCGTATTGATGCTGAGTCCTTAGCTCATGTTGCCGCTGCAGCAGCGGTCGCCGCCGACCTTAAGGCCGACGTTATTGCGGTAGAAGAGCCTACTAGCGCTGAGCCAGAGGGCGTCATCAATGTAGAAGAAGAAGATGCAGTCCCAACCTACGCAACCACAACTGAGGCTAATCTGACACCAGAACCAGAGGCAGCAGCCACAGACACAGCTGCAGCTGCATCCGCATCTGCAATTGAAGAAGAAGCAGAGGATGATCTGCGCGATAGCGATAGTGCCTTTATCCAAACAGATTACACCGCGGTGTCGCGTAGCCCATTACAGCAACCAAAGGTTGATCGCTCCTTTGCTGACTTTGTGACTGCCAATGGTGACAAGCCACAATTAAGCACTGTTGATCTCGATGATCACACCAAGATCATTGACCCAACCGTACCTACAAGCAGTGACATGGGAGAGGCAGTGGCTCTGAGCACTAGCGACAGAACTACGATTTCTAGCACCTCGCCTGACTTTGTGGCTGACTATGAGGGACACACTGGCGCCTACGCTAGCAACCAAACTCCAGAGCACGCTACTACCATTACAACCTTTAGGGCACCACAGTACACCACACAGCGTGATGAAGAGGCAGCCTTAGACTTTAGTGACTTTAAGACCGCGGACGGCTCAGTGGTAGACACTGACTACCGCGTACCAGTCACTTCACAAAAGCAATTACAAGCACAGCGTGCTGCTGAGCAAGCAGCCCAACAAGAGCAAGTACAAGCCCAGGAACAAGCTCAAACTTACACTGTTGAGCACAACGTAGCCCCAGCAGCTGACACAGAAGCAGCCGCTGCTGAAGTTGCAGCTACAGCTGCAAAGTCAGAGATGACAGTTGTCGCCCCTGCTCCAGCTCCAGCTCAATCCCAAGCTCCAGAAGCTGCGCCAGAACCAGAAGTTGTAGCTGCCTCAGTGATGGAAGAGCAAGCTTCAGTTGCTGCACCTCAGGATAATGTTGAGGCTGTGGCTGACACCGCAACTCAGAGCTACGATCCTACTGAGCAACTCTTTAAGAGCCTCTTACACGCTGCTCATAGCGAGGCTATGGTCGCTCATAACACAGCTGAATGTGCCCGTGAGTTACAACGCTTAAAGAGCGCGGGTGCTTATACCGAGGAGCCTGTAGATGAGGACTTAGACGAGGACGATCAGGACGAGTCTAGCGCCTTAGCTGCCGCTGCTACCGTTTTAGCCAGCGACAACATCACTGAGCCACAACCAGAGCCACAACCAGAGCCAGAGCCAGAGTCAGTAGTTGAGCAAGTAGCAGAGCCTACCCCAGCCCCTGCTCCAGCTCCAGAACCAGCACCAGTTCCAGTAACAGCTCAGCCCCCTGAGGTCGAAGATGCCACCACAACTCCAGAGCCTACTGAGCCTGTAGAGCCAGTGGTCGCAGAAAGCGTTGCCGCTCCAGAGAGCGTAGCCCCTGCACCTGAAGCAGCACCAGAGAGTGCTGAGGTTGCAGTCGCAGACAAAGCCCCTACGGCCGCTACAGCCACTGTTAGCGAAACTCCAGTCGCTCCAAGCGTCGAGGCAGCTGTCAGTGCCGCCGATAGCACCGCTCCAGAGGAAGTAGCTGCCGAGCAAGTGGCTCCTGTAGCAGAGAGTGCACCTGCCACAGCTGCTACTATCACCGCTAGTGCAGATGGCTCTACTGAGAACAAGCCACTTACTAAGTCACAGCTCAAGCGTGCTAAGCGTAAGGCTAAGGCTCGCGCTCGTGCCGCTGCAGCTGCCGCAGCTGCTGCTGAAACTACTGCAGCTAGCGGTAGCGAAGCACCAGCTCCAGCCGCCCCAGAAAGTGCAACAGCAACCACTGCTGCACCTGCTGAGACTAGCAGCACAGCTCCTGCTCCAACCCAAGCTCCAGCACCTCAGGACATGATTCCTCAGGCTCTGGCTCAAGCAAAGGCTAACGTCAGCGCAGCCGAGCGCTTAGATCAGCAACAAGCTGATGCTGAGTACTTAAGCGGTATTGCCTATAGTGCACCTGACAGTGCTGCCGCTGAGCGTGCTCAGGACCTACGTCGTGACACTGATGAGAGTATGGAAGCTAGCCTCAACTTAGTCTTAGAGGTGAGCGCTGAGAATACAGCTGACACCAGCTTAGGAGATCTGGCTCGTCAGAGCACTATTAGTGAAGCCGATGCCGCCCAATCAGTAGCAGAAGCTATTTCGCGCTATACCCAAGATGTCCACGGTGATACCAACACCCAAGACATTGAGGTTAAGGCTGACGAAAACACTAAGATCTTCCGCAGCGTCGAAGCCGATCCAGAAGTAAAGCCAGAGACCGAGCCAAAGACTGAAATCGAGACCGAGACCACCGCTACAGCTCCAGAGCTACAAGCAGAGCCTGTTGCCCCAAGTGCAACCCCAGCTCCAGCTCCTGCATCAGAACAAGCACCAGCAGCTCCAGAGTCTGAGGCTAAGGCTGAGGCTAAGGCTGAGACCTTGGTAAAGGCTGATGCGCCTGCTGCAGTCCAAGCCGAGCCACAGACCGAGCCTGCACCTGCAAGTGCAAGTATAACCGCACCTACATCTGCACCAGAGGCTAAGGAGGCTGTGACTGAGGAGGTAGCACCTGCTCCTGTACCAACTACAGAGCAAGCTCCAACCCAAGCCCCTACTCAAGAAGCTCCAGTAGCTCCTCAAGCAGAAGCTAAGAGGGAAGCTCAGAGGGAAGCTCAGGGTGCAGTAAAGACTGCAAGTGCTCCAGTCAATGTGGCTAAAACCGGAATCATTGCTACTGCCAAGAGTGCTCATCATGCACCTGCTTTGGAAGAGCATGTGGGCTTTATGAACGAGCAGACCGTTGTGGTACGTGCCGAGTACTCACATCAGAGCTTAGATGAGCTGAGTGCCACTATTCGTGGTAAGAGTGAGAACCACCCACTGATCTACAACTCATTTAGTGTGATCTCGCCTGCCTACCACTCACAAAATGCCCAAACCGAGGCTATTGTCGTGGGTAGTCAAAAGCAAGCTCAAGCAAGCGCCCAAACAGCAGATGCTACAGATGCTGCAACCGCTGCCGCTGCCACTACCACTGCTACTGACACGGCAGAGGGTAAGACAGCTGCACCTGATGCTAAGGCTGAAGAGCAAGTAGCTCCAGTTCCAGTGCAAACACCAGAGCCAGCTCCAGAGCCAGCACCAGCTTCAGCTTCAGAGACTAATGCCGCCCCTGCCGCAGCTATAAGTACTGAGAGCAAGACAGAAAGCTCAGTGAGTGAGACTCCAGCTACTACTACTACTATTGAGGCTTCAAAAGCTAAAGTGCAGGCTGATACTGCTACCACTGTTACCGCCGCTACAGCCGCTACTACAGCCCCAGAAGCAGCCCAAGCTGAATCTGAGGTCGTAGCACTGGTAGAAAATCCTGCTACCTCAAGCAGTGCTGCTAAGACCACGGCCAAGGCTGAGGAAGAAGCTGCTACTACAGGGGCTTCTCCTGCCAAGGACGTGATTTTTGCGACACCTAAGCGCTTTGTGTACGGCTCTGATGAATCTGGGGCCTCTATGATCTTAGATGATCAGGGTAACACCTCCGCTCTAAGCCCAGCTGAAGCTGCTGCCGAAGCTAAGGCTAAAGCCCAAGCAGAAGCTGAAGCCGATGCCGCTACACGTGCAGTGCAAGCTGCCGTAGCTGATGTGGTTGATAACAATGTGGTGGCTGACGATGAGGAGGCTTTAAGCGGCAGCAACACCGCCTCAGGTGATGCAACCCGTGCTTATATCCAAGCCTCTACTCGCTCTAACCACAGTGCTGAAAGCAAGACGATGAGCAATGGCAACAAGTCTTTAGCCAGCTTAGCTGCTGAGCTGATTGACGATTTTGATGATCCGTTTGCCGATAGCTTTGATGAGAGCTTAGATGCAAGCGAGGCTGCACCTCGTCCAAGCATCAAGCGTGGTGGTGCCAGCGCCAAGCATGACGGAGAATAGCCCACGCACACACTCTCTCTAATAACCAAATAAAAATAGGGAAAGCGCAGCCTCAGGGCTGCGTTTTTCGTTACAGCGTACACGCTTTTTGGCTCAAAATTTGGAGTATGCAGTGATTTTGGCTATAATCGAGTGAGTTAACACATAGGCCTTATGGCTTTTTAGAAGAACATTAACAACCAAGATGCTGCCTTAAGCTCAAAGAGCTTATCCTAGACTGTGGATTCGTGGCCCTTTCTAGGCACGCTTATAAGGCTCTCTTCCACAGAGCCAGCACCTAGCGCAAGGTGCAGTAAACGTTGTGTTGCAGCACTAGAGCAAGCTCTACCCAAGCACAACAACAACAACAAAAGATGTGGGAGCGTGCTCGCACCTCTAGTCTCACACAATTCATTTCCACCCTGATCTCTAAGGTCAGTCGCGATGAGGACACGATGTAAAGTGAAAGCTAAGCTCACCGTGAGCTCTAGCCCCACAACCGTCGTGCACGTCTACGCCTATCCGCTTTTATCCCTGCTTCTGGCAGTGTCACTACAGACTTAAGCTCCAGCTAAAGCTAAAGCACAGGCTCGTCTCAAGCTCGTCTCAAGCTCATTTCATGCTCATCTCATGCTCATCTCATGCTCAAACAAGGGCAAGGACAAGGACAAGGGCAAGGGCAAGAGCCTGCTCCAGTCTTACCAGCTAAAGTCTGAGCACTCATGCTTTGTACTTTGTACTTTGTAATCTGTAGTGCCTTATGCCTAGGCCAAAGCCAGACCAAGAACCATGGACTAGTGCCTAGCTAGCACTAGCACTAGCACTAGCATCCAGAACTGCACTGGAGCCCTTACTTGAGCTTCATGCAAGGCATCAGCTGCAGCTTCCGCAGCAAACGGCAAACAGTAAGTGGCAAGCACAAGCAGAAAACAGCAACAAAGAGTGGTAATCATAAGAGCTCTACTGAGAGCTTATAGGGCGACTCATTGCAAGAGGTGAGATAGCGAGCTTCAGGGTAAAGTGAATTGGTGGGTATGGGTGCATTTGAGTGAATAGAACCATGGCGCAGAACACCAAGACTTCAACCCCACCGCTGACACCAGCGCAAATGCAAGCCCAACAGCTTGCACGGCAGATGGCTCCTTTTCGTCGTGAGGCCAAGGCCAAACTGCAACAAGACACCAATGAAGTTTTCTATCTCGATTACCCAACCGAGATGGACTTGGGTTTGCGCGTCCTTTTGTTACCCTACACCCTCAAAGATAAGGACACTCTCTCAGCCTTAGCTGAACACCCTTTGAGCGCAGTGATCGTCACTGCCACCAACATGATTGACGCTAAGCTCAAGCAATTAGAGCAAGAGCTCTTAAACAGCATGGGCACAGCACAAAGCAGCCGTGAGGGTAGTGCTACCCCTACCACTAACCTCTGCTCTATGTTAGAGATCGATGCCGATCATGACGTCGCTGAACGAATGCGACTCATCGACATCAACTCCCGCTTGTCGCAACAAAACAAGATCAAGACCCTGCTCTTTTTCTTTCAGTCGCTCAAGAGCTACTTTGACCTCTTTCCGCTATTGTTCTTTTTGCGCCGCATCAAGTTCGACACTTTTGCGCTGCGCCTCAATCACTCGCTCTTTGATGGCATCGATCCACGCAAAAAAGAGCGCCTCCGCCTCTTTGCTACTCTGATGAGTGACTTTGACGCTGGCTGTGAGCGTATGGAGCAGATTGCCACCTTTGCCCAAAACCTCTGTAAGCTCCGCGATGACGGCACTTGCTATGGTTTAGCTCTCTATGGCTTAGATAACTGCTTAGATGCCCTTAATGCCTTAAAGAAGCTCAACCCAGCAAAAGATGACATGAGCATCTTACAAGAGCTCAGTGCCACCTTATCCAACCGCAAGCAGGCAGCCCTTATCACCTTTAATGAGTTCTGCAACTCGGCAGCCTTTTTACGTCTACAGGTAAACGCCGCCTTAAACCTCACGGCCGCCCGCGCCAACATGCGCGCCCCGCGCCGCACCTTAAGCGCCGACGTCATGACGGCAAACCCTATGCGCCGCCGTCGCTCCAACAAAGACGCTAAGACCCTGTCTCTAACAGTCGCCGCCGCTGCTGATACCAAGAAGCAAGACGACGCTAACAAGGCTACGGCACAGGCCTCAGCCCCAGCTCAAGACAAGAACAAGAACCAAGGGCTAGAACTGACTCCAAGTCAGAGTGACGCATTTGCTGACACCACGGGCGCTTTTAATCCATTTGCTGGCAACCAGAGCTTTAACAGCTTCAACAGCTTTAGCTCCAACCCTTTTGCCAGCAATGTCGATAACTCGACCTCATGGGACAGCAATAACTTTGATCCATGGAACTCGACGCAAAACACCAACTCCGCCTTTGTGCTTGGAGGCAACAGCAACTTAAACGAAGCTGACTTAGCAACCATGCAGCTTAACAGCATGGTACTCAATACCCAGCCTGTTACTCCAGCTCCAGAACCAGAGTCCAGACCAGAACCACAGCCAGAGTCCAAATCTGAGCCAGAGGCTGAGGCTGGGGATGCGGCTGGGGATGCGGCTGGGGATGAACCTAAGTTAGAAACCGAGCCAGCAGCTGAAGCTAAAGCAGAGACCGAGGTGGAGGCAAAGGCAAAAGCAGAGGTAGAGGCAGCGGCAGAGGCAGCAACAGCTGCCACTACGACCAAGCTCAAGGCTCAAGCCAAGACCAAGACCAAGACCAAGACTAGAACTAAGAGCGCTAAGCAAGATACTGCTAGCGCCAAGAGCGAAGTCTTAGAAACTATGGCTGCTAGTGAAAACGCGGCTGCCGCTACAGCTGCCGCGGACACAGCTGCGTCAACATTAGATACGGCAGTTGCCCCAGCCTCTGCCTCAGCGCCTGACTCTACCGCAGATACTGTTGAGGTAGAAACTGAGACTAAGACCGAGTCTAAGACTGAAGTTGAGACTGAGGCTGAGGCTGAACCAAAGGTCAGCACGAGCAAAGCTAAGGCTAAAGCCACTACGACTACTTATAGAACCAAGGCTAAGTCGAAGCGTAAGGACACAGCAAAAGCTAGCCCTGTTCCAGATGGGAACACTGCCGAAGCAAACGAGCTCGATCTTACTGACTACGACGCCGAGCATCACCAAAAGCTTAAGGCAGCTGCAGCTATGGCGATTTTTGGCAACGCGAGCGAAGCAGAAGACAACGCGGATGGCGCAGCTGTTAGTACCAGCAACAATAATAGCGACAATAGCGATAACAGTGCTCGCACCACAGAAAGCGTAAAAGTGGTGAGCAGCAATGCTGCCGCTAAGCTGCGTCAACTCCAACAAGAAGAGGCAGCACGCGCTGAGCGTGAAGCCGCCGTCAAAGCCGAGGCACAAGCACAGGCTCTAGCTCAGGCACAAGCCCAAGAATCCCAAGCTAAAGCAGCTACTGCGGATGATGATGTAGCACCTTGGGAAGAAGCTGATAACACCATTACAGCTAAAGATGCGGTAGATGACTCTGACGCTCTGCCGCGTAAGGCCCATGTGCGCCTTGATGCAGCCATGCTGGCGCAAATCAAAAAAGAACGCGCGCAGCGTGAGCAAAAGGCGCAAGAAGAGGAGCTCTTTAAGCAAGAAGTTGAAGATGCTTACCAAGCTGAAAAAGCCAAAAAGGCTGCCAAGGCTAAGTTTGGGCCGCAAAGCGAAGCTGAAGAAATCGCTGACATGAAAAAGCGCGAACGTGTGCATAACTACGAGCGTCCACGCAACCAAGCCCGCTTTGTAAAGGCATCGGAAGCCCTTGCAGCTACAGCGAGCAAAGAGACAGCTGCAACAACAGCCACGACAGAAGCAACTGAGCCAAGCTCTGCTTCCTCTGCAGCTACAGCAGCTACAGCAGCTACAGACACAGCGCCAAACTTTAGCTCGCCCGCCCTACGCCCCGAGCTGCTTAACAGCACGGTAGTACCGCTGATGGCAGATCCAGCTCTAGCCTCAGGATCAAGCTGGATGCAGCAAAACAAAAAGACGCTTGCTGAGCAAGTAGGCTTATTGCAGACCTTAGATAGCAGCCCAGAGCTGATGCGCCTTAAGTACTGTGTGCTCTTTGCACACTGCTATTTGCTCACCGAGCCTGAGTACATCCGTCTGATCAACACTAAGTCACTCAAAGGTGAACCAGAGGTGATCTTAGATAGTGATACCCAAGACGGTAAACCAAAGCTCCCAGGCCGTGATGGTAATGGCTTGGTTGTGCTCACTGAGGACAATGTAAGTCCAAACAGTCGCTATGATGAGAAGATCAAAACCTCCTTGCTCTATCAGATGCTGCGCCCAATAGAGGAGCTCTCTACCACCCAACAAGTACTCACTGAGATGGTAGCTAGCTTTGATGAGCAAATCAGAACCCTTAAGATGCAGGCTTCAAAGTTTAAGTACTATGCCCAAGTACTAGGCCGCGACTTTACGGTGGTAGGCAATGCTTATCGTCACCCTGATATCGACCGCGAGCTAGTACCAACGAATCTTAGTGCTTACGCTAGCAGCAACGAAGTGCAAATGGTGCTCGCCACCATTTTGCTGAGCGCCTACAACCTGTACTTCAAGGTCAACCGCAATGGCTTAGTCGACGCTTATCAGCGCCTCAACCTGACCCCACCAATCTAGCAACCATAACGGCACCCGCACCCACGCCGAGCCGAGCCCATATCCAAGCCTCGGCCACGGCCACAGCCCACACCCAAGCCAAGACCTATGCTGAAGCGGAAACGGGCTTGGGTGTGGGCGCAGCGTAAGCCTTGTCTGACAAGGTTCGCTGCCGCTCAGGGCCGTGCACATCCCCACACGACCTAATTTGCGCTTTTTAGCAACGGAAATGTGCTACTGAGCCGGAAAATGTGTACAATACGCGAAAATTTTTCACCGTCCCCGCGTCAAGTCTTTTGTAGCAAATATTAACCTTTGCTCACATTACATTTTCGCTAACGTGAACACTGGTCACAAATCGACCGCTACACACAGTCTTTGTGGACACGCAATCAGCGGCTTGACCATCTCTCGCACCAAACACTGCATAAGGCACAGCACCATAGCTTAAGAGCTTAATAGCTTAAGTTAGGGCCCAAGACTCCTTGGCGCACTTCCTTAACTGCATCCACTCAACAGCAAAGCTATCTAGCTACCAAGCTAAGCCAAGCCAAGCTAAGCCAAGCTAAGCTAAGCCGAGCCAAGCTAAGCCGAGCCAAGCTGCGCTATGGTCACTGCCACACATAGCATTGCTATGTTAAGTGCTACAGATGCTTGGGGATACTGTCTTCGTGTTGAGGAACAAGATGTCAGAGCAAGAAAAAGCCACACAGGCTCAAAGCAGTGCTGATACCGCTAAGACTAGCACCACCAACGCTACCAATGCTGCAAGTGCTACCACTGATCAAAACCAACAGTCTGGCGGCGTAGATGTGACATACCATGAGCCAAATGCTACGGTTACGGAAATGAAAGCCGAGCTCATTTACGGCCTCAACGACAGACCTCCTTTAAAGGACACGCTTTTTGCGGCCTTACAGCACCTCCTTGCCATCTTTGTGGCTATTGTTACCCCTCCTCTGATCATCGCTGGTGCTTTAAACTTCGACTTAGAGACCACCTCGTTCTTAGTGTCGATGTCCTTATTCGCCTCTGGCGTCTCCACCTTTATCCAGTGCCGCCGCTTAGGCCCTATCGGCTGTGGCTTGCTGTGTATCCAAGGTACCTCTTTCTCCTTTATCTCACCTATCATTGCCGCTGGTATGACCGGTGGTTTATCGATGATCTTTGGTGCCGTGATCGCGGGCTCCTTTGTGGAAATGGCAGTCAGCCGTGTGCTGCGCTTTACCCGTAAGATCATCACTCCATTAGTCGCCGGTATCGTGGTGACCTTAATCGGCTTGTCCTTAATCAAGGTTGGTATCACTGCTTGTGGTGGAGGCTTTGCCGCCATGAGTGATGGCACTTTTGGCAGCATGGAGAACTTAGGCTTAGCAGCCTTAGTGTTAGTGTCGATTCTGTTCTTTAACCGCAGCTCCAACCGCTACCTGCGCATGAGCTCAATCGTGATCGGTTTGGTGATCGGCTATGTCGTGGCTTACTTCATAGGCCGCATCGACTTTAGTGCCGTGCAAAGCTACGGTGGCTTCAACGTACCAATGCCTTTCAAGTACGGCATCGACTTCAACCTCTCGTCGATCATCGCTTTAGGTATTGTTTACCTGATCACCGCCATCGAAGCTTACGGCGATATCACCGCTAACTCCTTAATCTCTGGCGAGCCAGTGCAGGGCCCAGCCTTTATCAAGCGCGCCTCGGGCGGTATCTTAGCCGATGGCTTCAACTCCATGGTCGCTGGTATCTTAAACTCCTTCCCTAACTCGATCTTTGCCCAAAACAACGGCATGATTCAGTTAACTGGTGTGGCAAGCCGCTATGTTGGTTACTTCATCGCCCTGTTCTTATTGATCTTAGGCGTCTTCCCTGCTGTGGGCTTAATCTTCTCCTTAATCCCAGAGCCTGTGTTAGGTGGTGCAACCTTACTGATGTTCGGTACCGTAGCCGCCTCTGGCATCCGCATCATTGCCTCACAGCACATCAACCGTAAGGCAGTGCTGGTGATGGCAATCTCCTTCTCCTTTGGTCTGTCGGTGGAATTAGTGCCTGATATCCTCAAGCAATTCCCAGAAGTGATCCGCAACATCTTCACCTCTGGCATCACTACTGGTGGTGTGGCCGCAATCCTCTCCAACATGCTGATCCAGATCAAGGAAGAGAATAGCGAGAGCATCGAAGACTAAGAGCTTGACGCTGACGCTGGAGCTGAAGCTGGAGCTGAGGCTGAAGCTGGCCTTGGCGCTTAAGTTGACGCTGGCGCTTGATTTCTAAGCTCTAAGCCAAGCTTCCAAACTCAAACAAGGCTTAAACCCTCAACACGCGCGGCAGGCGGTCTCAGATCCCTGCCGCGTGTGCGTTTTAGGGGGCGTGGCAGTAAGCACAACGATTTGCAAAACAGGGTGCCACAATTTGTCCCCATATCCTGTCATAGCGCAGAATAGCGCATGATCATATCTAGTTTAGCCGTCGCCCAAGCTTGCATTAAAAAAGGCCACAACAACGGCCACAATAAGGGAAAGAGCATAGATTGTACTGCGCATATACAGGCCATTTTTGCTGCTCTTGTCACTATGTGCGCACAAAGCCCATCCACAAAAGCCACGATTTCTCTACAATAAATATAGCCTCTGGCATAGGCATTGCCATTGTCAAAAAGGACTGTTTACCGCATGTTTTCCACATGCTGGAAACCTAGCTTCATTAACAACGACAAAACAGCAGTAACAAGGTAACAAAACCAAAGCCACAGCCAAAGTCACAGCCAAAGTCAAAGTCAAAACCAAAACGGCAACTGCTGAATGTGCGTATGTGTGTACATGTACACGTGTACACGTGTACATACGAGAGTGCGGATTGAGGAGATATGCGATGCTTGAAAATGCTTATTATGTGCGACGCTTTGCGCCCATCGCCATCTCACGCGCCATTGCTACCCTAGCCGTGGCCGGTTCTCTTGCTGTCACCACAGCCACACTTAGCACAGCGGTAGCCGCTCCCAACAGCGGTATTGCCCCTCCCCCATGGGAGCAGAGCCTGCAACAGCAGAACGTTGCCTCGGCTCCACAAGCACCTAATGCCGCAGTCGCCGCCGCAGCCACTGCTGCAAACAACACACGATCAAACAACGGCCCTACCCCTGTCACTCTGCCTACCATTGAGTCGGTAGATACCATTGATGGTGTCAGTGTCGGAGGTAATGTGCTCAGCCGTGATGAAGTTAAGATGCTCACCTCAGCCTGCGAGGTCAGTAATGACTTAAGCTCCTGCCATGAGCTGGGCATGCACTACCTCACCTTAGCCGTCAATCATGGCCTTGATCTGCAGATCAACATGCGCCTTGCAGCCCATAACTTAGAGAAGGCTTGCATCGGCGGCTACGAGAACTCGTGCTTCTTCTGGGGCCATGCTTTAGGCATGTATGGTAACTACTTCATTGCCGACATCAGCCCCGAGATCAACTACGAAAAGGGCAAGACCATCCTTGAGTACAGCTGTAACAAGCTCAACGACCCCTACGGCTGCGCGCAGTTAGGTACTATGTACATCGAGGCCAAAGGCACGGAACAGGATATCGCGACGGGTCTACAACTCTTTGCAAGGAGCTGCTCCTTGGCCCAAGAACTGCCAAACGAACTGCGTGACTACGACTCCAACAACGGCATGGGCTGCTACTACTTAGGCCAAAGCCTCTTAGGCAGCTTCCAGCACGTTGCAGACGAGCTACAGGGCAAAGATAAAAACAAAGACGCCAATAACAAGAACAAATCTGAACCTAACGTCCAAGAGGTCATTGGCTTACAAAAAGCGCTGACCTACTTAGACAGCGCCTGCAACCTCAAAACAGCCCCAGCTTGTAACGTGCTCTCCCGCTACTATGCCGAGCATCACAACCTCATCATGGCTAAGACCTATGGTGAGCGTGCTTGCCTCTTTGGCATGAGCGCAGACTGCGTAGCCCAAGCGGTGAACTACCACCAAGCAGGCAATGATGTGGAGGCAAACCGCCTCTTACGTGTAGGCTGCGACCTCAACAATCAGGACGCTTGCACACTGCTAGCATCGAACATTCTCTCGGGCTTAGGCACCATACAAGACGCCCCACGCGCCCACAAAATGCTGACCACAGCCTGCAATCAGAACTCTAGCTTAGGCTGCTTCTACCTAGCCCAGCTCCACCACACTGGCGTGACCACTATTAAGGGCTTCAACCTTGAGCAGAACCTCTCCACCGCACGAGAGCTCTACCGCAAGTCCTGCCGCTTAGGCAACGATATCGCCTGCACCGAGTTTAAGAAGCTGATCTCCACCCCAAACACCAAGTAACAGAGGCTACACTACCGTAAGAAAGCAGCCTGAAATTCGACTTAAGATTTTCCGGAGTCCGGAAATTAAACAGGAGCGCTGCAGCTCCTGTTTAACAATAAGATCCAGTCTTTTCGGATTAAGGAAAACATTCAGACGGAAAGACCGTCAGCTGTACCGGGTTTTCTGAATACGGGATCCAGTTTCATTGCTCTCAGTACTCTGAGAACAGTGGCAAATTCAGGATTTCCCTTTCCGGAAAGGGCTCTGTTTGACATTGATGTAGTAAACTATTTCTATAAAAAAATGTTAGGCCGCAGAGACAACACCAGTAGAGTTCATATGAA
>CALXYZ010000025.1 GCA_944393075.1 uncultured Anaerobiospirillum sp. | reverse complement strand
CCCCCCATCTTTCATTCCGTCTAGTTGAAGAGCAGACAAGGGAACGCCACAGCTCTTCATGGGATTTATAGAAGTTCCCAGTAGGGATTTTAGTGGCAGCCGCCACACTACTACACTACCACACTGCCTCAATACATGATTCCATGCTGTAACGCAGACTCGGTAGCCATTGACCGCCCCAAGCCCCACTGTGGTGGGGCCTCGGGACAAAAAGAAAGGTTGGGGAGATTAGCGACGGGCTTGGTAGGAGAGGAAGGAGATAAAGCCGTCTAAGTAGCTCTCAGTTTCGTCGGTACGACCTGAGATGCTAAGCAGCACCAGATTACCTGGATCACCATAAACTAAGGCCTCAATGCCATCGTCACAATCAAAAGCCCAAGCGTGTGCAAGGACATTAGACTGTACTGGCAAAGTGCAGTTCATTTGCTCAGCGGCCACACGGGAGAAGGTCTCAGCACTCACTTCAGAACCACTCTGATCTGAAATGTAGGTGACGCTGATGGCCATTTTGCCAGAGTTGTGCACGTAGGAAAGCGAGTTCTCCACACTAGGATTTGGCTGCACTGTCCAGAAAGGTGGGCACGGGATATCTAAAGCCACTTCGTCGATTACAGCAGCGTTAGCATTCGCACCACTCATAGTGGTGGTGGTATTGGTATTTGCTGGTGCCATCTCCTCTGCGGCCATCGCAGTATCAACAGCGCCTATAACGCCTACCATCCACAATGCCATAGCCAAGCTTTGCATTGGCTTTCCTTTCAAAAGTTTACGTGACATGCTCTCCTCCTCACAAACAGCCACGCCCCACCTCTGCCTTAGTGTGGGCTTCAGGTGAGGCGTGGTAGGTAGACTAAGGCTAGCGCCTTAGTCTAGCCTGCGTATCTTGCCCTTCTTGGGCTAATGATGCTGGGGTGGTTTTACTTACCAGCGTTAGCCTTCAGAGCAGCAACCATCTCGTCAGCAATGGTCTCGACTGGGCGGTCGCCATCTAAGTCTAAGTAGTAGGTCTTACCGTCAGCAGCTAGCTTCTTGTAGAAAGCTACTAATGGCTCGGTTTGCTCATGGTAAACCTTGAGGCGAGAACGCACGGTCTCTTCCTTGTCGTCCTCACGGATCACCAGATCCTCACCAGTGACGTCATCCTTGCCCTCAACCTTTGGTGGGTTGTAGACGATGTGGTAGGTACGGCCAGAGGCTAAGTGCACGCGACGGCCAGACATGCGCTTGACGATCTTCTCATCAGGCACTTGCAGCTCGACTACTGCATCGATATCGATACCAGCGTCCACTAAAGCTTGAGCTTGAGGGATGGTGCGTGGGAAGCCGTCGAAGAGGAAGCCGTTTTGGCAATCTGGGGCGGCAATACGCTCCTTGACGAGGCCTAAGATGATCTCATCAGAGACTAACTTGCCCTGATCCATCACAGCATTAGCTTCTAAACCTAAAGGAGTGCCTGCTTTGATAGCAGCGCGCAACATATCACCAGTAGAAATCTGAGGGATGGAGAAAGCCTTAGTTAAGGTCTGAGCCTGAGTACCCTTACCTGCACCAGGTGGTCCTAATAAGATGATGCGCATGATCGCTCCTCTGATGACACGAAAACAAAAGTGAAAACAAGCTGAATTATAGCTTATTTGCCGCAGTCATAACATGGTGCGCCGCAAAAGCTCATGGCACCATTTGCATCTCTTGCAGCGCGCTCTCTCTCAGCCCTCAGCCCTCAGTTATCAGCTTCTCAACTTCTCAGCTCACACAGATACGACAAAGCCCGCGCCTCACCTCCCTGAACTTGTGTGGGAAGCAAGAGCGCGGGCTCTTGTACTTAGCTGTTTGCTGAGCTTGCTGCTCAATTAACTAAGCAGCTAAGCGCTATTAGAAAGTAGCGCTGCTGTCTTTCTTGTCGCCATCTTCGACCACTTCAGCGGCTACTTCGACGGTGTCGTTAGCTGGCTCACTCTCAATAACCTGTGGCTCGATTGGGGTGACGTCAGCGTCCTTTAACAGAAGCTCATTCATCAAGGTGATGAACTCGCTTGGGTTCTTAACCTCACCTTGGTCGGCTAAGGTAGCCTGTAAGAAGACCAACTTGGCCCACTTGTTAAACTCGGCATCGTCTTGTACCGAGAAAGCCTTTTGCACTAAGTTGTGCTTGACGTTGATCTCTAAGGCGCCCTTATCCATGCCTAAGTCTAAGCCTTGCAGCTTAGCCATGAGACGCATTTGCTGCGAGTAGCCACCGTCACGCACGATGCAGGCAGGGGTGTCACCTAAGGTGGTGCTGATCTTCACGTCGGTAACGCTGTTGCCTAAGGCTTCCTTGAAGCGCTTAGCTACACCCTCGTACTCTTTCTGAGCATCAGCAGCAGCTTGCTTCTCGCTCTCATCTTCCATGTCGCCTAAATCTAAGTCAGCGCTATTAGCAGCGATGAAGCTCTTGCCTTGGTACTCACCAAACATGCCACTGATCCAGCCATCGATTGGCTGCTTCCATAAGAGCAGCACTTCAATGCCCTTAGACTTGAGGCGCTCTAAGGCTGGGGAGTTGACGGCCTTATCGTAGTCATCAGCGCAGAGGAAGTAGATGTGCTTCTGCTTTTCTGGCATACGTGAGATGTACTCGTCTAAGCTCACGTGGCAGGCAGCACTGTTGTCATAGGTCGAAGCAAAGCGCACTAACTTTAAGATACGCTCACGGTTGGATTGATCGTCAGAGATACCTTCCTTTAAGATATCGTTGAAGTTGTCGACAAAGGTCTGGTACTTCTCTTTGTCAGCGCTTAATTTCTCAATCAAGGACAGAGCACGCTTGGTTAAAGCACTCTTTAAGGTACGGGTGACCTTGCTCTCTTGCAGAATCTCACGGCTGACGTTCAGTGGCAGAGCGTTGGTATCAACCAAACCACGGACAAAGCGTAAGTAGTTTGGTAAGAACTGCTCGTCCTCGTCCATGATGAAGACACGCTGCACGTAGAGCTTAATGCTGTGGTACTTGTCACGCATCATGATATTGAATGGAGCGCGCGATGGTAAGTACAGTAAAGAGGTGTAGTCAACCTCACCTTCAACCTTGTTGTGCGACCAAATGAGTGGGTCGGAGTAGTCCTCAAAAGCGTGCTTGTAGAAGCTCTTGTACTCGTCTTCAGAAATTTCCTTTGCTGGGCGAGTCCATAAGGCCTTAGCGTCGTTCACCTTGACATACTTGTAGACCTCACGTGGCTCTGGCTTTTTCTCCTTAGCACCATCTTCCACCACCTCAGCAGCATCAGTTGGCTTTTCATCGTTAGCGGCGGTCTCGCTCTGCTCTGGCTCTTCGTAGGTCATTTCGTAGAGCTCAACAGGGGTCGAGATGTGATCAGAGTACTTAGTGATAGCCTCACGCAGCTTCCAAGTGTCTAAGAAATCAGCAGCGTCATCCCTTAAGTGGAGGATGACTTGGGTACCACGAGTAGGAACCTCAATATTCTCGGACTCGAAAGTACCGCTACCATCAGAAGTCCAACGCACGCCCTCAGAGGCAGGAACCTTGGCAGAACGGGATAACACGGTGACGCGGTCGGCCACCATGAAGGCAGAGTAGAAGCCCACACCGAATTGACCGATGAGCTGCGAATCCTTAGCTTGGTCGCCCGACAGGTTCTTCACAAACTCTTCGGTACCAGACTTAGCAATAGTACCTAAGTTGGTGTTGGCCTCGTCTAAGGTCATACCTAAACCATTGTCGCTAATGGTTAAGGTCTTAGCATCCTTGTCAGCACGGACACGAATCTTAAATTCAGGATCGTCCTTAGTGAGCTCTGGCTCAGTTAAGGCCATAAAGTGCAGCTTATCAATAGCGTCCGAGGCGTTAGAAATAAGCTCGCGCAGAAAGACCTCTTTATTGGAGTAAAGAGAGTTAGCAAGTAATTGTAAAAGCTTGGCAACTTCAGTCTGGAAGCCGTGAACAGTAGCTGACATGAAAAAATCTCCTTCTACGAGAAGCCTCTTATGCACCGTCAAGCACGCTGCACGGCGAACTTATGCACCACAAAGTTCATTATGAAGCTCACTTGAAGCTCATTTGAAACTTACTTGAAGCTTTTTAGTGCCACAGTGCCGCCTGCTTGAAAGTGATAGCTGCTTCTCCTTGTCAAGATTTGATATGGGGACTAGGGGCACAAAATTCAAGGTGTACCCCACAATATTTTTCAGATAGCGCGCTAACCATAGCGTCGACCTGCAAAGGCAAAGCGTGATTTTATCTAGGGAACACCTTGAAGCGCATAAAAACCGCCTCTTTTCCTGCCTTATGCCCAAAGCACCTGTCACAATCTTGCCAAAACGCGACAAAATGTCACTTAAGCTCGCAAAAACGAGGGTGATTGCGTGCAAATCATGATGCTAAAATGGGGTGTGATCTTTGCAGCGGCCCACAATGGGCTCCTTGCGCCATGAGTTACCTTACCCAAGAAACAAGCTTTGGCTTTGGCCCTAGCATAAGCATTAGCACTTGGCTTTAGCTACTCTTTACTACGTCGTTTCTTGTTTTTTTGGTTCCCGTTTGCTCAAGGCTCAAGATCGCCTCTGCGCTTATTATGTTATTTTCCTTCTTCTTGGTGCGTAAGCTGGCTCAACATCTAACTTAACTTGTGTGCTTGGCAAGCAAGAAGTAAAGACCTCACCTTCGGTCAAAGTTAAGGATTGCCTCTATGTCATCCCGTCAAAACTTAGATCAGCAAACTCAAGCCGCGGCTCAAGCCACAGCTAAGGCAAAAGCAAAGGCTCCAGCCACAACTTCGGCGCCAGCCCCTGCTTCTGCCAAAGCCAAAGCGCCATCTAGCCTTGTCAGTGCTGATGCCTTAACTAAGGCATTGCAGGCTGCTCAGATGCAGCTTTCTCAAGGCCCTGCCCCTACTAAGGACGCTGCCTTAGAAGCCGCTGCCGCCCAAGCTGAGGCTATTGACAATAGCCTTGAGGGGGAAGAGTCTGCCAATGAGGTCACTGCAGAACAGAGTGCCCGCGCTCGTACTGCTATCCGCGCTGCCGCTGCTGCTAAGGCTGCCGCTGCAGCTAGTGCAGAGGCTAGCAGTGATACCGCGCAAGGCACCACCATGATTGCCAATGCCTTAGCGCACGCCCAAAGCGATCTTGATCATGAATCTGGTTCTGGTTCTGACTCTGCTGACAGCAGCCAACAGATAGCTTCTACTACTAATACTAAGCCAGCTATTTCCGAGGCAGATTTAGCAATGGCTAAGGCCATGGGCATCTCTATTGAAGAACTTATGGGTGAGAGCGCCCCTGCTGAGCCAGCCCCTGCAGCTGCCACAACTGCACCAACTGAAGCTACTGCTACAGCTAGCAGTAAGAGCAAGAGCAAGAGCAAAAGTGCAGCTGAAGCTAGCAGCGTTGAGGCTATGGCTGCTGCCGCTGCGGTGGCGGCCAACACTATCATTGATACCAACTTATCGTCCTTAGATAACTCTGGTACCTCTACTCTCGGCCACGGCGATAGTGCTGATGGCATGAGCAGTGCTGATATGGAAATGGCTGCGGCCTTTGGTGACAACGCAGACGACAAAGATGGCAAGGGTGGTACTAGCGGTACGGGCAGTAGCGAGAGTTTAGATGACATCTGGGCTGCAGCTTTTGCCGAAGAGGCGATGGCCGCTGATGGTGGTACCGATGATGTCGATATCTTAAGTGATAACGGCGACACCATGGGCTTGGGTGATGATATTGCTCACGGTGTCGATGGGGTCATAGACAGTACCGATCCTTTTGGCAATGGTAGTGCTGATGGTGCTACTAAGGATATTGATGAGTCTCAACTGCACTGCACACCTCATAACTTACGCGCTATTGCCAACTATTTACGTACTGTAGCCGCCGCTGCTTACGACGAGAGCAAGAGCAAAAGTGAACGCAGCTTATATTTAAGCAATGGCCGTATGGTCGAAAGTGAGCTTACTGGCGAGCACTACTACCACTTTGACCTAGATTGGTGTTTAGACACCAACTTCATCACCACTGACATCAACCCATCTACCTCCAACTCCAGTAGCTATTGTTTGCAGTTTGCTACCGAATGGCATCCACTGTTGCACGTTAACGGTCATGAGGCTGTTCCTGTACAAGTAGTACGAGTCAGCGCCTCGGGTGCCGGCACAGGCTCTGGTACAGGTATCACCATTAAGAGTCCAGTTGATCTGAGCGATGCCTCTTTAGACAAGGCTCGTCTGTGCTGCGATGAAAACAAGTTTGAGATCATCCACAACGCCGATCAGTTAGTGGAGTTAGCCGAGCGCTTTGAAGTTGCTGCTTCAGGCGAGATCAAAGAAAACACTGGACCTAAGAGCTCAAAGAAAGCCCTTGCTGCCAAAAATAGCGACAAGATCTCGCAAAGTAATAACATCCTCGCCGGTGATGACGCGATAGTTGCACGTATTGATGAGGCGTTTGAGAGCGGTGAGCTGCCAGAGCTGACTGCCCGTTTAGCTAGCTGCATTGAGACCAACTACCATGCCACTGCCGCCAGCCAAAAAGTACCTGTAGCACGCCGTCTCGATGACTACAGCGAGAACAGTTTAGAGCTAAGCCCTGATCTGTCCTCAGAGCAGCAGCATGCTGTGGCTACTGCCTTAAACTACGATTTATCCTTTATTGTTAGCGGAGCCCAAGGAGAGCAGGTCACGGTAGAGCGTGAACTGATCTTAAACCTGATGGCTCAGCGCAAGAGCGTGCTGGTGGTCGATCGTGACCCACGCCGCTTGGGACTGATCTTACAAAACATTGAGCAAGCCTTTAAGGAACAAGAGACCTTAGCTGAGGCTTATGGTGACACTTCATCAATCGCCAACGCCTCCTACAGCTATGCTGAGGCAGATGGTGCTGCGGTCACTGTCCATGAAGATGCTGCTATGGCCGGCATGGGTGGTAGTGGTACCAACGCCGACATCGATGTGGATGCTGATGCTGATGCTGATGCTGACGATTTTAGCGATCTGAGTGCCGAAGAACGCAGTGTGGCTAGAGCTACTGCCAAGGCTCATGCTGCTGCCGCCCGTGCGGCCCAAGAAGATGGTTTAAACATCTTCGATAACATCGATAACACTGCGGTTACCGGTGAAAACTTCGGCCGCGCAAAGATGCAGTCGATCTTAAAAACGTGGAACAACGACTACCCAGTGCTGCTGTTTGGCACCCCACAGATACCAGTCGCCCCACGTGTGACCATCGATCACCACATACAAAAGCGCTTAGGTCTGCTCAACGCCTTCTGTACCGAACAACAGAGCGCCAAAAAAGAGCGCCTAGCTAATTTAGGCTTATTGCTCTCGAAGGTGAAGTGGTTGTGTGACTCCAAGTTAGAGGAGCTCTCGCAAAGCCTCAAGAACCTCTCATCTTTAAAGCGTGAGCGTGCTGAGCAACAAAACCTGCTCAACCACATGCATCAGCACTACGAGCATCAACAAGATCTTTTGTTTAAGGCTCTGACCCCTCACATCATGGAGCTGCGCGACATGAGCAGCCCAGAGGCGCAACAAGAGACCTTAACCATGCAAGAGCTCATGGACTACTCCTATGAGGAGAAGACTTTCCATGAGGTCGAAGAAGAGGTTAAGCGTCTGTGGCAAAAGATCCACGATGATCAAAAGCTCTACCAAGATCTCAAAGCCGAGATTCAAAAGAGCGAGCAGCAGATGCGCGAGATCATGTATCGCGCTCGCCAGCGCCAAGTTGCTCACAGCAACAGCGTGACTAGTGGCGATGCTGCCCTCTCCTTAATCCGTGGCGAATACACACAGCTCAAAGAGCAGCGCCAAGCTTTAGCTAAAGAGTATGAGCAAACCACTCAGACCTTTAACAACATGCTGCGCCGTTTACACTTACTCAAACCACAACACCAATTGATGCTCAAGTTTGAGGCTCTCAAAGAAGACACTAAGAAAGCTGTGGCTGAGCTTACTGAGCGTATCGAAGCCCTGCACGCCCAAAACGTGACCACCTTTGAGCACGAGCAACAAAACTGCTTAGGCTGCGGTTATGAGCTCAAAGAGCGCACCTTTGGCCCACAGGCTTGGCGTGAGCTCATTACCTGTTTCTTAAACGTCAAACACGACGTCAGCTCCACGCAAAATCTCATGGACAACTGGCGCTTAGTGGCTGATGGCACCTTGCAACAAGCTATTGATGCTTTAGGCGACGACTTTAGAGGCAATATCTCGCCTAGCGAGCTGGCCAACATTCTGCGTCAGAAGTTTGCCGAGGACGATAAGGCCAAGGCTTTACGTGAAGCTCAGAGTCAAGACAGTGAAGATGTCGACCCAGACCACGCTATGGCTTCGATGGCAGAGGAAATGGGCTTGTCGGAGCAAGACGTGGAGAGCCTCACTGTTGACGTCGACCACATCTCAGCCCAATTAAGCCAAGAAGAGCAAGAACTCAAGACCATTGAGAGCCAACTCAAACCAACTCGTGAACAAATCAAGCAGGCCCATGATGCGATTGTGGAGCAATGCCCAGTCATTGCTTCTGTGCCTAACTACGGTATCAACAACCTCACACACTGCTTTGACACGGTGATCATCAGTGCGGCCCACTTGATTCCGCTGCCAGAGATTTTTCTGATCTCTGTTTTTGCCAGCAAGCGCTTAGTCATCATCAGTGACCTCAAGCAAATGGGCTCGTATGCTCACTTAAGACACAGCAGCCACAGTGCTCGCACCTATCTCTACCCAGAGATCATGCGTCTGTGCGGCATCAAGGATACCTTAGCAGCCTACAACACTAAGCTACTGGCTGCCACTAAGGACGCTCTTGCACACCTTGATAAGAATGCGGATATTGATGAGCGTGAGGCTGCCATCGCTGCGGCAGAGCAAAAGGCTGGCAAACTGCCATGTAACATTGCGGTTATCAACCACACTGAGCAGCGCCACATAGAGCTCACTACCCTGTTAAACCTCTACTATGGCCCATACCAGACCTTAAGTAGCGACCAGAGAAATCAGACTTTTGTTAATGCCCGCAATGCCTACTACCAATACAGCAACACTGGCTCAGCCGGTGATGCCGAGCATGCTATTCAGCTGATTGATACTTACAAGCTACACTCGTGGATACAGGAAATGCAAAACCGCGATTACTCGTATAACCGCACTGCTCCAATCCTGCGTCACAACGCTTATAACATCATCTCAGCTGCCTTTAATGTGCTCTTAGCCTTTAAGTTAGTGGCCAACCTCCTTGTACTTTCCAAAGAAGACGAAGAGGCTCGCAAGCTAGGTGCTGGCGCAGCTGTCGCCGACGCTACAGCCAGTGCCGCTAGCAACAACAACATGGGTGGTGGCGATATCGATGATATCGACGCTCTGTTGGCTGCTAATGCTCCAGCCCCAACCCCAGCTGCAGCAGCCACCCCAGACATCGATGATATTGATGCCCTGTTAGCTGCAAACGGCGGAGGTGCTGCTCTCGGCGGACAAGATGATATCGATGCGCTGTTAGCCAGCACTAGCGGCGCTGGTAGTACCGGTGCTTTGTCAGAGGCCGCTGCCGAGGTGGGGCAAGAGTCCTTTGTGCCACACCTAGTGGAGAGCGTGGAGCGTGATCCACAATGCCCTGAGTGCGCTTTAAATCCAAGGGTTATTATTGTCAGCGCCTACCCTCAACAGGCTGCACTGATTAACTTCCTCTTATGTCAGCACTACAAGCAATTAGGCTGCTCACAAGACTTTAACCTCATTGCGGTTACTGATGCTGCTACTTTAGCCAGCGCTAGCGCTGATGCTGTGATTTTTGATCTGACCATCACTCGTCCTTTCAGTGGTGGTATGTACTTCGATGCCCCGGCAACTGACCCAGCCGGTCGTGGTGTGGGTCCACTGCGTGAAGAGTTCTTATCGCAACACCTAAGTTCGGCTTTGAGTGCTGCCCGCTACTCTTTCTACGTGGTCGGTGATATCGAGCGCTTACTCAAGCTTAGCCGCTTTAAGGACAACTTGCTGTACCAGCTCTTTGCCACCTCGATCAAAGACTTTGACATCCCTCTAAAGGATGCACACAGCGTCTTGCCTCAGTTGATGGATATGGACCCTAGCGCTCAGAAGCTGAGCTTTGAACTGCGCCACGTCGATCCGCAGTCTCTGCTTACAGATGACGCTAAGGGCGAGCGCAACTACAGCGACTCGTTGACCTTGGTACAAGACTTAGTGGCTTGTTCCCAACGCAATCAAGAGCGTGCAGACAAGCTCGGCCTGTTTGACAAGCTCATCCGTGCGGTAGATGTGGCCACCGAATTTATTCCAGTGCCTACTGACACTGACGCCTACAGCCTGCAAGCACTTGCTAAGCAACAACAGCAATTACAACAAAAGCTGCAACAGGCTGGTACCATCAACCACACCTCTGGTATGGCTTGCTCAATACTCGCTCCAGCTGCCGTGAAAACTGTTGCTGCAAACGCGGCAGGCGGTGGCATTGAGTGCGAGGTGGCATGTGGTACCTCGGAGATTCACTCTCTCACCGAAGATGCGGTCAAGAAGATGCTGCAAGATGTCAGCACCGCTAAGCAACATATTCTGGTGATGACTCCGATCTTAGATCGCACCCGCTATGAGAGCTTAAAGCCACACTTAGCTGCCGCTATGCGTGCCGGTAAGAAGGTGGTAGTGCTGACGAGCTCCTTAGATCGCTACCCAGATGGCAAGAGCAGCGAGGCCAAGATCGTGGCTGCCGAGCTGCGTGAAATGACAGTGAACGTGGTTTATGGTGAGCGCTGCTTCTACCAAGGCGTGGTGGTTGACGATGAGATTATGTGGCTGACCACCTTCCCAATGGGAGCTCATTGTGAAGACGAGGCTTTAGAACACAGCGAGATGATGGTGCGTTTAAGCGGTAGCATCGCCAAGAGCTACTACCACAAGATGTACTTACCACTGCTGATGCGCAACCTACCACACATGAACTCCTGCCCAATCTGCGGCAGTAAGATGCACTTCAATGCGCAGTACGCTCAGCTCTTGTGTACTCGTAAAGAAGAGTGCGGCTTTATGCTCTTAGGGGATGATGAACTCAGTGCTTCAGGCGAGCTCTTGTGCACCACCTGCCACTCCCCAATGGAGTTCCATGTGATCAACAAAAAGAATGGCACCAAGGGCTTTGCTCTGCGCTGCTCTAACTGCACACCACCAGTGATGCATGCCCTCAGCTCGCACCACCTCAAACTGCCATCACTGCAGAAGCAGATCAAGGAGAAGCTAGCAGACACTGTCACCTTAGAAGAGATAGAGCAATACGTCTCCGGCCAATCCTAGCCGCAGCGGGCGCAGCCAATCCTCTGCGCCTGCTGAGCTTAGCGCAGCGCACCTACACCAAGCCCAAGGCTCCGTACATAGCGAGGCCTTGGGCTTGGTGTTTTGGGGGTGGTACTGAGCGCTTGCTGTGCGAGTCTCTACTTGAAAGGACGGCGGTTTTGCAGCGAGCTTGCCAACGTCTTTTGGTCGACATTATCAAGCTCACCACCAATAGGCACACCGGAGGCAATCTTAGTGATGTTGGTGATGTTGTGGCGCAGGGCAATTGAGGCGATAAAAGATGCTGTGGCATCGCCCTCTACTGTTGGGTTGGTAGCCAAGATGATCTCGTCGATCGTGCCTTGAGCTAAGAGCTCATCTAACAGCGGCAAACCAAGCTCGTTAGCACCAATGCCGTCGATAGGCGAGAGGTGGCCGTGGAGCACAAAATAGCGCCCAAAGTAGTTATTGCTCTGCTCAAAAGCCTCCACATCTGAAGGGCTTTCTACTACGCACAGCTGTTTGCTCTGCTGACGCTCTGGGCTCTTGCAGATACGGCATAGATCGTCGTCGCAGTAGTTGCGGCAGCAGCGGCAGAGCTTGATGTTATGCATGGCAGAAACGAGAAGCTGCCCCAACTCCACAGCATCAGTACGTCTACGGTCAAGCAAGTGGTAGGCAATACGCGTGGCTGAGCGTGGTCCCACTCCAGGCTGAATCTGCAAAGCCTTAATGAGCTTATCTAATTGCACTGATGCAGTCATGGCATCCCCTCTTCTCAATCACCAAACAGGCAGCTAAGTTTGGCCTGCTCTTACTGAGCGTGCTCAGCTTAGCCAAACTGGGGCCTATTGGCAAAGTCACGCGAGGCAGAGTAGCCAAGCTTGACTCGGCGCGGCCTAACGTATCGTGACTTTGCCTAGGAACAGGCATGAAAAAACCCAGAATTGCATCACAACACTGGGTTTTTTCGGTCTCTGAAGATGCTTCTTAGAAAGGTAACTTCATGCCTGGTGGAATTGGCAGGCCAGCGGTCACGCTTTCCATCTTGACCTTGGACTCTTCCTCGATGCGGCGGTTAGCATCATTGCAGGCAGCAGCGATTAAGTCCTCGCACATTTCCTTATCGCTACCGAAGATGCTGTCGTCGATGCTGACGCGGCGCACCTCGTGGCGACCATTAACGGTGACTTTAACTAAGCCGGCACCAGCTTCACCAGTGCACTCTAAGTTAGCAATTTCTTCTTGAGCCTTGTTTAAACGCTCTTGGAAGGCTTGGGCTTGCTTCATTAAGTTGCCCATGTTGCCCATATTACCAAACATGAAATCGTTCCTACCTAATAAGAAAAAACAAGCCCTATTGTGAACAAGCTACAACTAAAACTCAAGTTAATGGCGAAAAAAAGCCGCAGAAAAGCCCCTACTCCCCTGTAAAAACAAGGCTTAGCTCCCGTGATCTAGTTATCTCCAAGCAGGCAGCGGTCAAAGTTCCCGCGATCTCATGGCCCAAATGCCCGAGAGGCAGAGGCCCTGCGCTTCAAGAGACCAAAGTGCAACTGGGCCAACAAGTCCAACCGCCCTCAGCACAAACAACAAAGCTGCTCTTGCTTTTGGCTTTCACCGCAGCAAGGAGCAGCTTTGGATTATTGGAGCTTGCGCTTGAGCTCTCGCTTTTTTCTAAACTCAGTTCTTGTTTGAGGTTGAGCTTGAATCTGAGTTTGCGTCAAAAGGAGTCTCAGGATCCTTTCATATCTGCTTTGCAGGGATGCGCAGGCTGACGCGGGCCTTACGCTCTGGACGTAGCACTAAGTACAGAGCGATCAACACTAAGACGATAGCCACCACAGTACCTGGGCCGAAAGCCACCTGACCTGCAATAAAGCCGCCTAACTCGTAGATCACCAAGGATAAGCAGTAGGCAAAGGTCAGCATGTATACGATGGCGAAGGTGAAAAGTTTCTTGCTATTGAGCTGACGCTTCATGGCACCTAAGGCTGCGATACATGGGGTCGAGAACAGGTTGAAGGCTAAGAAGGACAATGCAGCAGCGGAGGTAGTGAACTCACCGTGGAGGGCAGCACCTAAGGTAGCGTCGTCCTCAGCAACCTCACCCAAGCCTAAGAGCACAGCTAAAGTACCAACTACGTTTTCCTTAGCTAACAGACCAGTGATGATGGCAACCGATGCCTGCCAAGAGGCAAAGCCTAATGGGATGAAGATGAAAGCAATAGCGCTACCAAAAGCAGCTAACATCGAATCACTCACTTCCACCATGCCGAAGCCTTCAGCAGTGAAGTTGAAGTTCGATAAGAACCAGATGGCAACCACGGTAGTGAAGATCACAGTACCAGCCTTGATAACGAAAGCACGGCAACGCTCGTAGGTAGAACGAATCACGTTACGCAGCTTTGGCATGTTGTAGTTTGGCATCTCCAACACGAATGGCGATACTTCCTCTTTGAAGGCACTGTCTTTCTTGAGGACAAAGGCGGTAAAGGCAATCGAGAAGATGGCTAAGAAGTACACCGCAGGGGCCACGAAAGTCGACTCAGGGAAGAAAGCAGCAGCAATCATGGCTAAGATTGGCAGCTTAGCTGAGCATGGCATGAAAGTGGTGGTTATGATGGTGATGCGCTTCTCGTTGATGTTATCGATGCTGTTGGTAGCCATGATAGCTGGCACACCGCAACCGGTAGCCACGATCATTGGAATAAAGCAGCGACCAGATAAACCGAACTGACGGAAGATACGGTCTAAGGCGAAAGCCACACGGGTCATATAGCCGCTTTGCTCTAACAGCGACAACAGGATAAAGAGCACGATCATCTGTGGCACGAAGCCTAACACCGCACCGACACCGCCGATAATACCGTCGATGACTAGGCCAGACAACCACTCAGGAGCCGAGATGCTCTCCATCAGTGCTGCGGCAGCGTTGGTGGCGTACTCGCCGAAGAGCACGTCGTTAGCGTAATCAGTACCCCAAGTACCTACAGTGGATACAGCGAGGTAGTAAACCATGTATACAATGGCAAAGAAGATTGGCAGTGCTAAGAAACGGTTGGTGACGATGTTGTCGATCTTCTGCGAGAGGGTGTTGTAACGACCTTGACCCTCTTGCACGGTCTCTTTGATCACGTGATCGACGAAAGCGTAGCGCTCTTGAGCCACCAAGCTCTCTACATCGGTACCGAAGTGCTTCTCTAAGTCTAAGACTTCTTTGTTGACAGCAGAGAGCACCTTGTCATTGCCTTGGTAGGCGCTGACATAAGCCTTATCGTGCTGTAACAGCGATAAAGCCACGAAATTAAAGCTGCCCTCACGGGAGAGTGCTGGGTCTTGGTGATGATCTGATGCGGCAGCCTCAGCGCGCACATCCTTACCCACAGTCTCGCTGCTGCGCAGAGCGTTGGTTATGTTGTTGATGCTGGTGGTGAGCTTTTCGTCGTAGATGGTGATCTCAGAGATAGCCTCAGAGTCAGCTACCTTGTGGATAGCAGCATAGAGCTTGTCGATGTTGTTACCAGTAGCAGCAGAGATGGCTACTACAGGAATGCCTAACTTGGCACTTAAGGCATCGAGGTTGAAGTTGATGTGCTCTTTTTCAGCCAGATCCATCATGTTGATGGCCAGCACCATAGGGCGACGGAAAGCGAGCAACTCGCAGGTAAGAGACAGGGAACGATCTAAGTGGGTAGCATCCACGACGTTGACGATCACGTCGTAGTTGGCATGCAGGAGGTACTTGCGGGAAACAATTTCCTCAGGGGAATATGGAGATAAGGAGTACAAACCAGGGAGGTCGACTACCTTTAAATTCTCAGAAGCCACGTAACCGGATACATGCTCAACAGTCACACCTGGCCAGTTGCCCACATATTGGTTAGAACCGGTAATGCAATTAAACAGCGTGGTCTTGCCGCAATTTTGATTACCGGCTAGGACAATAGTTTTACGATTTTGTGAACTCATCTCTAGTCCCTCCAGCCTTACTATGCGATCTCAATTAACTTGGCATCGTCCTTACGAATAGTAAGAGCGTAACCGCGCACCATGAGCTCAATTGGATCTCCCAAAGGAGCAAAGCGAATCACCTCGACCTTGGTTTCCGGAGTGAGCCCCATATCTAACAGGCGACGGCGAAGCGAGGTATTGTGACCAGAGACAGCAATGACCTTGCCGCTCTCACCAACTTTTAGGGAATCTAGAGTTTTTGTCATACGACACCAAAAGCGCTAATTTTAAACACCAAAACCGCATCCCTCATAGCCCTAAGTGGCGTTGTGCTTGACCGCAATTCGGTTCAAGCCGTTCAAGCCGTAGCACCATTTGCTAGCATATGTGCACGTCCCAATAGCCAAACAAAAGGCCAAGCCTACAAGCCTATCTAGCTTTTAATGCTAGAACTCATTCTGTTTAGTGTTTAGGCATCGTTGCTATCTACGACGGCTCTGAGGATGCATTTGGCTCCAATGCTTCTAGGCGCTAGAAAGCTGCTCTACTAAGCAGCAAATAAGAGCCTTTACCCACTCTTACTTTCTTGGCACAGCGGGGCTTGCATCTCGCGTCTTCCAACGCACAAGCTCATATACCTCAGCCTTTTAGGTCTTGCGTTTATTTAAGACAGGTACCTATGGGGCTGTAGCCCAGAACGTTTTACCAAAGAGAAAAAGAAAGTGCAAAAGGCACAGGAGCAGACAGAGGTTTAGCTAAAACTACGCTCTTTTAGCGCAAACTTACACTATTTGCGTTTTTCCTTGCAGCTGTTACCCTTAGCTAGCACGAGTTAGTGTACACTTACTACCTTGCCATTTCAAGGGATTTCGGCTTATTGATCAGCAATTTCTTTGCTCGCACAACCATAGTGCACGTAAGTGCACGTGCACGTTTTTACGAAAGCACAACCTATCACGCAGCACTCACCCCCAACCTTCCACCATCCACCAGCCACCAGCCACCATTGGGCATATTGTCCTACTACGTGCCTCTAACTGCCACTACCTACCACTACCTGATGTTGCAATACAGTGCAACTGACAGCCCCAGTCTGCCACAGTCTGCCACAGCCTACCAAGGCTAGGCTTGGTGCCACCTAGAGCTTGATGTGTTTAGAGCTTGATGTGTTGTAGATGCGGAGTTAATGCTCCCTTGATGCAGAACGCCCCAATGGGAGTAGAATGGCGCCTCGTCGCACAACCGTCATGCGTAGCATGAGGTATCTCAAAAATTTGCAAGTGCGGCGAGCTTTTCTCTAGGCCGCTTTGCATATATAAGAGCGACCTCACAGATAATTTTGCTGCCATGCATACAATGCGTGCTATGAGTGTTGCTGTCAGCCGCATTACGACTGATTGTTCGCTCGCTGCCACTAAAGCAAAACCTCCTCTAGAGCTGCTTTACAGCTCTGGTATAGCTACCAGAACAAACGATTGCAGGTAACTGATCATGTTGTGGGAGCTACAGTGGTGGACGTTTTTTGTTTGGTGACAATGTTGTGTGTTTGTTATCGCTGCTTAAGTTCTGCCCCGCTTCTTTTTTGCGGTTTTAGCCATGGAAAAGGCAGCTGCGCAGGGCTCAGGCGCGGGTAGAGCTACACCTACTACACCCGACACCTGCTAACCTTTTGGTTCTCTAGTTGGTGTTCTGTTTGGTGCTCTAGTCGGTGTTCCAGATCTGGTCTTGGGTATAGACAAGCTCGCAATTGTCTATGCTCTGCAATCATTGCAAACAAGAGGTAAGTAAAAAGAAGGCGCGGCCTTGCGTTAAGCCTTGCTGCTTGCTTACCACCATATTAGATCTGTGGTGTGCTCTATTGAAGATGCAGAGGAAGTTTTACCATGCCTCATTTTATGTGGTTTATTCTGGCCGCTATAGGCCTGATCGTAGGCTACATTATCTACGGCAAGATAGTGGAGAAGTGCTTTGTCATCGACCCTAACCGCAAGACCCCAGCTATTACCAAAGCTGACGGTGTGGACTATGTGGTCATGCCAAAGTGGAAACTTTGCTTAATTCAGCTCTTAAACATCGCCGGTGTTGGCCCTGTGTTTGGCCCTATCATGGGTGCCTTATACGGCCCTCAAGCACTTTTATGGGTAGTCTTCGGTTCCATCTTTGCCGGAGCTGTGCACGATTACTTCGGCGGTATGATGTCAGTGCGCTACGGCGGTGCCAATGTGCCACAAATCGTGGGCTTTAACTTAGGCAACGTCGCTAAGCAAATCATGCGCATCTTCTCGATTCTGTTGCTGTTATTAGTCGGCGTGGTGTTCGCAACCTCCCCTGCTAACCTGCTGGCTCAGTTAACTCCAGAGTCGTTAGACTTCCTCTTCTGGTTAGGCGTCATCTTCGTTTACTACTTTGTCGCTACCTTAGTGCCAATTGACAAGTTAATCGGCCGTATCTACCCAGTGTTCGGCGCTCTGCTGATCATCATGGCTGTCGGTATGACCATTGCCTTGTTCGTGCAAATGCCAGACAAGTTCTACTCTTGGGCTGAGTGGGGCGTCAATCCTCATCCACAAGACTTACCTCTGTGGCCATTGATGTTCATCACCATCGCTTGTGGTGCTTTATCTGGCTTCCACGCCACCCAGTCCCCTCTGATGGCTCGTTGTATTGCTAACGAGTCCGAAGGCCGCATGGTGTTCTACGGTGCCATGATCGCCGAGGGCTTCATTGGCTTAGTGTGGGTCACTGTGGGCATGACTTTCTACCCAGATCCAGCTTCCTTAAACAGCACCATCAATGCAGGTACTGCTTCTGCTGTGGTGTACGATAGCTCGATCGCCTTGATGGGTAACTTCGGTGGCTTATTGGCCATCTTAGGTGTGATTGTATTGCCAATCACCTCTGGTGATACCGCTTTCCGTGCTGCACGTCTGACCATTGCTGAGGCCTTCAACTTCGACCAAACCAAGCCTGCTAAGCGCTTAATCATCGCTGTGCCAGTGTTTGCCATTGGTATTGCTTTGTCGTTCATCGACTTCAATATCATTTGGCGTTACTTCGGCTGGTCGAACCAGACCTTAGCTGCCATCATGCTGTGGGCCGCTGCCGCATACCTATATCGTCGTCACCGTATCCACTACATCTGCTCGATCCCAGCTACCTTCATCACCGCTGCTTGCGTGACCTACATCCTCTACGAGCCTAACATGGGATTTGGTATGGACATCACCATTTCGCAGATCATCGGTGTGGTGGTTGCTGCTCTGTGCTTCATTTGGTTCATTGTTGGCGGTAAGAAAGAAATCGTTGGCGCTCCAATGGACGTCTAACCTATCTCTGCTTTAAGCCGGCAATAGCTTGGCTAAGCTCAGCTTGAGCTTGAGCTGATTGCTTACCAAAAGAAAAGCTCGCAGAAGATTATCCCCTGCGAGCTTTTCTTTTGTGCTGAGGAGCCTTAGTTTAGAAGACCAAACCGGCGCGGACGTAAGCACCAACAGAGTTATCGGTCTCAAAGGAGGCGATCTCATCACCACCATTGTTGTAGACCTTGAACTCACGGTCAAAGTAGCTCATCACACCAGCTGACAGCTTGATGTTCTTCATTGGGTTTAAGGTAGCGCCGATGCCTGCACCGTAAGACTCCTCACGGAAGTAACCATCAGCCCAACTACCCTTGCTCGAATCATCGTCTAAGTGGAAGGTATCACGCACAGTTAAGAAGGTAGCGTGTACAGCCAACCAGTTGTTGAAACGGTACTGCACCATGGTGGCAGGGTAGGCAATCGAACCCATCCAACCGTGGTCAGCCTCGTCACCTAACTTCAAGCCTAAGATTGGCAGATAGACGTTATCAGCACCGTTGAAGTTAGCGTAAGCACCAAAGAAAGCGGTCATACCATTGTTGAAAGTCCAACCAATAGCTACACGTGGGCTAACCGAGTAGTCATCACCAAACTCGATGGAGTCTTCGTACTTGCTGCCGACGTTGATACCCACTGAGTAGGCAACATTAGAGGTAATGTAGCCACTGTGGTGGAGGTCGACGGCGATGCTGTTTAATTGATCGAATGGATCAAACGAACCACCGCTGAAATCGTACTCAGTGGTGTTGTACATCACGGTGATGAACTTGTAGCCGGCGTTAAAGCCATAGGACTGAGTGCTCAGCTCGCTATTAGTGCCCTCGATGTCACCGTCACCAGTTCCTAAGTAGTCGGCGTTAAAGAAAAAGCCATAGCCATCAGCGGCGATAGCATTGGATGCACCTAAAGGAGCAGCCATACCTAAAGCTAAAGCCACCCCACTTGCTAAAGCCAACTTCGATAATTTCATTTACTATCTATCCCTAACAAAACCGAGCCAAAGCCACAACATACATGCACGTATGTATGTTATGTGTGGAGGCACTAGCTCCGACCTTTAGCTCGCAAAAGCTCAATTTAAGCGACACTTCCACGACTTCACACACTCACTCACAGAAAAAGCCCTGCTGCAACTGCAGTAGCCACATCCCCTGAAGCATCTACTTATGTGCGTGGTCTTAGGCACTAAAGCCTTAGACTTGAGCGGCAGCAACACGGCACCTAACCACATGCTCCTAGCAGCGATAGCTAGCTGAGATCTAGGCTCGTTTGCACAGGATGTAATACAGCATTATCGCGCTGTGCGTACAGCAGCTGTGCGTACAGCAAACGGGTTTGACAAGTTCAAACGCATCTAAAAGAGGCTGCTTAAGTATGAACCTACAGGGGTTAATGCCTTATGGTACAAGGGTTAGAGGCTGATTTGTGCTGTACGCACAGCTCGAGCATTATTCTGATCACGCTCATAGCGGCGGAATTATACGGCTAAGCGTATCTACGTGTAATGCCATTTACTGACAAGTCGTCAGTAAAAGTTCAATTGTCGTAGCACTTTTTGTTGAGTAAAAAATGCCTGATGGCAGCCGCCTTACAGGTGAAAATCTCTGGCAGCGGCGTGGATAGATGGTTGCAAAGCCAAGGGGCTCATGTGAGAGGCATCACTACTTTGAGTGGTGTGCGGCTTGTTCCTGAAAGAAAGTCGCACAATGAGGGAGGCAGCCATAACGCATCAAGCACATCTTGCTAAAAGATATGGACTTGTTGACGTTAGTGATAGAGATAGCAAGAAAACCTTAAAAAGCTTTATGAAGCTGCAAGGAGTGAGGCCGGCAGCACAGACGCGCACAGATATGAGTCTAGATCGATTTGCTGGTTATAACGCTGAAAACGGCTGCGTGATAGACCTCTAGGAAATCGTAAGTGTTTTTGGCGTAAACTAACATGGTGCTCGTCCTGTCTTTCTTTAGGGCAACAAGACTAATGTCGCTCGCTGTTAGTCCTTAGTGCGATTAGGCCCGAGCTTTGCTGCTTTTGCTGCTATTATGACGTGTAGCTATACCAACGTTGGTATGGTCATGCAGATGCTGCAAGTGCACAACGGTGTTTAATCTGTGCTTTTTTTTTTTTTTTTTTTTGTTTTTTGCCCAGTGTTTTTTTGGTAATGGCGTGCATCCATTACATTCATCACTGATAACTAATAACAGGTAACTAATAACTGATCAATGATGTTAATTGGTGTGATGTGTGCGGCAGTCGAGGATCTTACTATGTTTTCTAGAGGAAAATCGCGACTTGGGTGGCGAGGTCTGTTTAAGACTGTTATCGTCGGTTGTGTATTGAGTGTCAGTGCAGTCTTGATCTCCGGCTGTTCCCCTGATTCTTCCTCTAGTGAAGAGCAAGCCCGTCACGCTGCTGCCGCTGAAGCTGCTAGCAATCCTAATGTCAGTGAGCGTGCTGCCGCCTTGGTCAAAGCCAAAAATGCTTACTCTTCCTCTAGCACTGCTACCCCTGCCCGCGTCGTGTTACGCGTTGGTTATGAGAACGCTGTCGGTGAGCCTTTTGACTGGGGGGTGCGTCGCTGGAAAGAAGAGCTTGAGGCTCGCTCTGGTGGCACCATGACCCTAGAGATCTTCCCAAGCTCACGCCTAGGCTCTAAGTCGCAGATCTTAAGCCGCATTGCCAATGGCGAAAACCTTTGCACCATGGCCGATGGTGGCACCTACTATGGCTTAGGTGCTTATGACTTAGGTATTGTCTTTGGCCCATACCTCTTTAAGAACTGGGATGAAGCTTTCAAGCTCTCTAAGAGTAAGTGGTTCCAGATGGAAGCCGACAAGCTCGCCAAAGATAAGGGCCTGCGCATCATTCCTGTAAGCTGGGGCTACGGCGTCCGCCACATCCTGACTCGCAAGCCAGTGAAGACTATGGAAGATCTGCAAGGTCTGCGCATGCGTGTCACCGACAACATGGTGCAGTACAAGACTATGGAGATCTTAGGTGCTCAACCAATCACCATGGACTTAACCAAGGTCAACGAGGCCTTGCGTAAAGGCGAAATCGACGGTTTAGAGAACCCTGTCTCCCATCTCTATGGTGGTGGCTACTACAAGAACGCTCCTTACTTACTGCTCTCGTCTCACGTCTACAACTTCACCAACATGATTGTGAGTGAGCAATTCTGGAATAACCTGACCCCATCGCAACAGACTATCTTGGTGGAATCTTGCCAGCGTGCCGCTAAGTTCTTCAATGTGCTTGAGGCAGCCGACGAATACGAGGCAGTGCGCAAGATGGAAGCTGCGGGTGTAACCATCACCGTGCCTGATGCTGAGATGTTGAGCAAGCTCAACAACAGCGCTCATGCTTTCTATGTGCTCCCAGAGTTCTCCAACTGGACTCCAGGCCTTTACTACAAAGTCTTAGGTGCTAAGGCTATTCCATGGAGCTTCTACAGTAGTTCCAAACACGCTCTTGCTATTCGTGAGCGTCAGCAAGCCCGTTTAGAGGCGGAAAGAGCTGCCAAGGGCAACAAGTAAGCCCTAATTCCTTGACAATCTAACTTGAAAAATATGGGCGCGTAATCCCCTGATCTAAAACTCATGGGATTACGCGCCCAGATTTTTCAATATCGAAGTGACTTGGCGTTAGCGAGGCGAGGCGAGGCGAGACTCTTAGCCTAAGTACTTCACTAAGGTGTTACGCACTGCTTGTGGGCCAACGATCATCTCCTTGAAGAGATCTTCGACCTTGGTGCCTAAGCCAATGCTGTAGAGATCAACACCAAATAAGGTAGCATTGGAGAGGATTGGCTTTAACTTGTCGCCCACGGAGTCGACCTTGCCAAACTCGATGCCTTGCATCTTGGCCTTCAGATCTGGGATCAATGGATCGTCAGATAAGGTGAACTCTTGGCCGTTGTCGTCGATGGCCAGTAAATAACGCATCCAGCCCGCGATTGCTAATGGCAGAGCAATCAAGGAAGTGGCGTCTAAACCTTTCTTCTTGTAGTTCTTTAAGGTCTCACCAAAGCGCACTGTGACTTTCTGTGAGGTGTCGGTGGCGATACGCTGTGGAGAGTCTGGGAGGCACTTGTTGGTTAAACGCTGCTCGATAACCTCGGTTAAGAAGTCGCGTGGGTTTAAGATCTTAGGATCGTCGACGACCTTTAAGCCTTCGTCGTAACCTAACTTCTTCACTAAAGCGACTAACTGAGGATCATCCATTTCGGCCGCGATGCGCTCGTAGCCTAAGATGCAACCATACACAGCCAAAGCAGTGTGCAGTGGGTTGAGGCAGGTGGTGACCTTCATGCGCTCGCACAGATCCACACCAGCACCGTCGGTAAAGAGCACGCCAGCCTTCTCAAGTGGTGGACGGCCGTTAGGGAAGATATCCTCAACAATCAGGTACTGTGGCTTCTCAGCGTTGACGAATGGAGCGATGAAAGAGCCGCGAGCAGTCTTGATAGGATCCATATCCTCAATGCCGCGATCCTTTAAGAGAGCAGCAATCGAAGCATCTGGACGTGGAGTGATCTTATCGATCATGGTCCAAGGGAAAGAGACCTTACTCTTGTCGGTGAGGTAAGCAACAAAACCGGCATCGACAAAGCCAGCCTTTTGCCAAGCCTCAGCGATCTCTACCACGGCAGCCTTTAACTTGTCGCCGTTGTGCGAGCAGTTGTCCATGGAGACCATGGCAATTGGTTTAGCACCAGCCTTATAGCGCTCGTATAACAGAGCAGCAGTCCACGACATGGCGTGGCTGACCTTGCTAGGGCCGTTGGCGATGTCGTCCTTGACGGAGGCTAAGTACTCACCGTCGATACCGCGGATGGCATAGCCTTTCTCGGTAATGGTATAGGAGACTAACTGCACCGAGTCCTTGGTGATGAGATCCTTGACCTCAACTTCGTCAGCAGGAGCAGTACCGTTTAACTTGTAGCCATGCACCACCGAGCCGATAACCTTGAGCTCGACATTGGTGTCTGGGAGTAAGGTTACTTCTAAGGTGAGCTTATCGTGTGGGGTGAACACATCGTCAATGATGGCACCGTCGTAAGCAGACAGGGTTTGAATACCAGAGGTCTGTAAGCCCTGATCTAACAGGGTTTGCTGTAAAGAAGCCACGAAGCCACGGAAGATGTTGCCAGCACCAAAGTGTAACCACACTGGGTTCTTGCGGCTTTCTGCCTGCACAGCAGCCACATCATACTTTGGCAGAGTAACACCAGCCTTCTCAAAGGCAGCAACGTCCTTAATACCCTCTAAGGTAACTTTCATCTAATATCGGCGCGGATACCCCAGAGGTAACTCTGGGGAGGAAGCGCCGCCTCCTTCTGTTCTAAAT
>CALXYZ010000024.1 GCA_944393075.1 uncultured Anaerobiospirillum sp. | reverse complement strand
TGCGCCTTAGTGGACTCGAACCACCGACCCCCACCATGTCAAGGTGATGCTCTAACCAAGCTGAGCTAAAGGCGCATCGCTGTCGCCGGCATGCTGCCGTGCATTCAACGCGGTGCATTATAGCGAAGCGTTTTCACCTAAGCAAGAAATTTTTTAAAAATTGCATCAAACCTAGGTTAAATGCGGGTTCACGCAGTATGTCAGTGCACAATGCACTGCCCGCGCCCCCTAAAAAGCGGCACTGGCAAGCACTCTTTTTGCCGTGCGCAGGCAAAAGCTCAAGGAAAGAGCAAAGGCAGTAGCAGTAGAAGTAGAAGTAGATGCCGTAGAGCCGTCAAGACCATGCAGGTCTTACCTGCCGTGTACCAACCACACACCTCGATCACGGCCATAGAGGAGACAGCCCTTTGCTAAATGGTGATTTTTAGCAAGAGCGAGAGGCTCGCGCCGGTCAACGCGGGTGTATACTTGTAGCGCTTTGTGGGCGTCGCTCATAAAGCCAGATTCGTTTTGGGTGTGGGAATTCCTACGTACTGCGGAGTGTAGCCGTGGGCGTCTGGTGCCTACACATGGTTAGCGTGATGCGCCAAGATATCGTATGTAGCCATACTAAGGGATCAAAGTAATGGCCCTAGGCTAGAGAAGGTGTCTGCTCCTACCGCCAAGTAAGCTAAGAAAAGATAAGAGCGGTGTGGGAATTTTGGTGGCACGCGCTCAAGTATTCTGAGGACCTCAAGGTGCATCGTTGGCACCGTTGGTTTTTTCTTTATGGTTAAAATTACTCTCCCAAATGGCGCTGTCAAAGAGTTTGAAAGCGCAGTTTCCATTGCTGATATTGCTGCTAGCATCGGCCCAGGTTTAGCTCGCTCTTGTGTTGCGGGCCGTGTTGATGGTGTGTTACACGATGCATGCGATTTAGTCGATCACGACGCTAAGGTTGAGATCGTGACCCCTAAGGACAAGGATGGCTTAGAGATCATTCGCCACTCCTGCGCCCACTTATTAGGTCATGCCATTAAGCAATTATGGCCTGAGACTAAGATGGCTATCGGCCCTGTGGTGGACAACGGCTTCTACTATGATGTCGATTTAGACCACAAGCTCACAGCTGAGGACTTAGAAGCCTTAGACGCTAAGATGCACGAGCTTGCTAAGACTGACTATCAGGTGGTGAAGGAAGTTGTCGATTGGCAGCGCGCTTGGGATGTCTTTAACGAGCGTAATGAGCCATACAAGAAGCTCATCTTAGAAGAGAATATCGATAAGGGCGATCACCCTGCACTCTATCACCACTTAGAGTACACCGATATGTGCCGTGGCCCTCACGTGCCACACATGAGCTTCTGCTCGCACTTCAAGCTGACCCACTTTGCTGGTGCTTACTGGCGTGGTGATGCTAAGAACAAGATGCTGCAACGCATCTACGGTACTGCTTGGTCGACCAAGGAAGACTTAGCAGACTACTTAAAGAAGCGTGAAGAAGCCGCTAAGCGCGATCACCGCGTCTTAGGCAAGCGCCTTGACCTCTTCCACTTCCAACAAGAAGCTCCAGGCTTAGTCTTCTGGCACAACGATGGCTGGACCATCTACCGCTTAATCGAAGATTACATGCGCACCATGCTCCACAAGTATGGCTACATCGAGGTCAACACTCCACAGATCATGGATCGCGTGCTGTGGGAGCGCTCTGGTCACTGGGATAAGTACGCCGAGAATATGTTCACCACTTCCTCGGAGAACCGTGACTACGCTATCAAGCCAATGAACTGCCCTGGCGCAATTCAGATCTTCAATAGCCGTACTCGTTCTTATCGTGACCTGCCAATTCGTATGGCTGAGTTCGGTAAGGATCACCGTAATGAGCCATCTGGTTCGCTCCACGGCTTATTACGTGTCCGCGGTTTTGAGCAGGATGATGCTCACATCTTCATTACCGGAGATCAGATTCTGCAAGAGGTGACCGAGTGCATCAAGATGGTGTACGAGGTGTACGACAACTTCGGCTTCCACAAGATCGACGTGAAGCTGTCGACCCGTCCTGAGAAGCGTATCGGCTCTGACGAGATTTGGGATAAGTCTGAGAAGGACTTAGCCGACGCCTTAGTCGCCAACGGTCTTGAGTATGAGCTCCAACCTGGTGAAGGCGCTTTCTATGGCCCTAAGATTGAGTTTACCTTACACGACTCCTTAGGTCGTGCTTGGCAGTGCGGTACCATTCAGCTCGACTTCTCGCTGCCTGCTCGCTTAGACGCTCACTACATCGGTGAGGATAACCAAGAACACACTCCAGTGATGATCCACCGTGCAATGTTGGGCTCCTTAGAGCGCTTCATCGGTATCTTAACTGAGGAATTTGCTGGTTCCTTCCCTGTGTGGTTAGCACCAATCCAAGCCGTGGTCATGAACATCACCACCAATCAGATGGACTACGTCAAGGAAGTGGAGAAGAAGTTAGACGAGGCCGGTATCCGTGTCCGTTCTGACTTACGCAACGATAAGGTGGGCTTCAAGATTCGCGAACACACCTTAATGCACATTCCTTACATGTTGGTCTGCGGTGACCGTGAGGCCGAGAATGGCATGGTAGCCGTGCGTACCCGTAAGGGTGTTGATTTAGGTGCAATGACTATTGAGGATTTGATCGCTATGATCAAGTCTGATATACTATCGCGCAAAATTTTGACCAAAGCCGATGAAAAGGCCGAGGAACAAAAGCAAAAGTAAGATAAGCTGCTAAGCTAAGCTGCATTTAGTCGCGATAGACGCCAACTAAATCTATAGCCGCGACAACACAAAAGAGCTAGAGATGGCTCTTTTGTTGTGAATGGCTATAGGAAATGCCGTCTAGCTGCAAGTCAACCGGTATCTTAGGCAACTAGGATCAAGTTAGGTTGCGCCTTGCAGGCAGCATTTGATCCAAGCAAGTCAGTTTTTGTATTAGGAGTTTGCTATCAACAGCGCAAGGAAGACCGGTAGGCTCCCGCCAAAAAACCGGGTAAATGGTGAAATTAGATGCCGTGAAGTGCGTCTATTAGGGGAAGATAACGAGGTCGTTGGCGTGATGCCAACAGTGCAAGCACTACGCATGGCCCAAGAGGCGGGCGTTGATCTTGTTGAGATTAGCCCGAATGCTGATCCGCCAGTTTGTCGCTTAATTGAGTATGGCAAATTCTTGTACGAAAAGAGCAAGGATCAGAAGAAACGCAAGCAGCGTACTGTGCAGTCGAAGGTCAAGGAGATCAAGATCCGTCCTGCGACTGACGAAGGAGACTATCAGGTCAAATTACGCAACCTGATTAGATTCCTTGAAGAAGGCAACAAGGCCAAGGTGACCTTACGCTTCCGCGGACGCGAAATGGCTCACCAACACATTGGTCTTGATGTCTTAAAGCGCATAGAACACGACCTATGCGAAGATCGCGGCATTGCTACGGTTGAGAGCGCCTCCCGCGTGGAAGGCCGCCAAGCAACCATGGTATTAGCCCCTAAGAAGAAGTAAGGATCAAAAGGGACATAAGTCCTGCCACCTAAGCGCTCCTAAGCTAGGCTCGGCCACACGGCCGGAGCCTAAGAATGGCTGAAAGCCCAGAGCGCCATGTTGGTTGGCCCCTCCGATCCACATCATCGAATCAAATTGCGGAGTTTTTAAATGGCTGGAAAAGTCAAGGTCAAGATGAAGACCGATCGTGGCGTCGCCAAGCGTTTTAAGAAGACTGGTAGCGGTCACTACAAGTGCCGTCACCAGAACCTGCGCCATATCCTCACCAAGAAGAGCCGTAAGCGTAAGCGTTCTTTACGTGCAATGAACATTGTGCACACTTCTAACCTGCGCGCTATCATGCGTCAGTTACCTTACGCCTAATTTTTGGAGGATATGCTAAATGGCTCGTGTCAAGCGTGGTGTTACCGCTCGTGCCCGTCACAAGAAGGTTTTAAAGGCAGCTAAGGGCTACTACGGTGCTCGTTCCCGTACTTACCGTGTTGCCGTGCAGGCTGTGACCAAGGCTGGTCAATATGCCTACCGTGATCGTCGTCAAAAGAAGCGCCAATTCCGCGCTCTGTGGATTGTGCGTATCAATGCTGCTGCTCGTCAGTACGACTTAAGCTACAGCAAGTTCATGCACGGCTTAAAGCTGGCTAACATCGACATCGATCGTAAGGTTCTCTCCGAGCTTGCTATCAACAACAAGGAAGCTTTTGAGACCATCGCTAACCAAGCTCGCGCTGCTTTAGGTTTATAGAACCTAACCAAAGCGCAGGCGATGCCTGTTAGCTAAGCTACCTAGCAGCCCCAAAGGGCCGCTAGGTAGCCATAGTAGCTGGTAATAGCTGGTAGGTCAGACACAGGTAGCAGTCAGCTGCTAACCTACTTGACCACGAAAAGGGGGCTTAGACCGCAAGATCTAAGCCCCTTTTGCATCTGTGTTGCAGCTACGCCAGCCGCGCAGCTGCGCGACAACTGCCACTGCTGCTGGCGCCGCTACAGAGGCATCAGTGCCGTGGCGTGACTAGTTGAGGTACACGTGTAGCTCGACTGCGTATGTTTCATCGCTCCCTAACTCTGCATACTTCTCACGTGCAGTTTCGAGGTTTTCTTCGCTACCCCAGAATTTCTCATCCTCCCAGTAGATTTCTAACTCATCATCTTCATAATCATCGTCGTCATCACTGTCATCGTCATCGTCGTCATCATCATCTTCCTCGTCATCATCCTCGGAGGCTTGATCTAGGTCGATGTCGTCGCTCTTGCCACAGACGCAAGGATAGCGGCCGCAGTTAGGGCAAACATCAGGATCCTCATCGTCGTCATCATCATCATCTTCCTCGTCATCATCCTCGGAAGCTTGATCTAGGTCGATGTCGTCGCTCTCGCCACAGACGCAAGGATAGCGGCCGCAGTTAGGGCAAATGTCAGGATCGTCATCGTCATCGTCATCATCTTCATAATCATCGTCGTCATCACTGTCATCGTCATCGTCATCAGAGGCGTATGGATTTTGTAACCAGTGCTGAGTCAGGATGACATCTCCATCTTGGATCTCAATGTGCATGCCTTCATAGCCACCCTCAGCCTCAACAAACAATATCCACTGGCCTTCAGGGCAAGCATCAGCTATTTTACTCAAAAAAACATAAGGCACGTCCCAAGGCGTGTCGAAGTCGATTGAGCCCTCATCGGCGTCGTATTCGTTGACGGTGGTGGCATCCCACTTAACGCCCCAGTTTTCTGTCTGCCAGTCATACCACGTATTGGCACCATACTGTTCAAGCAGTTTCTCAGAGCATTCTTGAGTGCAGTGGCTCTCCTCAATATCGCCATTATCATCTTCGATGTACAGCAGCCCTTCAGACTCAAACTCAGTGTTGACGCGATCTGCGTTTTGCTCCTTAAAGCCTTGCAGCTCTTCAGGGGTAACAACAAATTGAGTTGAGGCCGAAGTCTTGGTGATAATGCGAGGTACAGGAACCAGCTTGCTGAAGGTGAAATCGCCATTTTCATCAATCAGCATCTTCTCGGTGAAGTCTTTGGCAGCTTGGTTTTTTGTTTGGAGGCAAATGCTAATCATGTTTGCCATAAGGTGTTTCTCCTAAGATGTTTGCAGAGACTAGATAGCCTTGCAGGCTAGTAGTCGACGTGAGGCCGTAATTGTTGCGGCAAGTAGGACTTAAGTGAGGTGCAGAACAGCCTTTGAGTGCTGTGATCAAGTAATAACTCCACAATTAATTGTACCTTATTAGAGGCTGCTATTGCTTGTTGTAAGCATTAAGCGTCCACCTGAGAAGGCATGATGCTTTGCTTGGGATCTCTAGGGCTGTGGGCGTTGGTGTTTAGTAATGCTTATGAGCAGCACTTGACCAACGAAACAAAGGGCTAAGACCTAAAGGCCCAAGCTCTTTTGGTGTCCTTAGTTGCTGCTATGCCTATAGCCTTAAGATCGCAGCATGATTGTGGAATGAGTGTGGGTAGCCACAGCAGTTGCAGCATAGCAGCGCCACGCCGCGCCGCGTCGTGGCGAGGCTAAAAATAGAGGTACTCGTGTAGCTCGACTGCGTATGTTTCCTCGCTCCCTAACTCTGCATACTTTTCACGTGCAGCTTGGTGGTCTGCATAGAGGCAAGTGCTAATCCAATTTGGCATGATGCCTTCTCCTAAATGGCTTTGTTAATCGGTGTATTTTGCATACCAATAAGCAAAATATCTGTATGTGATTGATTATGGGCTAAAACAACGAAGATAGCAAGCGCAAAATGTAGTATTTTCTATGTTATTTGCAATAAACGGCTTAAATAAGCGGTTTTATGTGGTTGTGTGCCTCGTCATGGTGTGACAAGATGGTGGTGAGAAGTGGTGGTGACGCAGGAGGTAGAGGATGGTGGTGGATGAAAGGCCAACCTTTTGAGGTGAATGATATTGCACCAAAACAAAGGTCTTAGACCGCTGAGTGAAGTCTCTTGCTGCTTTGTTGTTAGCTATAACAGTGATAGATGAAGTCAAAGTCCAAGAGGTCGAACTGTAATGGTAGCAAGGTTGGATCTCCTAACTGAAGTGGCAAAGTGTGCAACGCTGAGTAAGCTCGTAAGGCGACTCCGTATGTTGAATGATACCTTAGCAAGGCGGCTCTTGCTTGTTGCAAGCGTGAGTGCGTGTGTGCTGCTGAGTATTTACGCTGGGACTGGCTTGCCATATCATAGGCATCAATCTCTGTTGTTTGGGGAGTAAGTGGCGTTTTCTTCAGGTTTGCTGAGCTTTGGACAAGCCTTTCTTGATTGCATTGTGCCTGTGGTCTGTAGATATGTGGTGAGCCTTGAGGTGGCGCTTGTGTCTGTGACCTTGCCTTGGGCTTGCTATGTCTAACATCTTCGAGTTCCGCGATCACCTCATTTCTGCCTATCAGGAGTTTAGTAGCTCCTTTACCACTATTGCTGCTAAGGATTTACGCAATGACGTCGCAGATAAGATCGGCGCTAGAAGCCTCTTCTGCCCAGAGCCATTGCTGCAGATCAACCCTAACTACGAGGTCAAGGGTAGTATCACAGCCTATACCTCGTCTGACACCACTGCTGCTTCTAAGCTGCATCCTCTGTGTGAGCAGATTTTTAGGGTCAATGGCAAACCAATTGACCTCTTTGCTCACCAAGCAGAGGCCATTGACCTTGCCGCGCAGAAGAAGTCATATGTGGTGACCTCGGGTACGGGCTCAGGTAAGTCGCTATCCTTCTTCATCCCTATCATCAGCCAAATCCTCAAGGAAAAAGAAGAGGAACTGCGTGTTCGTGGCAGCGTTGAGCCACGCGTTCGCGCTTTGATCGTCTACCCTATGAACGCTCTAGCTAACTCCCAAAAGGAGGAGATCAGCAAGTTTATTTGCACTAAGAGTTTAGACGCTGCGGTAGATGCTATCTCGGATGTGCCTAGAAAGTCTGGTTCTAGCGAGTGGCCTTTTGGTGTGAGGGTGGGTAGTTACACCGGCCAAGATAACAACACCATTCGTGAGGGGTATCGCAACAAAACAGCAATCCCAGACATTCTTCTGACCAACTACATGATGCTGGAGCTGTTGCTGATTCGTCATGAGGATCAGCCGGTTATCGATTGCTGCCGCAACTTAAACTTCTTGGTGCTTGATGAGCTGCACACCTATCGTGGCCGTCAGGGCTCTGATGTCGCTTTGTTAGTGCGCCGCTTACGTCAGCAAACTGAAGCGCATAACCTTATCTGCATTGGTACTTCGGCTACTATGACCTCGGTTGATAACGCCGAGAGTGGTGCTGAGGTCATCTCTAAGTTCGCTTCTGACATCTTTGGCTGTGAGATCTCCAAAGCACAGATCATCAACGAGAGCCTCAAGAGCGTTACTGATATTGAGCGTCAGTTGCCTACTGATGGTGTGGCTATGAGCGCAAACGTGCGCCTTGAGCTTAAGGAGCAGGTAGAAAAGGCGGCCTTAGATCAGCTCTACTTCAAGGATTTGAGCGAGTTTAGCCGCAACCTGTTTTCAGTGTGGCTAGAGCAGCACCTCAGTGTACGCTTTAACCATCTGCTTGGCAGATACGAGCGCATCACCCCACAAAGCCTCACCAGCATTGTGTCGCAGCTTAAAGAGGACACCGGTGTTGAAGAAGATCAAGCCCGCATGGCTCTGATCAACTTCATGACCATGTTCTCGCGTCCTAATGGCATGCATCTGTTAGATGAGCGCAAGCGTCCTCCTTTTGCCTTTAAGCTCCATCAGTTTGTCAGTGCTCCTAGCCATGTCTCGGTCACTTTAGAGCCTGAAAATGAACGCCACATTACCCTGCAAGGTCAGATCTTCTTCCCAGCTAAAGCTAAAGCTGGCGAAAAGTCAGCGCTTGCTGGTGATGAGTCAGACGGTATGGTGCAATTGCCTCTGTTTGAGGCTTACTTCTGTCGTGAGTGTGGCCAAGAGTATTTACCGGTTTGGGTTTACGATGAGTCTAAGCGCCCAGTTAAGGTCTCACCACGTTCTTTAGGTACAGTAGATCCTGATAACAAGGACATTGCTGGCTATGTTTGCCCTTGTGTAGACGATCAGATCTTCAATAGAGAAGATAGCCTGTCTTTATTGCCTGATACTTGGTTTTTTAATGATGGAGCTAAGCTCAAAAAGGATAAGAAAAACCTCGTTCCACAAAAGATTTGGTTAGATCGTTTCGGCAATGTGGTCGAAGAAGGCGATAAGCTAGGTAGCCCTTTCTGGCTCATTCGCGGCAAGTTCATTTTCTGTGTACGTTGTGGTGTAGTACATACAGGCCGTGGTAAGGATCAGCACAACCTTATCGGTCTCTCGGGTGAGGGTCGTAGCTCTGCTGTCACTGTACTCAGTTTGCTTGCATTAAGTCAGCTTTACTACAGTGAGGACTTTAAGCGTGATCCTAGCGTTTGCAAGCTCTTAGGTTTCTCCGATAACCGCCAAGAAACAGCGTTGCAATCAGGTCACTTCAATGACTTCATCAACTCATTGTTATTGCGTGCCGCGCTAGTACGTGTGCTTCAAGAGCACTACCGCGTAGAAAGTGCGCAACTGCAAGCGCTGCAAGCGCTGCAAGCTCAGCATCCTCATGGTGTGACGGTTGCTGCTGAGCACAGCAGCGGCATGAAAAGCGTCGATATTGTGCAGCAAATCATGGAGTGCCTGCACTTCTCTGATCAGTATCTCAATGAGTCTAGTGATGTCTTTGTCGTGCCTAAAGATACCCTCTTTAGCTCAAGTGCCAACGACAAGACAAGAAGTGTTGCTGAGGCTGATCCCTACTTAGATGGTGCACGCAAAGTACTACGCTACATTCTGCACTACCGCTTGCTTTTAGACCTGCGTGATATGGATCTCTACACCTTCCCAAGCTTAAACAGCCTGAAGTTGGTAGAGGTGCGCTACGAGGGCTTGGAAGAGATCTGTGCTAACGAGGCGTATTTCGCTACGACTTTTGAGCAGCAATCCTTGCTCTCTAGGCTGACTCCGCCTTATCGTAAGGAGATCTTTAAGCTGTTCTTAGATGAGATGCGTACTCACTTGTGCATCTCAAGTGTGTGCTTTAAGGAGGACACGAAGCAATCGCTATACTCCCTCTGGAATAGGGTACAGTCTCGCTGGCTATTGAAGTTTGATAGCCTAATTCGCGGCAATGCCTATGTTTTTCCGGCTGATGAGAAAGTTGCTGCAAAGATCAGCGGTAAGAGCAAGAACAGTGTTGGTGTGTTTGATCAGGTCTTTAGCCTAGCAAAGACCTCACGCATGCACTCAGTGCTGATGAATTCTGAGTGGTGGGGCAAGTTCAAGAAGGACTACCCTGAGCAAGCTCCTTTCATCATTAATACCGCAACGGATGAGATTCAGCGCGTCATCAAGCATATTGTGATGGTTTTGACGCAGAACAATATGCTGCTTATTCACCGTCCTAAGACCGATATTGTGTGCCTCACCATTGATGAGAACTACATTAAGTGGGGCTTCACCAAAGAGGGCTATGAGGCTAGTACCAATGTAGCCAAACTTACTGACAGCAATGGAGCTTTCTTCCCTCAAGATCATAGCGATAGCTATCAGGGTACCTGTAAGAACCGTTTCTTCCGCGATCTCTACTTGTTCTGGGCTAGCAAGTTCGATTACGCGCTTGGCTTGAGCCAAGGTCAAAGCCAAGTCCAAGGTAAAGGGGCGGGCGCTGTTACTACTGTGGGTATTCAAGCTCAGCAGCACAATCTGCCTGCGCTTGTGGACTTTGAGTCGCATGAGCATACAGCTCAGGTGAGTAGCGAGGAGCGCAAGATCTTAGAAATGCGCTTTAGAGCCAATGCTAACGATAAGGCACAGTGGAAAGAGACTACAGGTACTGAGCTTAAGCCTCTGCACTTGCTCTTCTGCTCACCTACGATGGAGTTAGGTATCGACATTTCGGCTCTTAACTATGTCTACATGCGCAACGTGCCTCCAACGCCAGCTAACTATGTGCAGCGTGCAGGTCGAGCAGGACGTTCTGGGCAGCAAGCTTTAGTACTGACTTACTGTGCTGCAATGAGCCCTCATGATCAGTGGTTCTTTAGCCACCCAGAGGAGATGGTTCAGGGTACAGTGCGTGAGCCAACCTTAGATTTGGTCAATGACGCGCTTCTACGTAACCATCTGCACTCATTGTGGCTTGCTTGCGCTCAAGTAGATACTGGAGAGCAATTCGCCCTGCCTACTGCTGTAGTGGCAATGCTGGATGTTGATGTGGAAAAGAGCGAAGAGCAGCTGGATATCTTAAGTGCTACTCCGCTTCACTTGCGTGATAGCAAGCTGCAAGAGCTCTATCCGATCAAAAAGGAGTTTGCAACTCAGCTTAATCGTCAAGAAGTAGTAGCAAGCGCTACTGCTGCTGGTATTAAGTTCATCCGCTCACTTGAGAGTAGTGATATCGATCTGAGTTTGTGGTCTCAGGATCCTGAGAAGGAAGTGGCTGCCATTATGGCTCAGGCTTATAGGGACTTTGATCGTTGCTTTATGAACTGGCGTGATCTCTACGCCAACACCTTAGAGCAGCGTCATGTGAACTACCAAAAGTCCAGTAGGGATAAGCCATCAGAGCGCCGCTTCTTTGAGGCTAACAGGCAGATCAATGTGTTGCTGAGCAATGGTAAAGACTACGCCAACTCTTCACAGGAGTTCTATCTCTACCGCTACTTAGCTAACCAAGGCTTCTTGCCAGGTTATAGCTTCCCAGCTTTGCCTCTGCTCGCTTGGATTCCAGCAAGTGGTAAGAATCAAGGTGGTAACGCTGAGGTGCTCTCGCGTGATCGCTTCTTAGGTCTCAATGAGTTTGGTCCACGTCGCATCATCTACCATAACGGCAGCATCTTCCGTGTCGAGCGTTTAAAGATCAGCGCTGGTAGCGACAAGAACATGGTGTCGAAGAATGGCTTGATTGCAACCACGCAAGTACGTGTGTGCAATACCTGCGGTTACATTATGGACATCAACAACTCTGAGATCAGCAACGAGTGCCCAAACTGTCACTCTGATGTCTCAAGTTACGCCAATCTCTTACCTAACCTCTACCCAATCAGTGTGGTGGAGACGCGCGAGATTGACCGCATCACCGTCAATGATGAGAACCGTAAGTCCCAAGGCTTTGATATCAAAACCTACTTCCGCTTTAGCAGTAAGGCTAGCAATCAAGCTCCAGTATTGCAGAAGCGTAAGGTCTTATTTGAGGGTGAGGAAATCGCCTCCATTAGCTACGCCAATACAGCCGAGATCTATCGCGTCAACTTAGGCTGGCGCTCACGCAAGGGCTCTAAAGTGCGTGGCTTTAACGTTGACTCTATCAATGGCTATTGGAAAGAGAGTTCCCCAAGTGAGAACGAGAACAACCTTGACGAAGTTGCTGTTGATAAGAAAGACGAGGAAAGGATTCAGACTATCGTTCCTTACGCCAAGGACACCCGTAACCTCATGGTATTTGAGCCTAACTTCGATGCCATCTTTAAGATGGATGCCTCCACTGAGGCTTTCATCGCGCAAGGCCACAAGGGTGAGCAGATAGACCTTGAGCATAAGTTCATGGTGTCGCTGCAAGCTGCGCTAAGCCGCGCTATCGTGCAACTTTTCCAAATTGAGAGTGGAGAGATCAGTCTTGAGACCTTACCTGCTTTCAACAACCACGGCATGTTGCTGATTTATGAGAGCGGTGAAGGTGGCTCTGGCGTGCTCAGCCGCATTGTTAGCAGCAAGGATGCCGTCTTAGCATCAATTGCAAATACCGCCTTAGAGATCATGCACTATGACAAGGGTGATGACGAGGAGTGGGACTTTAAGAAGCTTGAAGACTACGATAAGGGCAAAGAAAAAGGCTGCTACCGCGCATGTTACGATTGCCTTTTGAGCTACTACAACCAAAAGGATCACCAAGCAATTGACCGCAAGATGCCTGAGCTATACGAGTTCCTCGTTAAGATGAGCCGCTGCAGCATGGAAGTGGTTGAGGTTGAGCATCCTAACCCTGAAAGTGAAGCAGAAGGGGCGGGCGCTGGTACCGAGGGAAGTCATCTTGAGTGCTTTAACAAGTGGTGCTTAGAGCATGGCTACAAGCTGCCAAATCAGTACGACCGCAAGTTTAAGCACATCGACTACACCTTTGAGGCGGCCTACAAGGCAGAGCATTGCGTGGTAGCTTTTAACCCTGTTTCTGATGAAGACAAAGAAGAGCTTGAGGATATGGGGTGGAGCTGTATTGAGCTCAATGCTGAAGATGACAGCACTTGGGAAGATCACATGAGTAAGTTCCCTGAGCTGCGGTCTTAGCGTAGGCTGGCATCGACCATACAGGTCGCTCTTGCAAGTCGGCTGATACTGCTTGTGCTGTGGTATTCTTGAGCCTAATTGCGGAAGTGGAGCGGCTGAGCTACATCGATCTCAATCCCAATCCCAAGCCTGATGTAGTTCTGTTATTGGGCTGAGTAAAGAAGCCGACAGCAAAGCTAACAGCTAAGCGTCTTGCGACGAACGTTAAGCACGAAGACAACGAGAAGATAGATTAGGGTAGTGTAATGAGTGAAAGTTTGCAGTACATTCCAGGCAATCTAGTGCGGGCGCGCAATCGCCTGTGGGTGGTACAGCCTGATTCCAGTAAGGATTGGCTGAATCTGCGTCCTATGGGTGGTGCAGACAGCGACATCGTGTCTTTAATCCCTGATCTTGAGGCTGAGGGCTCAATTGGCCCTGCCGAGTTCTCCTACCCTGATCCTGAAGACATTGGTGTCTTTTCCTCAGGCCGTTTTCTATATGATGCGCTCAGATTCCAGCTGCGCTCTGGCACCGGTCCATTCCGCTCTTTTGGTAGCCTTAACCTCATTCCACGTTCTTATCAATACGTGCCACTCTTGATGGCAATGCGCCAACAAACCGTGCGCCTCTTGATTGCTGATGACGTGGGTGTAGGTAAGACCATTGAGGCCGGTATGATCGCCCGCGAGCTCATTGATCGTGGTGAGATCTCCACGCTTGCCGTGCTGTGTCCACCACACTTAGTGGAGCAGTGGGTTGAAGAGCTCAAAGTGCACTTCAACATCAACGCCCTTGCAGTAACATCAAGTTCTGCTAGCAGCATTGAAAAGCGCATTCCAATCGGTCAGACCATGCTCTCGGTCAACTCGTTCTTGGTAGTGAGTCTCGACTACATCAAGACCGAGCGCCATCGCTACTACTTCCAGAGCATGAACTTGGACATGCTGATTGTCGACGAGGCCCATACCTGCGTGAAGGCAGGCGACTCCAAGAAGCAGCAGCGCTTTGAGTTCATCCGCGACATGCTTCAAGAGGAGCGTGCTGGCCTTGCGCACGCTAAGCACTTGCTGCTGCTCACTGCGACCCCTCACTCTGGTAATCAAGATGCCTACTACAACCTGCTGTCGCTCTTAGATCCTAAGTTTCTGCGTCTTAAGGACGAGCTTGGTAGAAAAGAGCGTGAATCTTTGCGTCAAGAGTTAGCTAAGTACTTTGTGCAGCGCCGTCGTAAGGACATTGAGAGCTGGTCGGTGGCCAACAATGACACCACCAACTTCACTGTTCGCCAAACAGCAGATCTGACCTACAAGCTTGATGATGAGTGGCAGAGATTCTTTGATGAGGTGCGTGACTACTGTCAGCGCATTTATCGTGAGCACGAAGATGGCAACAAGCTCATCGCCTATGCCGTGATCGCCTTGTTCCGCTGTATCTCCTCTAGCCCTAAATCTGCTGTTAGCGCTCTGACCAATCGTCTGAAGACTGTGCAAGAGCACAAGAGCGGCAAGCTTGAAGATGCGGCCAATCCTGCGGCAGCACGCGCAGCTTTATCAGAGCTGCTAGACGAGGTAGGTGACCAAGACGAGAATACCATTGCCGACAGGGTTGGTATGGTTTCCAGTGAAGTTGAGGAAGACAGTGATTCTCAATTGCCTCGCTGGGAAGATCAAGTGCTGCAAGAGCAAGTCTCCAAAGAGATGCAGCAAAGTGAAGAAGAGCAGCTTGAAGAACTCAGAGCTCATGCAGAAAAGCTCTTTGGTGTGAAGAATGACCCTAAGCTCAAGAAGCTTGTTACCCACATCAAGAGCTTGCTCAAAGACGGCTTTATGCCAGTGATCTTCTGTCGTTACATCAAGACCGCAGAGTATGTGGCAGAGAACCTCAAAGCCGAGCTCAAGAAAGGCGTGACGGTGGAATGTGTCACTGGTGAGATCAGCTCCGAAGAGCGTAAGGCTATGGTGGAGCAATTAGGCGAAAGCGATAGCCGTGTGCTGGTGGCTACCGACTGCCTGTCTGAGGGTATCAACCTGCAGAACTACTTCACAGCTGTGGTTCACTACGACCTTGCGTGGAATCCAACACGCCACGAGCAACGTGAAGGCCGTGTTGACCGCTTTGGTCAAAAAGCTCCAGAGGTGCGCTGCTCCTTGCTCTACGGTAACAACAACCCTATGGATGAAGCCGTCATCAACGTCATCCAAAAGAAGAGCGAGCTGATTCGCGACGCCTTAGGCGTAACCGTGCCAGTTCCAGACAGTGAGATTGTCTTTAGAGATGCTTTCTTAGCGGCAATCTTTAAGAAGAATCATAGTGCAAAGCAAAGTGACTTCTTAGGTCAGTTAGATGCTGACATCTTCTCTGAAGACGAGGAAGCAGATATCGAAGCTGCAGTTGATATTGCTTGGCAAAACGCGGCAGACAAGGTCAAAGGTATCGCTACTGTCTTTGCGCAGCGCTCTATTCACATCGATGATGTAAGACCAATTTGGCAGAAAGAGCAGGCCGCTTTAGGCTCATTAGATGAGCTCAAGTACTTTGTGCGTGAGGCCAGTGCTTTCTTAGGTGCTCCTATAGAGGAAGCTGGTGGGCTCAGCAGTGCAGCAACCCTCAACACCAACGCCATTACCAACGCCAAGGTTAAGCTGTTGCTAGAGGGAGAAGACTTAAAGCAGGGTCAGCAGATTGATCTCAACATGCTCAATCGCGTGAGCCCGATTGTAAACATTCTAAGCGAGTATGTGATTAACAGCGCCGATAAGTCCAGTCCAGATGCAATCGCAGCAGCAACCACAACTGGCGTCAATAAGCTATCGCGTGTGGCTATTGCTGACAGCCCGCTGGTGCAGAGTCTCACCCGCATCTTCTTGATTAGACTACGTTATCAGATGCGCATTACCTACAACAATCAGCTGCAGCGCCACATGATGGTAGAAGAGGTGCTGCCGGTTGCAGTAGAAGGTGCCAAAGGTACCACTTGGCTTGAGACTAAAGAGGCTGAAGATCTGTTGTTTAACGCCAAGCCACAAGGTGTCTTTTCACCTATGGTGGCACAGCGCCTCACTAAGGCTGCTATTGAGTGGATCAAGGCTGAAGAGACACAAAAGCAGCTGCAAGAGTTTGCAAACAAGCGAGCTCTGGAGATCAAGGCTGAGCATGAGAGCGTGAAGCAGTTTACTGCCCACGGCTCAGTTTCCGAGGTTAAGCCTTGCTTACCGTTTGACATCATGGGCTGCTACATCCTGCGTCCAGTTGACGAGGAGTAAGAGCGATGCCTGTTATCACCAAACAAACCAATACAGCTAAGTAGGAGAAAGAGCGTACAAATGGCTAAAACAGCGCCAAAATCCTCCTGTTGGGAGCTTGCTGGCAGTCTCTTTCTGCCTGCACAGGTAGAGCGTGTCTTTACGATCAGCACCGATTGTCAGGATGTGCAGGACTACAACATTCCACAAGGCTTTGCCCTGAAAGATGAAGCCTTCCGATCCTATCGCATCAGTAGTACTGCATGGAAGCAGTTCAAGGCAGTGATGGATCGCCAAGACGTCAGCGCTGACGATAAACAAGCAGCACTGCTGAGATTTGCGCAAGTGTTCTTTGTGAGCGGCTTAGGCTATCAACAGCTGCGTGAAGTGGAGCCTATCAGAGTAGGTGACCTGCTGCATCCTGAACTTCTCAAGGTCTTTCCTGTCAGATACTTGCTCGACCCACGTGCTAACGTTGGCTTTGAGGACAATAGCGGCAGCGGCCAAGAGTCAAAGCAAGATAAGGGAGCGATCCTTCCTCTTGCTATTGTCGATACAGGCATTGATGAGCAGAGCGAGAAGTGGTCAGTAGAGGGTAGTGGCCACAAGCGCAATACACCGTTCTTTATGCTTCAAGAGCTCCTCAATGCTGAGAAGAAGTACCTCTGGGGTATGGTCTTTAATGGCTACAGCGTGCGCTTGCTGCGTGATGTGGTGACTTTATCGCGCCCAAGCTACATTGAGTTTAGCTTAGAGCAGATCTTTGAGGGTGATGACCAAGCCGAGTTCGTACACATGTGGCTGATGCTCCACGCCTCAAGAGCCATCATTACCAACGGTATGAACGTATGGGAGCGCTGGATCAAGCTCAGCCAAGACATTGGTCAACCAGCCAGAGATAAGCTCAGCGCCAGCCTGCAAGAGGCCATGGAGGTGCTAGGAAACGGCTTCCTCAAAGGTACTGCTCCAGGTAATGTTGCCCTGCAAGAGAAAATCGCCCAAGGTAAGCTGACTCCAACTGAGTACAACCATCAGCTGATGCGTCTGATGTACCGCTTCCTCTTTGTGTTCTGCTTAGAGGAACGTGAACTCATCAACCTCAAGCCAAGCAAAGACCACACAGAAGAGCAAAAGCAGGAGTTGGAGCTTGCAACCAAGCGCTACTGGGATGGTTATGCCCTGCGTCGTTATCGTGATCTTGCCCTCAAAAAGACTTACTACAACGACTACACCGACGCATGGGAAGGCGTGCGCATCGTCTTTAAGTCCTTAGCTCAAGGTGAGCCACGATTGGCGCTGCCAGCTTTAGGTGGTTTGTTTGCAGAGAGTCAATGCCAAGACATCATGCAAGCCAGCCTCGATAACGCCAGCTTCTTTGAGGCTATGCGCTTGATGCGCTGGGCAGTGATGGACAATGCCTACACCGTTATCGACTACAAGAACATCAACACCGAAGAGCTCGGCTCCATCTACGAGGGCTTATTAGAGTTGGTGCCAAAGATTGATACTAAAGGTCAGACTCCGGTCTTTAGTTTCATCAATGCCAGCTCTAACGAGCGCAAGAGCACTGGCTCGTACTATACCCCAGATGAGTTAGTGCAGAGCCTGATCAAAACCGCGCTGGATCCAGTGATTGAGCAGAAGCTTAAGGACAACCCACAAAGCCCTGAAGAAGCCCTCCTCTCACTTAAGGTCATTGATCCTGCATGTGGTAGTGGCCACTTTCTGCTGGCCGCAGCGCGTCATATTGCTGAACGTTTGGCCTCACTGCGTGCCATAAATCAAACAGCAACCCAAGAGCTCTTTCACCAAGCCATGCACGATGTGATTGCTAACTGCATCTACGGCGTGGACATCAACCCAATGGCAATTGAGCTCGCTCGCATTGGTCTGTGGCTTGAGGGCTTTGCTGATGGTCAGGCATTATCGTTTTTAGACCATCACTTAGTTGTTGGCAATTCTCTTTTAGGTGTAAGCGATTTAGATGTTTTGAACATTGGAGTGGTTAATGACGCCTACAAGGCTGATAAGAGTGGCTTTGCGCTTAATGATAAAGACATATGTGCCATTCTAAAAAAGCGTAATACTACCGAGCGCAAGGAGTTGCAAAAGGATACTCCTTACCGAGTTGGCTTGTTCTCAATGGGCCTTATAGGTCAGTTGGCACAAAACAACTACCGCCTAATTAATGCTATGTTGTCAGGCTCTCTGGCAGCAGAGCGCGCAAAGGAGCAGCAATATCAGGTCAATCAACAAGGCCTTAAGCAAAACCCAATCTACCAAGCTTGCAATCTCTTTATCGCAGCTTATATCTGCGAAAAGACTCAAGATACTGCCCAATTTGTCCCTACAAGCGGTGATGTCGACTTGGCGTTGCAGCAAGATCTTGGTGTTTCTGAAAGTCTTAAGAAAAAGATTGCCTTTGCTCAACGTATCTGTGATGAAAACGAGGTTCTTCACTGGCCTTTTGTATTCCCTGAGGTCTTTGGTGACAGTGTAGATAAAGAACATCGCGGATTTGATTGCGTGCTAGGCAATCCGCCATGGGATAAACCTAAAGTAGAGGACGAGAAATGGTTCTCTGTGCGCATGCCAGCCATTGCCAATGCTAGAACCGCAGCCATCCGCAAAAAAATGATTGCTGCGTTGGCTAAAGGAGAATTTGCGCTCAAATACCTAGATCAAGAACCAAGTGAGCAGCGCTCTCAAGCAGAGATGCTGTTATATGCCGATTATCTGCATGACCAGTATCGAGCTGCAGCGAGTTCAGTTCTATGGCATTTATCTGCCGAGGATGGAGGCAGGTTCCCTCTATCTGGTGTAGGCGATACAAATCTATTTGCCTACTTCGCAGAGCTGGCTCTGTGTCTTCGTGGTAGTAATGGTGCAGCTGGCGTTGTTTTACCAATTGGCATTATCACAGATAATAATAGTAAGGCCTTTAGTCAGTACATTTTTAGCAACAAGCTTGCTTTCTCTGTTTACCACTTCAGTAATAGCAAGGGTATTTTCCCATCAGTTGAGGGAAAGTACTCGTTTGTGTTGTTGACCTTGCGTCAGTTTAAAGTCCCTGATTGTGTGTTCTACGCCACCAACATTAAGCACCTTGAAGATCAGCGCCGCCATATTACGTTTAAGGCAAGTGACTTCGACCTTTTGAGCCCTAACACAAAGACACCAGTGATTGCTCGCGCTGAATATGATTTGCAATTATGCCGAAAGTTGTACTCTCAGTCTCCAATTTTGGTTCAGGAGAGTGATGACAGCAAAGTGATAAATCCATGGTCAGTCCAGAATATGAGAATGCTGGATATGGCAAATGACAGTGGTATTTTTGTGGAGCAAGCTGACAAAGATACATCCGAGAATAGTAACAAAATTCTCGTGCCCCTTTATGAGGGCAAGCTCTTTTACCAGTTTGATCACCACTTTGCTACTTATGAAGCTAATGTTCAAAAGTCAAACAAGCTTGTTGTTCGTAACGTTACTTTAGAAGAGAAGCAAAACCCAAGTTTTAAGATTCAGCCACAATTTTGGGTAGAAGTTCAGATCGTTAATGATAAGCTTGCAAAAAAAGGATGGATGCGCCCTTGGGTTTTAGCTTGGCGAGATGTTGCTGCTGTCACTAATGAGCGCACTGTTATTGCTTCTGTATTGCCTGCGAACGTAGCTATTGGTAACAGTGCTTCTATACTGCTACCTAAATGTGATGATAGGCATGCCGCTTGTCTTCTATCTGTTTTAAACAGCTTGGTTGTGGATTATGTGGATCGCCTTAAACAGGCAAATGCTCATGTAAATGCCTTTGTGCTCAAGCAGCTACCTATATTGCCGCCTGAGGCTTTCAGTGAGGAGGATGTGGAGTTTGTGGCATCGCGTGTGGCTATGCTGACCCGTACCGCCGACGACATCAACGAGGTGTGGCTCACCGATTACCCAAGCTATACCTTCCAAGAGACTCGTGAGCGCCTTCAGATCCGAGCTGAGCTTGATGCCTTCATTGCTCGCAAGTACGGCCTGTCCCGTGAGGAAATGGCCTATATCCTTGATCCTAAGCAGGTCATGGGTGAAGACTTCCCGTCTGAGACCTTTACCACGCTTAAAAATAAGGAGCTCAAGCTTTACGGCGAGTACCTGACCTCACGCTTAGTGCTTGAGGCTTATGACGCCTTAGAGTCAGGTGCTCTGAAGTAGTGGCAGTTGAGTAGAGAGTAGAGAGGAGGGACTAAGGAGCTTGTTCCCGTAGCCTCTGAATGCAGAACAAGGAGGGCGCAATGCTTTCTTCATTGCTCACAGTAGAGCGCTTGCTCAATAACTGTGGCAGCCTGTTTGAGAACAAGAACAGGCAGCTCAGTGATGGCAAGCTGTGCTTCGTCGCCGGTGCTATGCCCTGCATCGCTGTGGCCGTGAAGTACTACCGTGTGCCTAATGCTGAGCTCACTAACACCATTGAGAGTGTGGCTCTAAGCTTCTTTGAGCCTAAGCTGCAACTGTTACTCAAGTATGCGCTCCTTGAGCTGCAAGAGCACGCCACTGCGGCCAATTGTGTTGAGGACAAAAAAGCCTACTGTACGGTCGCCTGCCACTAGTGACTCGTGGGTTGCTACTCCCCTCTGATCTACTTGTCTCGCGTAGGCAGAAGCATAACGGCACAAGTTGGACTCGTTTTGGCAGCACAGGGCCAGCTCTTGTTACTGCTTTAGTGCTCAACGGCTATCTTGATCAGTGAGTGCTGTCACGTAAGGTTAGCTTTGAGCGGCCTCCATTAAGACACAGCGCGTCAGCTCAGATGGAGGTTGCAAATCAAGGTGTATAATCTTTGGAGGCAATTTGACCAACTGTGACAAGCGACCGTACAGTAGGGATTTGTTTTGGTCTACGACGAAAATCTACAATGATTTTGTCCAGACAAAACCGCATGTATATGCGGTTTTATCGATGTTTTTGTCGTTAGAATTGTCCTAAAGACGGGAATATGCACCGCTTTGGATTTGAGCTGGTCTCAAATGAATTGCTAGTCTAATTGTGCGTGATAGAATCTTACCTATGTGCTGCTTTAGCGGCGCCTTAGATGGCGCTGTATAGGGCTCAAACCAGCCATTGCATCTTTGCGAAAGCATGTATGTGCTGTGCAAGGTGCAGATAGGCTATTCGTGTTTACCAAGGAAGATTCGACGTGAAGACCATTAAGTTTAACCTGCCGCTACAAAAGCCTGATGCCGCTGGCAAGTACCCTATCGCTTACGCCAGCTCTATCGAGGAGCTGCGCGACAACTTCGATCCTCAAGGACTTCTCTTTGCCTTAAAGCACAACAATCTGCTGACTCGTTGGCTTGAGGTGCGCGGTTATAGCGATGAGCTCACCGAGATCAAGAAGCTGCAGGATAAAGCTGATCTGAGTGATACCTCCAAGGTCAAGGCTATGGCCAAGATCTTCCAAATCGACATGCCTGAGAGCGATCTTGATCAGCTGCTGGCTGATTTAGACAGGATGCAGCAGAACCTGAGCTTTGTGCAGGAGAAGATCTCGCACTTGCAAGATGTGCAAAAGGCCGTTTCTGACAGCAATAAGTGCTACTTAGAGCTGATTAAGGGCATCTTAGATCACCCTCAAGATCTGGACATCGTGAAGCAGAACATCCGCGAGCTTAAGGCACACTTCCTTGAGTTTTTGACCATAGACAGAAGGAGCGTGTTTTGGGTGTGCTATGAAAAAGCTCCTTTAGCTCTTTTAGTAATGTTAGCTGATCCTGATTTGCGTCAGTTCTACCTTGATTTTGATTTTCTGGGAAAAGCTATCCCTAACGATCAACGTGCTCAAAATGTGTTGGCTTTCTCTGCACAAGATTTTTCTCACGAGACCTTAACTCCAGCGACTTATGACGAAGAGTTAAAAAAGCTCTTTCATGTGCCTTTAGATGAATTGTCCGCGCGTCTTGGTTCTTGTGTTCGATCAGTTAATCTGTCTACAGAGTGGAACACATTTGAACCTGAAGGATCTCAGGTGATTTGCCTTTCCGTGCAAACATATAATTCTTACGTAGAGTGCTTCTGCTGCGCGGCGGCAGGTAACAACAGTGATGACCCGTTGATCTATAATCGTAACACTCTTGGCTTTAATGTGCTAAATGGTCTGCAAGCTCGAAGAGATATGAATTGTCTCTATATGACAGAACTCTGCTACGTCAAGTTAAGCTAAGCCCTGAAATTGAGCAGCCGCCAAGATTAGGTTGCTCTCAATTGCAAGTAGGATAGTACATTGTGGCATTCATCGCTAAAGATGAGTACTACCCGCGCTACGGGCGTCAGATAGCGCCCTTTCCTTTGTCTTTACCACGTATGGCGGTATCACGTGAAAACAGAGTTTGTACGTCAGCTCACGGATTACATTGAGTCCTATCGCTCGATCTTCTTCGTTCAGCACTTCGACATCTTCGATATTGAGAACATCATCTCGCGTTTGCAGAAAAGCGCATCAGGCACTCAGTTCTTCGTAAAGGGCTTTAACCCAGCAGTAGGGCAGTTTAGCCTTAAAGATGGCTGCGTGGTTAAAAGCCTGCAAGCAAGTGCTGCAGATTGGGGCGAGCAAAGTGGTGATAACAGTGACAGCTCCAGTGCAGTGCCGCTAAATCAGCCTCCACATATGGCTTTATTCAACTTCCTGCAAGAAAACCACGATCAGGAGGTACAGGCATCATTAAGTGTTCTTGAGCAGATCGAAGATGCTAAGAGCTCTGGTGAGAGCACTGCCGATATCAAAGACAAGGCTTTGATTCTTGTGCTGCAAGATTGCAGTGCCTATCTTGAAGACCCTCAAATTACCTCCATGCTTAAGGTCATGGCTGATGCCACACGCTTTAAGAATCACTATCAGGTCGTAGTGCTCTTGGTGTCTCCAACAGTGGTGCTGCCTAAGGCGCTAGAGGAATACATCACCTTGCTTGATATCCCTGCCCCAAGCTATGACGAGATCAGCAAGATCATCAACAACTACGCAGAAAGCCAGAGCATCAGTATCGATGCAGATACCGTAAATGAGCTGTCACGTACCCTCAAAGGCCTCAACGCTTTCCAAGTCAGGCAGATCCTCAACCTTGCTTATCACAATGGCGGCGAAATCACCTCGCGTGATCAGGTCTTAGTGCTCCAAGAAAAAGCTCAGGTGATCCGCAAGTCAGGCATCCTTGAGCTCATGAACTTCTCTGATACCTTAGATGACATCGGTGGTTTAGAGTCGCTTAAAGACTGGCTTGACGTTAAGTCCAAGATCTTCAAAAACTTTGATCGCGCTATGCGTGCTGGTGTCGATGTGCCAAAAGGTGTGTTGATCTTTGGTATGCCTGGTTGCGGTAAGAGCTTGTGCGCCAAGGCTACAGCCAACAAGTTTGGTCTGCCTTTAGTGCGCCTTGATGTCGGTCGTTTGCTTGGTAAGTACGTGGGCGAGTCTGAGCAAAACATGCGCAAAGCACTATCTTTGGCTGAGGCTATTAGCCCTTGCGTTTTGTGGATCGACGAGCTGGAAAAGGCTTTTGCGGGTGTAAGCAATGGTAGCGGCAGTGGTGGTCATGAGGTAACTGCTCGCCTGTTTGGCCAGTTCCTTACATGGATGCAGGAGAAGGACTCTAGCGTCTTCATTGTGGCTACGGCCAATGATATTAGCGTGCTGCCTACTGAGTTCTTACGTAAAGGGCGCTTTGATGAGATCTTCTTCGTTGGTTTGCCAAAGAGCGAAGAGCGTAACCAGATCATCAAGATCCACCTGAAGAAGCGCGGTAAGTGGCACTACAAGCTCAATCTCAATGACCTTGTGCAGCAGACAGAAGGTTACTCTGGTGCTGATTTAGAGACTATCGTTAAGGACGCTATTGAGACCGCCTTTATAGAAGATCGTGATGAGATTTCCACGCAAGATCTTCTTGAGTCCAAGGAGAAGATCCGCTCTATTTCGGAAACGCTTGCCGACAAGATTAATGGCTTGAAAGAGATCTACACGAAATATGAGATCCGTAATGCCAGCAGACAATAAGACTAGGCTATAGGCGTCGTTTTCTATTGATAGTGACGTTTGGTGCAGAGCAGTAACACTGCCTGCACCTTGTTGCTTTAGTTATTGCTCGTCTTGGGTGGTTATTCTTTTTAGTGAAGACAAAACAGAGTCAACTACCTGCGGTCTTACGACCGAGGCTTGAGAGATCAAGCCTAAGTTGTCTAGCTTCAGTCCGTCATGGG
>CALXYZ010000023.1 GCA_944393075.1 uncultured Anaerobiospirillum sp. | reverse complement strand
CAAGGACAATCGCATCAAAAACAAGATCCCCAAGTCGCATTGTAATGATGCCTTTTGCATTGCAGGCAATTTTGGGGCAAAGAGACTTGGTGGCCATTTTTTCAAAAAACAGGTACGCCGCCATAATCGTATGATTCACAAGGCCAACCCAATCAAAGGTGCTCTGCGCAAGAGAAATCAAGCTCCTTTTGAGGTTTATGGTTTTAGACTTAATGACAAAGTAGCTTACTTAGACAAAGCTTACTTTATCTCTAGTCGTAGAAGCTCTGGCTCTTTCGAGTTGAAGCTGATTGATGGTACACGTCTTAAAGAAAGCGTCAACTACAAGAAGTTGCGCTTGTTACAAAGACGTACTGGCGGTTTTATAACAGAATTTAGAACAGACTGAGGCGGCGCTTCCTCCCCCGAGTTACCTTGGGGGGATCCGCGCCGATATTAGATGAAAGGAAAAGAGGATTTGCCTAACAACGATCAAGGGGCGGGCGCCGCTACAGATGATAAAGAGCGCGCACATGCTGCCTATGAGCGCGTCTACGGCAAGATCGGTAATGGTAAGAGCGTTGACAGCCTACCATTAAAGGTAACGCTTAAAGCGTTTTGGCGTATGCTCAAGAGCTATTGGTGCTCCAAAGACAGTCTTAAGTCGTGGTTCTTATTAGCCGCCATTGTGGCTTTAACCGGTGGCTCGGTATACATCGCTACCTCGATCAACACCTGGTACAAGACCTTCTGGGACATCATTCAGCAGTACGACTTTGAAGGCTTTAAGACGCAGCTCTTAGTCTTTGTGGCACTGGCTACCATCCACGTCTTGGTGACGGTCTACAACGCCTACTTGAAGTCATGCCTTGCTATCAATTGGCGTACTTGGCTTACCGGCAAGACCATGGATCGCTGGCTGCAAAGTGACAACTACTACAAGCTGCAGCTGACCGATAAGAACACAGATAACCCAGATCAGCGTATCGCCGAAGACCTCAACCTCTTTGTGTCATCGACCATTGTCTTGATCTTAGGCACCGCCACTGATCTCGCGATGATGTTCACCTTCGGCGTGGTGTTGTGGCAGCTGTCGGCTGCGGTTGATATTGAGGTGTGGGGTCACACCATTTCGCTGCCAGACGGCTACATGTGCTATTTAGCCTTGCTCTACGCGATCTTAGGTACCACTCTGACCTTCTACTTAGGTCGCCCATTAGTGAAGCTCAACTTCAGACAGCAACGCTACGAGGCAGACTTCCGTTTCTCCTTGATTCGTGTCCGTGAAAACGGTGAGTCCATTGCTCTCTATCACGGTGAAAAGGAAGAAGGTAATTACCTGCGTCACAGCTTTGCCGGCTTAGTGGCCAACTACATTAAGCTCATTGTCTGTACCAAGCGCTTAGGCTTCTTAACTTTAGGTTATGCCCAGACTGCGGTGATCTTCCCAATGCTGATCTCGGCTCCTCTGTACTTTGCCAAGATCATCACCATGGGCTCGATCATGCAGATCAACTCTGCTTTCGGTCGCGTGCAGGATAGCTTATCGACCTTAGTGGCAAACTTCACTTCATGGGCATCGTGGAAGTCTGTGGTCGACCGTCTCTCGCTCTTCTATCTGTCCTTAGACGAGGTGGAGGCTATCGCTTGCATCAAGGTGCAGCGTGATTTAGAGACCCAATCTAAGGCTAAGCCAGACTCTGAAGCTGAGACTGAGGCTACTGCTGCTACTCAGGTTGAAGCACCTGTTGAGGAAAAGACTGAACAGACATTGGAGCAGTTACAGCTAGCACAGCTTGCTGCTACTCCTGCCTTGCAGGTGACTTCTTTAGAGCTTAAGAGTCCACGTGGTGTGGAGCTTATGCGCGACCTCAACCTCAAGCTCAACTTGGGGCAGTCGCTGCTGATTCGTGGCCCATCGGGCTGTGGTAAGTCGACCCTGATTAAGGCTCTTGCTGGTATTTGGCCTTATGCAGAGGGGCAGGTGCAGTATCTCAAGGACGGCAATAGCTTGTTCTTAAGCCAGAAGCCTTATCTGCCACAAGGTAGCCTGCGCCTAGCCGCTTCTTACCCAAGCTCTATTGAGACTGATGGTAAGACTGAGTACTACTTCAAGCTCTTAGGCTTAGAGCACCTGATTGCGCACTTAGATGAGGTCGATATCTGGAGCCACATCCTGTCCTTAGGTGAGCAGCAGCGTGTAGCTATCGTCCGTGCTCTCCTCAACAAGCCGCAGATCCTGTTCCTAGACGAGGCTAGCTCGGCAATGGATGAGCGTAGTGAGGCTCTAGCTTATGACCTCTTACGTCAAGAGCTCAAAGACAGCATCTTTATCTCGGTAGGCCACCGCTCAACTCTGCTTAAGAAGCATGAGCTGGTACTGACCTACAGGGGCAATGCTAGCTACGATCTCTGCAAGAGCGAGGATGCACCAGCATCTTACGTCAGCGATAGCGATAGCGCAGATGCCACGTCTGCTCCAAGCAATGCGTCTCTAGCACTGTAGTGTTGGGGCCAAAACCAAATGAAAAAGCCCGTTAGACCGAAACTCAAGGCCAAGCGGGCTTGGGTTATGACACTGTGCCCGAAGTGATTAAGCCGACCTGTTTTTGGTTCATGATGGTCAGCAGGCTGCGTGTATTATGTTGCTCTGACCATAGCCAGAACTAATCTGTTAGCGGCGCAAAAGCTAGAGCGTGAACTCCCCATCAGCTTTAGCTGATGGGGAGTTCACTGATAGATGGAAAAATTATCAGGTCTCTAATAGAGGTAAAACAGGAGGAAGTGACGTAAGATGGGGCTTTTGGTGGATGGTGCTAGGGGGAGTTTGTGGTCTTTCCAGCAAGAAAAAAGCCTGTTTTAGGTTTGACCAAAACAGGCTCTGTGAAATTAGATAACTGTAGTCGTGGCTAAACCATTAGGACTACAAAAATCGGGTTTGACGATAGTTACGCATGAATGCGCAGATTACTCGTCATCATCACCAAATGGGGTCTGCTTCTTCTCCTTGACCTTGTTCTTGGAGATTGCACGACGCATCACAGCTTGCAGGTTTGCAAAGCGGTTGGTGAGTACCTCAGATGGGCCAAACAGTGGGCGCTTGCCTTGGAGGAACTTGCCCTCGTAGTCGGAAACAGCGCGGGTCACTAAGCGGTAGAGACCAATCACAGCCAAGATGTTTGGAATTACCATCAGGCCATTGAAAAGGTCAGCTAACTCCCACACTAAGTTCACCTGTAAGAAAGCACCCATGAGCAGAAAGCACAGCACCATGACCGAGAACATGTTGAGGCTCTTGTAGCCAAAGAGGAACTTGAAGTTCTGCGCTGCAAAGAAGTACCAACCCACAATGGTAGTAAAGGCCGCAAAGAACAAGCACACCGCAACGAAGCCAGCTCCGGCTTCACCCATGCCCTTGATAAAGGCCTTTTGTGTCAGTTCAATACCAGTAGTGGTGCCATCAAGCGAACCGGTGACCATGATGACGATGGCTGTTGCAGTCAGCACGATAAAGGTATCGATGAAGAGGCCTATGATGGCAGCTAAGCCTTGCTCAGCAGGGTGACGTACGCGAGCTACAGCGTGAGCGTGTGGAGTCGAACCCATACCAGCCTCGTTAGAGAACAGGCCACGAGCCACACCATAACGGATAGCTTCCTTGATGGTGGCACCGATAACACCGCCAGTAGCAGCATCTGGGTTGAAAGCACCAATAATGATGGCCTTGAGGGATGGGAGGATAGCGTCGTAGTTACTGATCACAATAAAGAGCGAGCCTAAGACGTAGATACCAGCCATGAAAGGCACGATCTTCTCGGCAAAGCTAGCAATACGCTTAATACCACCAATGAAGATGAAGCCAGCCAGCAGAATGATGAAGATGCCAGATACCCAGTTAGGGATATTGAAAGCGCCGGCAAAAGCGGTGGTAATGGAGTTGGCCTGCACCATGTTGCCAATAAAGCCTAAGGCAATGATGATGAGCACCGAGAAGACGGTAGCTAATGGCTTGAGACCTAAACCCTTAGAAATATAGAAAGCAGGACCACCGGTGATATTGCCTTGACCGTCGCGGCTACGATAGATCTGCGCCAGCACCGCCTCTGCGAAGATGGTGGCCATACCAAAGAAAGCAGCCAGCCACATCCAGAAGATAGCACCAGGGCCACCCATAGCCATAGCAGTAGCCACACCGGCTAAGTTACCAGTACCGACCTGAGCTGCGATAGCAGTAGCTAAGGATTGGAAAGAGGTCATACCATGCTGACCTGCCCTTTCACCCTTGAGGGAGAAACCGCCAAACACGTGTCTGAAAGCACGGACGAATTGGCGAACCTGCACAAAGCGAGTCTTAAAGGTGAAGAAGATACCAGTACCGACCAAAATCGGAATCAGGCACCATGGCCCCCACAAGATGGAGTTGATATCACGGACGATTTCCGTTAACTGATCCATAAAAAGAAGATTCCTTGAGGCAAGATTTCATCCTGCGCCCACCGCTTGTGGCTTTGTAGCAACCCTTTGCTCACTTAACTGTGGCCTGCCTCTAGCCTTTCACCCTAGAGGGGCAAGATCGCTGACGCGACAATAGTGAAAAGGACGTAGCACCAGTACTAGTACCTGCACCAGTACCAATACTAGTAGCACTTCGCCCTAGCAGACAGTGAGCTTTAGATTGCAGACAGTTCACCGCAGCGCCTAAGGTACCTATGGTAGGAGCTAAAGCCGAAGATAGGCGGCGGTGCTCAAGCCAAAAGACCAATGTTGATAACAGTGGATAACAGGCGAGACATTAATAGCAGTGCTTACGACAAGCAGAGAAAAAAGCCATTTTGTAAGCAAAACTGCCCTTTTTGACGGCGCTATTCTATCACATGGTAGAAAGTTGCACTCTTGTGGAGCGTTTGTTGGGAAGCGAATTCAGAACAGTCCCAAATAGGCGCAAAGCGCTGCCAAAATGCACAATTCCCAGTGCACAGCGATGAGCCGAATCTCGGAGCAAACAAAAACACCGCTGACCCGTTGCTCTGTTACGAAGCGTGGCATCAGCGGTGTTTGAGGAAATCAGTTAGATCGCAGAGTGAGAGTCTTAGTCTTTTTTAGACTCAGCAGCCTCGCTCTTCTCAGATGTCTCAGCTGGCTTTATAGGCTCAGCAGGAGTAGTTAATGAAGCTTCAGCCTTAGGTGCTGCTTCAGTGGCACTGGTAGTGGCCTCAACTGTAGCTGCGGTCGCAGTAGGGGCGCTGGCCTTGGGCTCAGCAGAGGTGCTAGCAGTTGCTGTAGTAGTAGCGGCAGCACCAGCCTCGTGCTCGCCGTCGTCGGAGGTGAACTTGTTGAGCTTGCTGTGGAAGCGCTTTTTTAAGTAGATGATGAGCACTACGGCAAAGACTAAGCCTAAGGCTAAGTAGATCATCTTTTGTACGTCACCGACGTACTCCATTAAGAGGTCTAAGTTGTCAGCAAAGAAGTAACCTAAGTAAACCCACACTGGCACCGAGATTAAGGCGGCAAAGCCATCCATTAAGATGAAAGTGTGGTATGGAATACGACGGCTCATGCCGGCGACTAAGAAGATAGGGGAGCGAAGACCTGGAAGGAAGCGGGCAACAAAGAGTAAGGACAGACCGTATTGCTTAAACTTGCGCTGAATTTGGGAGAAACGGCGTGGTGAGAGAATACGACGGAAGGTACGGATGCGCTGAATACGATAGCCAAAGATACGTCCTGCAAGGAACATAGTGCTATCACCGATGAGCACGCCCGCTAAACCCACAAAACACATGGTGTGAGGGTTTGCTAGGTCAAGGCCTGAAATCACACCGCCAGACACTAAGGTGATGTCTTCAGGGACTGGTAGACCAAAGCCGCACAGTATTAAGATGCCAAATACAGCGATATAGCCATAATCAGTAAAGAAGGCGATAAGAAAGTCTAACACTTGATTTCCCTGCTATTAAGACAAGACCTGACCTCATACAACAAAGAGCTAGCACTTCTCACAGAGTAGTCATGCCATAAAGCTCTCTGGCCACGGTTTTTCTTTTGCCATAGCTCTTGCTTGAGCTAGAGCTAGAGCTAATGCTAGCAGGACTAGAGGCAAAAGCCACAGCTTACTTAATGAGGTCTGAAGTGCTGGCTTTGCAACCAACGGTTAGGGCAAAACAACGATGGTGCTAGCTCAGTGCCGACAACGCAGCACCGTGCTTTATAGCACCAGCAAAAAGCCCCGAATGATTTTAACAAAAATTACATGCACTGTAATGCTTTTTGGCCGCAAGGCTTGGCGCAATGAGGCCTTGAGAAAATAAGGCTTTGCAGCAATCACTCGATCCCTAAAAGACGCTTGTGATGTGTTGTGGCTGGTAAAGTACTGCCTCGCAGTGCTCAGGAGTTATAGCAGGTATAAGGTGCTGTAAGGGAAGGGAAAGGTTTATGGAAAAAGCAAAAGCTAGAGGTAAGACCCTAAGAGGTTGCGATGAGCGGCATACAAGTGGCGGTTAGCGGCAGCTTTGCTTTTACGAAAAAGGGTTTTAGCATATACTTTTGTGGGCTTTTGTGCCAAAAATGTCGCTGCAATCAGGGTAGAGCATGCTATGGGCATGCTTTTTTCACGTCTGAGCATTCCCTATATCCCCATAACAAAATAACAAGGCCATAAAGACGCCATTGCAGGGGGGTATGAGCAAGGTGATGGACTGATGGCACTGCACGGCTAAATAGCGCAATAGATATGGATTTGTAGTCGTGATTACCAGACATGTGAGAGGAGAATTGTTGTTATGGCAGCTTCCAAAAGCGCACGTGGCGCCAGAGAAAGATCGCCCTTACGCTTAGTGCTCTTTATTGCGTGCATACTAGCTACCTTAGGCTGCATGTACATGATGCTTGACTTCCAAAACGGAGCTGAGCCTAAGCTTACTGGTGAGCTTATTGTCGGCCAAGTAGACACCGGTGTACCTGCCAACACCAATGCCCCTATATTAGGCTTTTTCTTTGAGTACTTTGGCCTTTTATCGTATGCCTTTGCCTTTTTGATTAGCTATGTTGGCTATTACGTATTTTTAAAGCCAACAGATATCTGGCATATCGATTTCTACAAGACCGGACTTAGAATTCTAGGCTTTAACTTCTTAATGCTTGGTTTAGCAGGCCTCCTCTCACGCTATTCCGACCTAAGTTCTACCGGTGCTGGTGGGCTTTTAGGTGACATGCTCAACATGTTTTTTGATGTCATCTCGATACCGCATGTTATCTCAGTGCTGCTGTTTGCTCTGATAGCCTTCTCGGGTTTTGCGTATTTCTTTGGCAAAGATCCATTCTATGTTTTCGATAAGGTCGGTGAAGCTTTCTTCAAGGTGTTGCCAGCCCGTAACGAAAAGAGCAATAAGCAAGATCAATCAAAGGCCAAGCAGCGTCAATTAGAGAAGTTAGAGCCACAAGGTCTTACTGTAAACGGCGCCGCTGCTACTACTACTGCTGTTGGCAGCGCTGCCGCAGCCGCTGGCACTGCCTCGGCCGCAGAAACTGTAGGTTTTGCTGGTAATGGCATGCAGTCACCGGAGCAACAAGCGCAACTGCAAGCTCAGGCTCAATCTCAGTCTATGGATGAGGACATTCTGCGTCCAATTGATCCTCGTGATCCAAGCTCTATTCCAAGCCCAGATCCTCAGATGCAATCAATGCAGCCTGAGTATCAGAGCCATGATCATGAGCCTTATTTAGCTGGCCTCGATGATAATAGCGAGTCGATCTTTGCCCGTATGGAGCAAGGGCAACAAGATCCTATTGATCTGCAGCAACAACAGCAGCAAATGGCTCAAGATGAGATGCCGCTTGAGATGCCGCTCCAGTCTCAACAGTATGAGCAAACTCAGGCACCAATGAGTTCTGCTGCCATGATGGCTCCTACCAATGATTTCTTTGGCTCGGTGATGCAGTCTGAGAACATACAGATGCCAGCAGCTGACCCTGCACGGCTTCAAGCTCAAGCCCAAGACCAAGGCCAAGACCCAGCTCAAGCTCCACTTGCCAAGCAAATTGAGCACGGTGGCTATATGCCAAAGGGTGAGCAAGGTTATGAGCAGCAGCAAGTACCAGCAGATGAGATCGCGGGCGCTGTGGATAATGTAGCCCCATTAGAGCCAGATACCTCGGGCTTTATTGAGAGTGGCCGTGGTTTAGAGCAGGCCTTTGTTCAAGCTCCAGAACAGGTACAAGGTTCAGCTCCAGAAGCTCCAATGAACCCAATGGCAGCAGATCCAAATCTCGCTCCATTTGCTGATGGTAGAGCCATGACCGATGATGTCAGTGAGCCTATGGGGGCAGAGGGCCCAGAGATCGCACCAATGGGAGTGGATCCAGAGCCAATGCCAGCTATGCCTCATGGTCAGCAAAACGATTTGCCTCCTGTGTCTGAGCCTTATAGCCCATATGCAGCCTACGCTGCTGCGCAAGCTGAGCAAGGTATTGCTCAAGCTCAAATGGCTATGGCTAACGCCAATACAACTCCAGATTATGGGATGCCATTATCTGTGCAAGCTCCAGCAGCAACTGATATGCCTGAGATGGACGCTTATAGTGGTACCACTATGAGCGGCACTGCTAGTACTGCTAGTACCACTAGTACCACTAGCTCCGCTGATATGGCTTCAGAGGTGGAGAACAGCCCATACGGTTACGGCACTTATGCCCAGAAGTATTTAGCTGAGCAACAGCAAGTAGCACCAGCACCAGACACAGCAGAAAGTGGTGATGCTGTTTCGGTTGCCGCGCCTGCTCCTGCTACCCCTGAGCAAGTTGCTGATGAAGCCAAGGCTGAGGATAACGAGGTACACACCATTGTGCAGCGTACCGATCCAAAGGTCTTTGCCGCTGAGTTAGAAGCCCGCAAGAAAGCTCGTGAGCAAGAGGCTATTGCTGCTCGTGAAGCTAAGAAGCGTACCGAAGAAGAGGCCCAAGTTGCCGCTGCCAAAGCAGCTGCAGAAGCAGAAGCTGCTGCAGCTGAGCGTGCTGCTAAAGAGAAGGCCGTGGCAGCCACCGCCACCGCAGCCGCCGATGCGGCCATGGCATCAGCAGATGCCGTGGCTCAAGAAGCTAGCGATAAGGCTTTAACCGAGCCTAGTATCAACGTCATGAGTGAGCACACTACCATTGTGCGCACTCCATTAGTACCAAAGGTCGATGCTGAAGCTGCTGCCGAAGCCGCCGAAAAAGCCGCTGAGGAAGCTGCCAAGGCTGCCGCAGCTGAGGCTGCTGCCGCTGAAGACGACGATGATGATGGTGGTGAGGAGGAGGACGAAGACGAGGGCCCAATCTACGCTGGTACTTACGCCTCACAATTAGAAAAGAAGCAGCAGTTGATCAAGAGTGCAGATGATAGCGCTGAAGAACATGATGCTGCTGACACTGATAATGAGGCTGAAGCAGAGGATGATGGCCCTAAGTACATCACCCCTGGTGTACAGGTAAAGCCAAAGAAGTCCAAGAAGAAAAAGCATAAGACAGAGGCTGACGAGCAAGAGAAAGAAGACGAAGATGACGGTCATCCACACACCATTATTCAGGATAACCGCAAAGAGTTTGAGGCTAAGCTTGAGGCTGAGCGCGAAGAAAAGGAGCGCCGTGCTCGTGAAGAGCAGGAGGCTAAAGAGCGTGCTGCCCGCGAAGAGCAAGAAGCCAAAGAAAGAGCAGAGCGTGAAGAAGCTGAGCGCTTAGAGCGCGAGAAGCGCGAGGCTGAGGAAAAGGCTCAGCGTGAGCGTGAGAAGCAAGAACGCCTTGAGCGCGAGCAGCGTGAAGCCGAAGAAAAGGCTCAGCGTGAGCGTGAGAAGCAAGAACGCCTTGAGCGCGAGCAGCGTGAAGCCGAAGAAAAGGCTCAGCGTGAGCGTGAGAAGCAAGAACGCCTTGAGCGCGAGCAGCGTGAAGCCGAAGAAAAGGCCCAACGCGAGCGCGAAGAGGCTGAGCGTGCTGCTAAGGAAAAGGCTGAGCAAGAAGAGCGCGAGCCTAGCACCGTTATTACCCGCTACGTGCCTCCATCACCAGCAGCAACATCAGCTCAAGAACCAGCTCCAGAGCCTACGACCTCTACGACTCTTACTACTGTAGTCAGCGAGACAAAGGCTGAGGTAGCTCCTGAGCGTGAGACCACTAACAGTGGCGCTGCTGAGAGTAAGGAAAGTGCCATCTTGGCCGAGCTGTCGTCGCTTGCAGATGAATTAAAGAGCGTCACCGATAGCAGCTTGGTGCATCACCACAGTGGCGATAAGGTCGCAGAAACTGCTGGAGTGGCCGCTACTTTATCTACCACAGCTTCGGCTGTAGGCGGTGCTGCTTTAGATGCAGCAGCTACTGCCGCAGCCGCTGCGGCTACAGCCACCTCGGCCGCAGCAAGCGCAGTTGATAGTGGTAGCGACAATCAGGGTGCTAATACCCATATTCAGATGGGTAGTGGCGAGCCAGAGTCTGGCTTTAAGTCGTTCCAAGATCAGCACACCAATATCATTAGAAGCCCAAGTGCAGCCTACAGTCAGGCTAATCCTGCTACTGCTGAGCACGATGAGGGCTTTTTAAAGTATGCCGTTACCCACAGCAATGAGCGAGGCAATCAGGCTAAGAGTGTTGAGGTCAACCTCTTTAGCGACGATAGCGGTGACGATATAGCAAAACGTGAGCACAGCCTCTACAGCCCTGAGCATGCTTATGATTTTGGGCAGGGGCAACAAGCTGGCTCTATTGATGAGAGCTTAAGCGGTACTGCCTACAACGACGATGATGACTTTGTGGGTGGAGCCGCTGATCCTGTAGCTCCAGTGCGCACACAAAACTTTAACTTTGCGGAGATAGCTGCGGCCAAAGCTAAAGCCGCTGCATCTGAAGCAGCTGCCTTAGTCGAGCAACAAGGCCCTACCAACACCAGCTTTAGCTTTGGTGGTGGTAATAGCCTGCCAAGCGCAGATGAGGCTGATGAGACCCACGAAAGCAGCAACGAATCTCGTGACGTTAATAACGTTCACGCAGAACAATCTGCTCTAGTTGATACAGCACCAGCAACTAAAGAAGATAACTCTGATGCTGACAATGTCATTTCCTTTAGTAACTTTGGTAGTACCAGTACCCAGAGCTACGAGGTTGGTGATCTAACCTCAGCTTTTATCCCAATGCCAAACGATGAGCTCAGCCACATCAGCAATATGGATTTGAGCAGCATCTACGAGCAGACCACCAGCGGCATTGAGCTCAGCGACTCTAGCGACGACGAGACCGAGGACGCAACTGCAGAAGAGAGCGCAGGCTACAGCACTGACGACTCTAACGACGTAGTTGACGATGAGGTCGATGCCGATGCTGCTGCTGAAGACAACGCCGATGACGGTGACTACGACGATGCCGACAGCGACGCTGATGGCGATGGCGATGATGACTCTGAGTATGAGGACGAATCTGAGTCTGACGAAGAGTATGAGGAAGGCGCTGATGATGACAGTGCAGCCCCAGCTCCACAGCAGCAAGGCTATATGCCTCAAGGTCAGATGATGAATATGTCGAGCATGCAGCAGGGTATGCAGAGCATGCAAGGCATGCAGGGCATGCCTAATGCCCAGCTCTACCAGACTATGCCAAATGGCCAGCAAGTGCAGTACATGCAGCTACCAAACGGTCAGTACGTACCAGTGATGCCTAATCAGGGCATGATGTACCCTAATATGCCAATGCAGGGTATGCCAGGTATGGCGCCAATGGGTATGCCAATGCAAGCCATGCCGCAGTTTATGCAGCTACCAAACGGCCAGTACGTGCCTGTAATGCCTAATCAGAACATGCAGCCTCAAGGCATGATGTATCCAAACATGCCAATGCAGCAGGGTATGCAGCCTCAGCAACCACAACAGCCACAACAACCACAACAGCCACAACAACCACAACAACCACAACAGCCACAACAACCACAACAACCACAACAGCCACAAGCACAGGCACCAGTGCAGCCACAGCAAGTGCAACAGGTGCAGCAAAATGCGCCAGCACCAATGCCGCAGCAGGCACAAGCTCAAGCTCAGATCCCAGCCTCAGCTCCAGCCGTGGAGACTGCTCCTGCGGATATGGCTATGCCTGAGATGCAGGGTAGCGTGGAGGCAGCTGATGCTGTCGCTGAGATGGCAGAGGGTGAGGTCAATGTAGCAATGCGCGCCCATGAAATGGGTGCTCATGGCGAGGCCGCCGTTGGTTTGCCTACTGCGGGCAATGCCTTTATGGGCGCACATAACAGCGCCTCTAGCAATTTGCCAAGCTATATGGCCGGTGTCAGCAGTGCTTCTCCATTTGATGATACTAAGCAGAGCTTGTCTTTATGCTCGGTACCACGTAAGCACTACGATGAGTGGCGTCCAAGCTTAGATCTGCTCGCTCGGTCTAATGACCATGTGGAGATCTCGATTGAGGAGCTCAACAAGACCTCAGAGCGCATTAACAGCGTGCTCCACTCCTATGGCATTAAAGCCACAGTGGCTGACTACTTAACTGGCCCTGTGATCACCAGATTTGATCTTGATCTGGCACCAGGTGTGAAGAGTTCGGCCATCTCATCGATTGAGACAGAGCTCTGCCGCAACCTCTTAGTGCCTAATGTGCGTGTGGTGCCTATTATTGATGGCTCGTCTTACGTTGGTTTAGAGGTGCCAAACTACAAGCGCAAGTTCATCACCTTAGGTGACATGGCCACCAGCAAGGAGTTTAGAGAGAGCTCGGCCTCATTGCCTATGTGCTTAGGCGCCTCCGTCGTAGGAGCCCCAGTAGTAAAGGACTTAGCTGAGAGCCCTCACCTCTTAGTTGCAGGTACCACTGGTTCTGGTAAGTCTGCTGGCCTTAACACCATGTTGATTTCGCTTCTGCTCAAGCGCTCGCCAGCCGAGCTGCGCTTGATCTTGGTCGATCCAAAGCAGCTGGAGTTCTCGATCTACAAGGATCTGCCTCACTTGATCACCCCTGTAATCACCGATGTGGCTGAAAAGACTCCAATTGCACTGCGTTGGTGTGTTGACGAGATGGAGCGCCGCTTCAAGCTGATGTCTTTGTTAGGCGTACGTAAGCTCGCCGAGTACAACGACTTAGTGAAGAGCGAAAAGGCCGCCGGCAGATCGATCCCAGATCCGTTGTGGACTCAGGATATGGGTGGACATCCACAAGGCTTAGAGCCATTACCATGGATCGTGGTAGTGGTCGAAGAGTTTGCTGACTTGATGGCTCAAAGTGGTCGTAAAAAGGATCGCGAGAATACCCCAGAGAGCTTGATTGCTCGACTCTCAGCTAAGTCTCGTGCTGCTGGTATCCACTTAGTGCTGGTAACACAGACCCCTCGCTCTGAGGTTGTGACCGGTATGATTAAGGCCAACTTCCCATCGCGTATTGCCTTTACTGTGCAAAACCGCATCGACTCGACCATTGTGCTCGATGAGAAGGGTGCAGAGTGCCTCTTAGGCAATGGCGATATGCTCTACAAGTTCACTGGTGCTGGTACTGCAACCCGTGCACACGGTGCCTTTACGAGCAACAAGGATGTGAAGACTATCGTCGATGCTTGGCGCAACTATGCTGGTGCTCCAGAGTACTTAGAGGACGTGATTGCTGTACCTGAGGAGCCAACGGAAGAAGGCGGCGAGGAGAAGGTCAAGGAGCTTGATGTGAAGTTTGATCAGGCGGTGCAGGTGGTGCGTGACTACATGGATAGCCGCAATAAGCCACCTACGGTCACTGACCTGCAAACAGAGTTAGGTGTGGGCTATCCACGCGCGAAGAAGATCTTCAAACAGCTCACCTCCGAGGGCATTATCGACTAACCAACCAACAACCAAAACAACAAAAAAACGGTTAGGAAGATCAGCCCTTCCCCTCCAAAAACATCGCCCCGCAGCTCTTGTCAGACTACGGGGCGATGTTTTTTGGGGGCATATGCAGTAGGCGCCGAGCGCATATTTCTGCCATAGCTACTAAGACAGCCCTGAGTTAATTTTGCTATCATGCGCACTCAGATTGAGCTTTTGTTGTGTTGATTTGTTAATAAAAAAAAAAAAAGAGAACTGGAGCGGCTTTTAGTCATGCTGGGTATCATGCACCACCACCCAAATAACCATCAAAACCACCATCGTGTCCGCGCGCTCAGCGTTCGCACCTCAGGAGTGCGCACCTTGTTACTGTCCGTAGTCATTGCAGCAACAGTGACCGCTACCGTGGCTTTAGGTTTATTGCCTATCAATGCTGCTCTAGCAGCCCCACAGACTGCTACCTTGATTCAAGGGCAAGGCACCCCAAAACTCTCCGCGGCTGCCCAAGCCCTCAAAGCTAAGCTTGAAGCCTTAGAAGGCTTTAGTGCTGCCTTTACCCAAGAGGTTAGCGATGGCAAAGGTCAGGTGCTGAGCACCTCAAACGGTAGCTTGCGCTTGATGCGCCCTGATCTCTTCATCATGCATACCTTAGAGCCTGATGAGACAGCCATCTTTACCCGTCATGGCGATATCTACTACTTCGATGCAGTGTTGGCTCAGGTATCGATCTTCTCGATGGAGAACATGCGCTCCAATCCACTGATGCTCCTCGTCAACGCCTCGGATGTGTTGTGGTCGGACTATCAGGTATCGCAGAGCGACAACAGATTTACCCTCATTCCACGTAATGGTAATGATATCCGTAGCATCACCATCTCCTTTATGGAGAACAGCAGCCTCTTAGAGTCGCTGACCATTCGCATGGATGATGGCAATAACAACTTTTACCGCTTTAGCGAGCAAGAGGATCACGCCCTCCAAAGCGACTTTGATTTCTTCTTACCAGAAGACGTCGAAGTCGACGACGAGCGCTAAGCACCCTAGCCTCCAGACGGCAAGCTAGCTGGAGACCGGCCACCAGCTAACCGGCCACAAGGCCGGTTTGCCAGTTGGCAGCCTAGGACTGCTTGATGATGCTTGGCCGTCTTAGCGCAGCAAGTAACAAAGTGGCAAGGGCAAAGCCAAGCGCGCAACAAGATAGAATGAGCTGTACAGAGCAGCATAGAACGGTATAGAGCAGAACGGTACAGAGCAGAAGATAGGTGAGCGCTATGGAACAGCAGGGGCTTTTGTTTGCTGACGACGAGGTAGCAGAGAAACAAGTGCGTGCTACCACCAAGCGTCGCAGCAGTGCCGCTTCCGCGGCCACGTCTGAGGTTGTGGCAGATGAAGCTGAGGTAGATGCTATTGCCGCTACAGCTACAGACGCCGCCTTGTCGAGCAGCAGCGGCTTAGTCGATCCTGAGGCTGAGTACGATCCTTTTGCCCCGTTAGCGGCCCGCCTCCGCCCTCGTAATCTTAACGAGTACATAGGACAGAGCCACCTCTTAGGTGAGGGTAAGCCTCTGCGCAAAGCCCTAGAGCGCGGCCAGTGCTACTCCATGATCTTTTGGGGGCCACCAGGTGTCGGTAAGACCACCTTGGCCTTTATCATTGCCAGAGCCGTCGAAGCCCACTTAGAGCAGATCTCTGCTGTCTCGGCTGGTATTAAAGACATTCGTGCAGCGATTGAGCGGGCGCAAGAGCGCAAGCGTCATGGTGTGCGTACCATTTTGTTTGTCGATGAGGTGCACCGCTTTAACAAAGCACAGCAAGATGCCTTTTTGCCTTACATCGAAAATGGCACTGTGACCTTTATCGGAGCTACCACCGAGAACCCATCGTTTCAGGTCAACAGCGCCTTGCTCTCACGGGCGCGTGTCTATGTGCTCAAGGCTCTCTCCCATCACGAGCTCTCAGACCTCATTGACTTAGCACTCACCTCAGAGCGCGGCCTAAAAGACCAGAACCTCACCTTTGATGATAAGGTGCGCAATGCCTTAATTGACCTTGCTGATGGGGACGCTCGATATCTGCTTACTACCTTAGAGATGCTCTCTGATGACGCTGCGCCTCTCAAAGACGGCCGCAACCTCATCACTTACTCTATGGTAGGCGCGGTCGCGGGCCGTCGTCTCATCAAATACGACAAAGGTGGTGATGCTTTTTATGACCTCATCTCAGCATTTCATAAGAGCGTGCGTGGCTCTAGCCCTGATGCCGCGCTCTATTGGTATGCTCGCATTCTAGAGGCTGGCGGAGACCCTCTGTATGTAGCCCGCAGATTGCTGGCCATCGCTACCGAGGATATTGGCCTTGCTGACCCACAAGCCATGCAAATTGGCCTTAATGCGTGGGATATTTTTACCCGCGTTGGTGAGGCTGAGGGAGAGCGCGCTATTGCTGAGGCCGCGGTCTATATGGCTCTAGCCCCAAAGAGTAACCACCTCTACACAGCCTTTCATAAGGCTAGAGAGGATGTGACCACGTTGCCATCATTTGAGGTGCCGCTTTATCTGCGTAATGCCCCAACCAAGCTCATGCATGACATGGGCTACCATCAGGGCTACCGCTATGCCCACGACTACCCTAATGCCTATGCCGCAGGCGAGTGCTTTATGCCAGAAGAGCTTCATGGTCGCAGCTACTATGAGCCAACCAACAGAGGCTATGAGGACTACCTGCGCCGTAGCATGGAGTACCTAAGGCAGTGCGACGCCATCGCGCCACCACAAGAGCAGCGCTATAGCCCAGAGCACATGCAAGCTATGCGCGAAAAGCTCAAGGCGCGCCACCCTGATCTCTTTAAGGACAACGCTGTTCCTGTCGACCATCATGACCAGCACCACTAAGTCCCAATAATAATCCCATAAGACAGGCTCAAAGGGCCGTATTATTGGGGCGCAAAAGTGTGTTTCGTGCTAGAATCTGTTTCTTGTTGCTACAAGAAAACTTTAGGTAAGCGGCAGGATGCTGCTTGAGCCCTACTTCTTGTGGAACTGTAGATTTTGTTGAACGTTAGGGCGAGCTTATCATGCTTGATTCTAGATATATTCGTACCGATTTAGCCAAGACCAAAGAGATCTTAGCTACTCGTAATTTCGACCTTGATGTCGAGAAGTTAACTCAGTTAGAAGCGCAGCGTAAGGATCTGATGGTCCGTACTCAAGATCTGCAGGCTAAGCGTAACTCTCTGTCTAAGTCTATCGGTCAGGCAATCAGAGAAGGTAAGGATGTCGCAGAGATCAAGGCCGAAGTTAGTGCTATCGGCGATGAGCTTGATACTGTGAAGAAAGAGCAAGATCAAGTCTTAAAGGAGATCAATGATTACGCTCTGACCATCCCTAACTTACCTCACGAGTCCGTACCTCTCGGTGCTGACGACAGCTTCAACCAAGAAGTCCGTCGCTGGGGTACCCCACGTCAGTTTGACTTCGAGGTCAAGGATCACGTCGCTTTAGGCGAGGGCTTAGGTCAATTAGACTTTGCAAATGCCCGTAAGATCTCTGGTGCTCGCTTTGCCTTGATGAAGGGCCCAATCTGCTCGCTGCACCGTGCTTTAGTGCACTTGATGTTAGACCTCCACTGCCAGCAGCAGGGCTACACCGAAGTGTACGTGCCATACCTCGTCAATTTAGACAGCCTCTATGGTACCGGTCAGATGCCAAAGTTTGGTGAAGATTTATTCCACACCAGCTTAAACGGCAACGCTGACGGCGAAGGTGACTCAATTAACCGTCACTTCTGCTTGATTCCTACCGCTGAGGTGCCATTAACCAACATGGTGCGCGGTGAGATCATCCCTGAAGAAGAGTTACCAATCAAGGTTACTGCTCACACCCCATGCTTCAGATCCGAGGCTGGTTCTGCTGGTCGTGACACCCGCGGCTTAATCCGCATGCACCAGTTCGATAAAGTCGAGATGGTGCAGATCGTGCGCCCAGAGGACTCCTACGCCGCCTTAGAGCAACTGACCCGTGACGCCGAGTCGGTGCTGCAAGCTTTAGAGCTCCCATATCGTGTGGTGTGCTTATCCACTGGCGACATGGGCTTTAGCGCTGCTAAGACTTACGACTTAGAGGTGTGGATCCCAGCCCAAAACACCTATCGTGAGATTTCTTCGTGCTCTAACTGCACTGATTTCCAAGCCCGCCGTATGCAGGCTCGTATGCGCCGTAAGGATGGCAAGATCGAGCTTCTGCACACCTTAAATGGCTCTGGTTTAGCCGTGGGGCGTACTTTAGTGGCTGTGATGGAGAACTATCAGAACGAAGATGGTTCGATCACTGTGCCTAAGGTCTTACGTCCATACTTAAATGGTCTTGAGGTGATTTCTAAGTAATGTCTGCAGCCGACTACCTTATTCTCGCTGTAGTGTTGCTCTCAGGTGTGCTCTCCTTGTTCCGAGGTTTCGTCAAGGAGGCCATCTCGCTGGTGGCGTGGGTAAGTGCCTTTATCATTACAAGTAAGTTCTACGAGGCTTTAGCTGTCAAGCTGACCTTTTTTGAAGACGATGTCGTCAGAAAGGCCATCTCCTGCATAATCCTCTTTGTGGCCACGTTGATTGTCGTGGGTATCTGCGGCAGCATCATCAGGTCACTTATTCAGAAAGTAGGACTATCAGGAACCGACCGCCTTTTAGGCATGGTCTTTGGCGTGTTGCGTGGCATTCTGATTGTCTGCGTGATTTTAGCGATCTTGCAGATTGGTATCAGACTGCACATTTTCAGCTTTGTTCAGGACTTCTACCGCGACTCGATTTTTATTCCAGAGTTGCTGCGTATTGTGAACTGGTTCTTTGCCTACGGCCCAGCCACTCCAGAGGAGATTGGGGAGGCCATCAGCAATCTACCAGCGGCCTTGCCGAGTTCCTCGGACAACGGTGCCTCTGGCACCCTAACGCCGCTCTAAATATCACCCGAACCCACGACCTGCATCCACGCAAGTTGTGGGTTTACTTTTTTCTGCGAGCTAACATGTGGGCAGCTGCCTCGCATGATGCCGCAGCGCGCATGATGCTATGCGGGCATGGTACCGCGCAGCACTGTAGAGCACCGCGTAGCGCTGTACAGCACTGTGCTGCCCTCAGTACCATACCAAGCGGTCACTAGAGCAATGCTGAAAAAAATGCCGTCTTTGCAGTGCAGAAGAGCCCTTTTGCTAGTAAAATGCACCGGCATAATCAGCGCACTCACTCACTTAGGCTGAATAATCCCAATCCGCCCCCTCCTTGCCACAGCTAGGAAAGCTAGAAAAGCAGGAAAGCTAGGGAAGCAGGAAAGCCAAGCACAGTAGCTGTGAGCAGCTAAACACAGCTTGGGCTGCTATAGCAGTGTGAGCTTGTGAAACTGCCAATATAGCCAAGCCAATATAGCCAATAGGGCGAACAGTCACAGTGAGACGCGGTGATCTGCCTTTTTCCTCTTTTGTGTTCTTTGCGTTAGCGCCCACGGTTTAGACAGGAGCAAACTCATGTGTGGAGTTGTAGGAATTGTAGCGAACTCGCCAGTTAATTTGTCCTTATACGATGCACTGACGGTGCTGCAACATCGCGGTCAAGACGCTGCTGGTATCGTGACCTTAGATGAAGGTAACTTTAGACAGCGTAAGGCCAATGGCTTAGTGAGCGATGTGTTTCAGCAAAAGCACATGATGCGCTTAAAGGGCAATATCGGCATCGGTCACTGCCGCTACCCAACTGCTGGCTCCTCTAGTGCCGCCGAGGCTCAGCCTTTTTACGTCAACTCTCCTTTTGGTATCGCCTTAGCTCACAACGGCAACCTCACCAACTCCCGTGAGCTCAAGCAAAAGTGCGATAGCATCTTCCGCCACGTCAACACCAGCTCTGATTCTGAGATGCTCTTAAATATCTTTGCTTGGCGCTTACAGAAGATCACCGACTGCCAGCGTCTGCCAACTGCTGATGACATTTTTGAGGCTGTGCGTGGCGTCAACAAAGAGATCTCCGGTGGCTATGCCGTAGTTTCCCTCATCATCGACATTGGTTTAGTGGCTTTCCGCGATCCATTTGGTATCCGCCCATTAGTCTTAGGTCAGCGCAAAGACGAAAACGGCAAGGACGAGTACATGGTCGCCTCCGAGTCGGTTGCTTTAGCAGTGTGCGGCTTTGAGTTAGTGCGTGACGTCAAGCCAGGTGAAGCCATCTTTATCACCAAGGATGGTCAGCTCTACAGTGCTATGTGCACTGATCACGCTGAGCTCAAGCCATGCATCTTTGAGTATGTGTACTTTGCTCGTCCAGATTCCGTGATGAATGGGGTGTCGGTTTATGCTGCCCGCGTCAGCATGGGTACCAAGCTTGCCGACAAGATCAAGCGCGAGTACGCCGACCTCAAGATCGATGTGGTCATCCCAATTCCTGAGACCTCCTGCGATATCGCTGTGCAGATTGCCCGTATCTTAGGCATCCCATACCGTCAGGGCTTTGTGAAGAACCGCTACATCGGCCGTACCTTCATCATGCCAGGCCAAAAGCAGCGCAAGAAGTCCGTGCGCAACAAGCTCAACCCAATTCCAGCCGAGTTTAAGGGCAAGCGCGTGCTTTTAGTCGACGACTCCATCGTCCGTGGCACTACCTCGGGCCAAATCGTGGATATGGCTAAGGAAGCTGGTGCTGAGGCAGTGTATTTTGCCTCTGCAGCTCCTGAAGTGCGCTATCCAAACGTCTATGGCATCGACATGCCAACCAAGAAGGAGTTGATTGCTTCTGATCGTACCAACGAGGAGATCTGCAAGCTCATCGGTGCAGACGCCTTGATCTACCAAGACCTCAAGGACTTAGAGGACGCAGTGCGAGGTGAGAACCCTGAGCTCAAGGAGTTTGAGGAGTCAGTCTTTACTGGCCACTACATCACTCCAGGTGTGGATGATGAGTACTTTGCCTACTTAGATCAGCAGCGCTCTGACGACGCCAAGGCTGACAAGGCTTGGAAGGACTCCAACGAGAGCTTAGAGATCTACAATATCTAAGCACCACAGCTAGCAGCTTAGCTGCAAGCTACCAAGCTACCAAGCTACAAAGCTATCTTGGCTACCAGCCGCACGCCACACCGTCCCCATCCCTGTTGAGGATTAGGACGGTGGCTGCGGCAGCCCAACATCGCAGGCCCGAGCGACTTATGCCGCGCGGGCCTGCGTGTTTTTGGGGATGGTGCAGGGACTAATGCCGGAGCGCACTATGGCATCTGCTCAACAGCTGTATCAGCGCTGCACGGCGTGGGCAGCTGCGACCAAGTCATGACTTGGGCGTGACTTGGTCGTGACTGTGGTGGCCGTGGCTGCAGCGACCAAGATGGCAATGGCTGTAGCTGTTACAGCGGCAGCAGTGATTCGGTAGTGTAGAGTGGGGAATGTGGAATGGGGAGTGGGGAGTGGGGAGTCGGGAGTCAAGAGTAGGTTGGGCTGCGAGCGATAAGCGCGCAGTAGTGGTGCGTTGTGGTGCGAATGACGCAATTAAGGAGATTTTCTGCGCTGCAGTGGTGCAAGAGTTTGAGCTAGGCGACAGCTATGAGGCATGACTCTAGGACAGTATGAGGCTATCGCTATAATGCTGTGATAGACCACAATGCAGACAAAATGGCTTATTTATGCTGTTTGTGTTCGAACTGCATTTGCTCGCATTACTTTGTTCGCATTGCCTTGCCCGCATTGCCTCGTTTTGCTTAATCACCTAAGGAGTGCCCATGTCGATGATGCGTTTTACTAATTGGCCGCGTGCCGCCCGCGCTGCACGATCTGCTCTGAGCTTAGGAGCGGCAGCAGTTTTTGCGGCAAGCACTGTAGCTGCAGCCCTGACTCTCGGTGCTACCACTGCTTCGGTGGCCGCTGCTGCTGATGACTCGGGCCGCGTGGTGATGTCCCGTGCCCCTGAAGACAATTTGTTTTTTGCGACCTCTACTGAGCCTCTGTGCTTAGATCCTGCCCTCATCGACGATATCGACTCCGGTAACATGGTATCCAACCTCTATGAGTCGCTGCTGCGCTTTAAGCAGGGCTCGATGGAGTTAGAGCCTAGCCTCGCTACCAGTTGGGAAATCTCGCCTGATGGTAAGGTGTATACCTTCCACTTACGTCAAGGCGTAGTTTTCCACGACGGTACCCCATTTAACGCTGCGGCCGTGAAGTTTAACTTTGATCGTCAAAGCCGTGAAAACGCAACGGCTAAGATGTCCTACGCCGAGTTGGTCTTTGGTGAGGTCAAGAGTACCGAAGTTGTAGACGAATACACAGTCAGAGTCACCCTTAAGCGCCCATACACCCCATTCCTCAACAATATGGCTATGGCCTACGGTGCTGCTATTGCCTCGCCTACAGCCATCCAAAAATATAACAACGATATCAGCGACCACCCCGTGGGCACTGGCCCTTACAAGCTGGTTAGCTGGGACAAAGGTCAGCAGCTCGTGCTCACCACCAACAACGATTACTGGGGAGAGAAGCCAAAGGTGCAAAACCTTATCGTCCGTGTGATGAAAGAAACCTCAGCCCGTGTGGTGGCTCTGAATAATGGTGAGGTTGACCTCATCAACGGCATCGATGCCAACGTCATTGGACAGATCCAAAGTATGGGCAATAAGATCTTTGAGGGTCAAGGTAATACCATCAACTACATGATCTTTAATTGCCGCGAGGGGGTAGCTACCGGTGCTGGCCCTAACATCACTAGTGATCAAGAGATCCGTAGAGCCATTGTGCAAGCAATCGATGTCGAGAGCCTCGTGAAGTCTCTCTACCAAGGCTATGCCGAGCGTGCCGTGACCTTTGAGCCAAAGTTCATGGCAGGCTACAGCCCTGACATCAAGCCTATTGCCTACGATCCAAAGGCCGCGCAAGAGACGCTACAGCAGCGTGGTATCACTGAGCTCACAATCATCACTTACTCCAATGCCCGCAGCTATAACAGCGTGGGTGGTCAGGTATTGGCAGAAGCCGTACAGTCCTATCTTGCAAAGGTCGGCGTCCAGGCCACAGTTGAGGTCTATGACTGGGCTACCTTTAAGAACAAGCTCCTCACCAGTAAATGGAACTTAGCCTTCACTGGTTGGTCGGGTGATAACGGCGATCCTGATAACTTCATCAACTTTTTGGCAGCTGCTGAGCCAGTGCTCAATAACGGCATGTGGCTGAGCCCTAACTTCCAGAAGTTAGTAGCCCAAGGCGTGATTGTGCCTAATGGCCCAGAGCGCGCAAAGGTCTACCAAGAGGCTGAAAAGATCATCATCAAAGAGGCTGCAGTGCTGCCACTCTCGCACGCAAAGAGCATCTGGGCTTACCGCCCAGTGATTGATGGCGAGCTCTGCCACCCAATCGGCTTCAACTACTTTAGCCGTATCAGCAAGACTGCTGCCCCTTAGCCGCTGCCATACAGCCGGCTAGGCCAGCTAAGACCAGCCCAACAACCAGCCCAGCACAGCCCACAGCGCTGGCTGCTGAGCAAGATAAAAAGAGGCCCAAACGCCAATACGTTTGGGCCTCTTGCATATCAAATGAGGAATTTAAATTGGGGGTTAGGAAGCAGAGCTACCTTGCAGACGGTTTAACTGCTCTTGCAGTAAGGTGATCTTGAGGTTGTTCATCTGGGTGATCTCCTCGCGGATCATGTCAGTCTCCTCAGGAGCTGCGTCTAATAAGCGTTGCTGCGCGTCCTTTAAGTCGGTGTCGAGCTGAGTTAAGCACTCAGTGAGCTGCTCGTCAGAGAGCATGTCTGGGGTAGCAACCTCAGTACCGGCAGCAGCGGCAGCGGTAGGGGTGAGGAGCATGTTAGCTAAGAGCACACCAGCACCAGCACCAGCAAGCGAGCTTAAGAAGGTGGAGCCCATACCCATGCTACCGCGTTGAGCGTAGGCCGCTTGAGGGCCAGTTAAACCATTAGGGCCAGCGCCAGTACCTACAGCATTAGGGTTAGAGCGGTAGGCGTTAGAGGAGAACTGGGCGTCCTGCTGGTTGTTGGCATTGTTAGTGGTGTTGGTACGGTTAGTGTTGTTAGTAGTGGAGCTGGTGCTGCTACGGTTGTTGGTAGTAGTCACAGCACGGCTAGATGATGTAGTGGAGCTCTTGGTGGCAGTTGATCTGCGGCTAGAGGAGCGGAAACCACCACGACGAGCTTCCTGCTGCACAGCACCTACATCACCACCAACAAAACCCGAGATGAAGTCGGTGATAGGGTTAGCTTGAACGCCTTGAGCACCCAAGGCTAAACCTAAAGTAAGGGTAGAGGCAATCAAAGTCTTTTTTAACATGGTACTTGCAACCTACAAAGCAAAAAGAAATAAGGAAATCCTGAGTTATTAAGAGGCCAACATGGACTTAGGGTGGGCCTCAATGTGACGCCAATACGTTAATGCGTGTGCGTCTCCGTCAGCATCTGCGTCAGCGACGCATCCACGTCTAATCTCGTGGACGAACGATGAACAGGGGCAGCTCAAGCCATAAAGAACATGACTAAGGTAGCGACAATGGCTCCTACAATCAGCAGCAAAAATATGTAAGGGAACCTCTAAAATTTACCACACAGCATCGGACAAGGCTAAGACGCAATAGCCTTGATCATGCATAATTGAGAT
>CALXYZ010000022.1 GCA_944393075.1 uncultured Anaerobiospirillum sp. | reverse complement strand
AAGCCTCAGGCATGAGTGATCAAGGATATTGCCTCTTAGCCTTGTATGATACGGTGTGGTAAATTATAGAGGTTCCCAGTTGTTTCCACACAACAAACCACACCTTATACCACAATTATCTAGGGGCTACCTGCGCAAATTGTGCAACAGCACCGCTCACAATTAGCGCAAAAGAGGCAATTGCAGTACAATGGGCCGGCCTTGCAGTCTTGATTCTTGATTCTTGATGTTTGATGTTTGATGCTGCTAGCGCTTGAGATGCGAGAGATCATAAAGAACTCACTGCGGTGAACCTTGCTCTCGTCGTTCTCGTCGTTTTCATTCGCGTTCTTTGGTTCGTGTTGTCCTCACCTGATAGCGGTGGTTTTGATGCTTGATGCCCTGATCCTCTTTTTTAGTGCCGCGATCGTCAACAACTTCGTGTTGGTGCGCTTTTTAGGCATTTGCCCTTTCATTGGCGTGTCCAATCAGCTCTCTGCTGCTGTGGGCATGGGTGGCGCCACCACTTTTGTTTTGGTGCTCTCCGCCCTATTGTGCTCACTTGCCAATAACTACGTATTGCTGCCTTTAGGCTTGATTTCGCTTGACCTCATTGCCGACATCATCATTATTGCTGTGGCTGTGCAATTAGTCGAAATCGTCGTCAAAAAGGTATCGTTTAACCTCTATCAAGCTTTAGGCATCTACCTACCATTGATCACCACCAACTGTATCGTCTTAGGCTTAGTGCTGCTCAATATGTCGTTAAGCCACTCGATCGTGAACTCTATTGTATATGCCTTAGGTGCAGGAGTGGGCTTTACCTTAGTACTGACGCTCTTTGCAGCTATGCGCGAGCGCCTGTTATTAAACGATGTGCCAGCCCCATTCCAAGGTACTGCCATTGCGTTAATTAGCGCTGGCTTGATGTCCCTTGCCTTTATGGGCTTTGCCGGTTTCACTGGTACCTCGGTATAACCGAGGTTCAACCATGGTACAACCGTGGTACAACCGTGGTAAAACCTCAGAGCAACCTTGAGATAACATTGACCTCGGTGTAATCGGCCTTAGATTCGTTGCGGTTGTCGTAGTTATATTCGTATTTCTTCACCATCTCTTGTCTAGTTTGGAATGCATATGTTGCTGTCAACTCATGAGCTCTACTTTGTGCTGTGTGGGGCTGTAGCACTGTTTGTCTTAGGCGTGGTGCTCTCCTACCTCGCCCACAAAGGATCTAGCAATGCCGATCCTCAAGCTGCACTTATCGCGCGCTTAGAAAAAGCACTGCCTGGTGCTCAATGCGCACAATGTGGCTTCCCAGGATGTCGTGCCTATGCAGAAGCTTTAGCTGCCGGTACTGCTCCTTGTAACAAGTGCACTCCAGGTGGACAAAACACTACTGACGCTTTGGCTGAAATCTTGGGTGTGAGCGTGCCAGTCGACGACAGCGAGGACGCAATCTTCACCCCGCGCACAGTGGCCATCATCCATGAGAGCATCTGTACTGGGTGCACTAAGTGCAGCCGCAAGTGCCCTGTGGATGCCATTCAAGGCACCATCAAAAACCCTCATCGCGTGGTGGAGTATGACTGCATCGGCTGTGGTGATTGCGTCAAGTGCTGCCCAGAAAACTGCATCGAGCTCGTGCGTTTAGAGCCAACCATCGCCAACTTCAATTGGGAGCTGCGCTCCATTCGTTTCACCGGAGGCGCCAAGTAACATGACTTTCTCAAAGCAACTAGATAAGATCTTGCAAGGCAAGGTCTGGCGCTTCTTTGGCGGTATCAAGCCTCAAGGTCGTAAGAGCACCTCTAATAGTCCTATTGAAGAGATCGCTATTCCTACCCTGATCACACTGCCTTTAGATCGCCACTTGGGGCCTGATGGTCAGCTTCTCGTGCGTGTCGGTGACTATGTGAAGGCAGGTCAACCTCTCACAATTCCAGGCGGCAAGCGCAATGTGCCGTTGCACGCCTCTACCTCAGGTGAGATCACCAATATCGGCATGCAGATACTGCCGCACCCATCTGGATTTTTAGGCCGCTGCATCACCATCAAGCCAGATGGACTTGATGCTAAAGTTCCCGATCAACCAATGGACGATTGGCAAGAGCGTACCCCTCAAGAGTTACTTGAACGTATCCGTGTCTTTGGTGTGGAGGGTTTGGGTGGAGCTCAATTCCAAACTGCCGCCAAGATCGGTGCAGCGTTAGAAGAAGCCTCTGGTGACTGCAATATCTTTATTGTCAACGGCGCTGAATGTGAGCCGGTGGCGACCTGTGATGACCGCTTGATGCAAGAGCGTGCTGAAGATATCGCGCAAGGCATTGAGGTGGTACGTCGTATCTTAAATCCTAAGGCCATTATTGTTGCGATCGAAAACAACAAGCCTAAGGCTATCGAGGCCATGCAAAAGGCTGTAGCCAAAGATGTGATGGTGCGCGTCATCCCAACCATCTACCCATCAGGTGCTGCCCGTAACCTCATTAAGATCTGCACTGGTATTGAGATTCCTTACTCTGAGCACACCTCTGAGTGCGGTATCGTGGTGGACAATGTCGAAACTGTTTTTGCAATCAAGCAGGCAGTGATCGACGGCATCCCTCTAATCAAGCGTGTAATCACGGTTGATGGTCAAACCTTAGGGCGTAGTGGCAACGCCTTAGTACGTTTAGGTACTTCAGTACGCTTCGTGCTCAATGCCTACAAACTCAATCCAGAGCGCCGTCAGCGCATCATCTTAGGTGGCCCATTTATGGGATTTACACTCCCTACCATTGATGTGCCGCTAACAAAGAGTGCGACCTGCGTCTACGTACCATCACACACCGAGCTTCCAGAGCAAGAAGAGGCCATGAACTGCATTCGTTGCGGTCGCTGTGCGCGTGTGTGCCCATCACGCTTAGTGCCTTATCAGCTCTATGCACTCTCACGTGCCGGACAACACAAAAAGACCAAGGAATGCGGCATGATGGACTGCACTGAGTGTGGTTGCTGCGCTTATGTATGCCCATCGCGCATCGCTCTCACCGGTCAATTCCGTAAGGAAAAGAGCATTCTGCGCATCTTAGACGACAATCAAAAGCGCAATGAGCGCGCTCAAGAGCGCATGGCCGCGCGTCAAGAACGCCTCAAGAAAGAGGAAGAACAACGTCAAGCTCGCCGTGCTGCTGCCCTAAAGCGCGCTCAAGAACAAAAGCAGCAAGAAGAAAGCTTAAGTCCTGAAGAGCTAGCACAAAAGCGTGCCGCCGCGGTTGCCGCTGCCCGCGAACGCGCTGCAGCTAAACGTGCCGCGGCCGCAGCCGCTGCAACTGATGCAACTGATGCAACTACCGTTGCCACTGTTAGCACCTCACAAACAGCAGCAGCAAAAGCAGCTTCTAATGCTGCACCAGTAAAGGCAGGTAAAACTGCAGGTGGTGAGGATGCACGTCGTGCTGCAATTGTGGCTGCTGCTAAAGCCGCTGCCGCTAAGCGTAAGGCAGAAAAAGATGCCGCTGCTGTGGCAGCTACAGGCACTATCGGCGCCGAGTCTGAGCCTAAGAGTGATGTCGCTCCTGTAAACAGCCGACAACAACAGAGCAAGGATGCCATGCTAGTAGCCGCTATGATGGCCCAAGGCGGCACCTCCTCCATGCTCAAAGAACAGGCGCAAAACGAGCGCCGCGTGGGCTTTGGTACTTTTGGAGCTAACAACGCACCAGCCGATGCCGCAACCACTACCACTACCATTACTGAGGCTAATAGCGGCGAGAAGTTGCCTTATGCATTGCGCCGTGCTGCCGTGCAAAAGCATGCTCCACCAATCATGATGTGGCCTGAAATTGTGGAACGCGAAGTGGAAAAGGTGAAGGTAGAAAACCCACCAGCAGAAGGTGTGGTGATTCCTGAGAGTAAGCCACGTGCTAAGACCTACTTGCGCGCTCCAGAAGAGGTACGCAAAGAGCAAAACAAGCTACCAAGCCGCCTCAAGAGAAAAGATGCTGTTGATGACAGCAACAGCACCCCAGACAAGAACAATGACCACCAAGAGCCAGAGCAGGAGAACTAAGCTATGCAGATTTCTGTTCAAGGTGCCAAGCCAAATCTAGGTATTGAGCCGGCACCGCACCTCCACAGCAAGATGAGCACACGTAGACTCATGCTCTACGTACTCGCCTCCTTAGTGCCTGCTCTTGGCGTCATGGTCTATTTCTTTGGCGCCGGAGTGTTAGTGCAATTAGTGCTAGCCATTGTTACCGCCTTAGTGTGCCAAGTGCTAGCAGCAGTCCTGCGTGGTCGTTCCATTAAAAGAGCGCTGCAAGACCCATCGGGTGTGGTGACAGCAGCGCTGCTGGCAATGACTCTACCTCCACTATTGCCGTGGTACTTTACAGTGGTTGCAACTGCCTTTGCCATGCTTTTAGTTAGAGAGTGCTTTGGTGGTCTGGGTATGAACCTCTTTAACCCAGCCATGTCTGGCTTTATTTTCTTGGTGGTATCAGCTCCTAGCATTTTCTATAGCACATGGATCAGCCCAACTCCGGCAGCTATCACCATTGCAGGCCCAACACAAGTCATCAATGTCATCTTCAAAGGCGGCGATCCTTACGTCGTTATCGATGCCATCAAAGATCTCAACAAAACCCAAGAAGAAGAGTACAGCAAAGAGCTGGTAGCCAAGGCTCAGGCTCAAATTGAGCAAGCAACCGCCGACAGCTCTGAAGCAAATGCAGATGCCACCAGCATAGTCTCTGTGGTGAATACTGAACTACCACTTTTAGAGGCACAAGAGCCACACGTCACGGCAGATGCGCTCACTGGCGCTACCTTCTTAGAGAGCATCAAGACTGCACGTAAAGCAGGAAACGTCGATTCACAGGTTAAAGTCGACTTCTTAAGCCCAAGCTTTATTGCTTATGTCTACCTCGCTGGTGCTTATCTCTTAGGTGGATTGATCTTGATTGCTACCCACGTCATTCGTGTGCAAGTACCACTGGCTTTTATCGCTACCTTAGCGGCAGTTGGTGCTATCTGGCACACTCTTGATCCAAGCATGTCGATCAGTGCCTTAGAGCACTTGTTGATGGGTGGCACCATGTTAGGTGCTTTCTACATCATTACAGATCCTGTGACCACCTGCGGTACCTTTAAGGGACGTATCTTGTTGTCGATGATTATCGCTATCTTGATTGTGGTCATTCGTGTCCATGGCAGCTACTCTGACTCGGTGGCTTTTGCCGTGATGTTAGGTAACTGCTTAGCCCCATTGATGGATGTGCTCACTAAGCGTCGTCCATTTGGTATTGGCTATCGTCACGGAGGCTTAGACTAGGCTCATGTTTACCTCAAGTCCTAATGCTAGAGCCATATTCTCGGGCTTTATCCTCGCTTTAATCGCTGCTGTCTGCACAGTGGGTGTATTGCTTGCTGAGCACGACACTGAAGCTGCGATTGCCCGTAATCGTGCCGCACAAGAGCAACAGATTATCAACACGCTCTTGCCAGAGGCCAAAACCAAAGCCCAAGGTGAGCTCAAGTTTACCTGCAAGCTCTTTTCTAACCGTCTGATAGGCAAGAACATGCGTGCCTACATCGTCACCGACGAAAGCGAGCAGTTCTTAGGCTTTATCTCCAGCTACTCCACCTCTCGTGGTTACTCCAACCCGCTAATTTTGATTGGCGGTGTTGATCCAACTGGCCGTATCGCCAAGATCGACATTCGCCTCTCACGAGAGACTCCTGGTATTGGTGACAAGGTAGAGCGTCGTAAGGGAAACTTCTTAGATCAGTTTGATCACAGGGCTTTAGAAAGCACCAACTGGGACGTCAAAAAGTTTAATGGTGACTTCGACTACATCACTGGTGCAACCGTGACCTCGCGTGCCATTGTGCTGGCGACCCGCGACTTCTTAGATGCAGTATCCACTACCGACATAATGAAGTTGCCTGACTGCTCACAACAGCAATAACCAGCGCTACTGAGAACAGAATTACTAAACAGAGATTAAGCCTATGGCATCACAAGACACCAAAGACACTGCCAGCATCGCCGTAGAAGGCGAGCTCTACACACAAGAGCAGTTAGATGCTACCAAGTCTGCGACCAAGCCGATCTCGATTTTTGAGATCTTTTTGCAAGGCATTTGGAAGAACAACCCTGGTCTATGCCAGCTCTTAGGCATGTGCCCGCTATTAGCAGTAACCACTTCAGCTGCTAACGCTATAGGTTTAGGTATTGCCACGATTGTGGTGCTGTTTATGAGCTCCATTGTCATTGCCTTATTGCGCAAGCTTATTGTGCCTGAAGTACGTATCCCTATTTACGTGGTAATCATTGCCTCTTTGGTAACGGTGGTGCGCTTTGAGGTGGAAGCCTACTTCCCGCAGCTCTATCAACAGCTTGGTATTTATCTCGCCTTGATTGCCACCAACTGTATCATCATGGGTCGTGCCGAAGCTTTTGCCGGTCGCAACAACGTCATTAGATCTGCCGTTGACGCAGTTGCCTGTGGCTTGGGTTTTACTTTAGTGCTGTTTGTATTAGGTTCAATTCGTGAGATTTTAGGCAACGGTACGTTCTTTGTGGGCGCAAGCGACCTCTTAGGCTCGTGGGCAGCCGGCATGGAGATGCAGCTTTATAGCAGCGACTACACCATGCTGATTGCCATCCTGCCACCAGGCGGTTTCTTTGTTTTAGCCTTCCTTATTGCCTCGAAGAACGCCCTTGACGGTCGCAAAGCCCGCCGTGCCGAGCGCAAGTCCCGCATTAAGACCATTAACGTCTAACAAAGACCGAACAATTCCAAACCAGCCCAGCGGCCGCCCTCCTCCTTGCAATAAGTAATAAGCAACAAGCTGCAAGCTGCAAGGAGCGCGGCCGCAGTCACATCTTTGCTGTAACAGCTTATTTGCGATTGGAGGTAGTCATGATAGGAGCCATCATCGGCGATATCGTCGGCTCACGCTTTGAGTTTAACAATCACAGAAGCACAGAGTTTGAGTTATTACACCCAAGCTGCTTTGTCACTGACGACAGTGTTATGACCCTAGCCATTGGACAAGCGCTGCTTGATTGCAGAAATGACGATGGCAGTTTTAACCTCCAAACACTACCACAACAATCAATTGCCCAGATGCAGCGTTTAGGTCGCCTGTATCCAGATTGCAGCTATGGCTTGAGCTTTGCGCGCTGGCTTACCACCTCCAACCCTCAACCTTACAACAGCTTTGGTAATGGTGCTGCCATGCGTGTTAGTGCCTGTGGTGAAGCGGCAAAAAGTATCGAAGAGGCTAAGGCCCTGTCACACTGCGTCACTGCTGTAACCCACAATCACGAAGAAGGTTTGCGTGGTGCCGAAGCTACGGCAGTAGCTATCTTTTTGGCCAAAACTGGCCACAGCCAAGACGAGATCAAGCAGTACATTAACGCACACTACTACACCATCGACTTCACCTTAGACGAGATCCGCCCAACCTACAGCTTTAACGAGACCTGCCAAGGCACGGTACCGCAAGCACTAGAGGTGTTTTTTGAGGCCACCTCATTTGAGCACGCTATGCGTCTTGCAATCTCTATTGGTGGAGACAGTGACACCTTAGCAGCCATTACAGGTTCAGTAGCCGCCGAATACTTTGGCGTACCACAAGATATCAGAGCTAAAGCTCTCACCTACATGGATCAAACCCAAAAGAACCTCTTAGAGCGCTTTGAGGCTCTCTATCCCCCAAAGACCATTAGCTAAAGGCTAAAGGCTAAAGGCTAAAGGCTAAGAAGCCTAGCCTAGGCTAGCCTCTACCATCCTCAACAAACTATACGCAGCACACAACAAAGCCAAACAAAGCCAAACACTATCCGATAAATGTTGCAATTGATACGCATTCTCACAAAAGGTGCACTATCATACAAAGCCGTATGAGTACTGAGGTTGTGGCGCTTAAAGGTAACTAAGCAACCAAGTACTCACTGATAGAACTCTGTGATCTCGTAGCTTCGTCTGTTGAGGAGATTTTTAGTCATGGTTAAGGCCAAGACGCTCATTGGCTCTCTTTTAGTGCTGCTAGTGCTAGGCTCGGTGTACTCGTGGTCATTGTTTAACTTACCGCTGACCGACAAGTATGGCCTCGATATCAGCTCTATTGCCTTTACCTTTGGCATCATGACGCTCTTTATTGCCATCGGTAGCTCCAGCTCGGGCTTTTTGAAGCTCAAGCTTGGCATGCAAAACGTGGTGGCTTTAAGCGCCTTTTGCGTCGGTTTAGGTCTGCTCATTGCCGCCTTTGCCCCTAACCTTATCGTGCTCTACTTAAGCGCTGGTGTGCTCTTAGGCTTTGGTGATGGCTTGGGTTACATGCTCGTGCTCACTAACTGTGTGAAGTTCTTTCCTAAGAGCAAGGGCTTAATCTCCGCCTTGTGTATCGGCGCTTATGGCTTAGGTTCCTTAGTCTTTAAGAGCATCGACAGCTACCTCCTCTCAACCTACTCTCTTGAAGTGGCCCTGCTTACTTGGGGTACGATCAGCGCCATTATCGTCACCTTAGGCAGCGTCCTTATCTTCGATGCCATGCAGCAAGCCTCGGTGGTCAGCGCCAACAACTCCAAGCGCGAGTATGACCTCAAAAGCGCCATCCGCACCATGCCTTACTGGCTCTTGTCCTTGATGTTCTTTGTGGACTGCATGGTCGGCCTCTATGTCATTGGTGTGGCTTCAAACTTAGGCACGGCCCTGCTCAACATGAGCCTTATGGAAGCAGCCACTGCCGTGAGTGTCGTGGCTATCAGCAACATCGCGGGCCGCCTCATTATGGGCATGCTCTCTGACCGTCTGCCGAGAATTCGCCTGATCACGTTTGATCAGTGCTTATCGTTGGCCGCAGTGGTCATGTTAGTGGCAATTCCGCTGACTCCAACCCTATTCTTTGCCGCCGTAGGTATGATCGCTTTCTCCTTTGGTGGTACCTTGACCATTTACCCATCGATCATCAGTGACTTCTTTGGCATTAAGAACTTAGCAAAGAACTACGGTCTGCTCTATTTAGGCTTTGGTATCGGCTCGCTCTTTGGCTATGCTGCTGCCATCATCTTTGGCTCCTACACCATTACTTTCAGCATGATGGCAGGACTATTAGTGGTTGCTATCGTGGCTTCCTTGATGGTGAAGCTGCCACCAGAGCTGGCCTCCAGCCACAATACCTTAGTGCGCGAACACAAGCTGCGTACTGAAGAAGAGGCAGTTGCTGCAGCCACTGCCGCCTACGATAAGGCATCGGCTGTCTTCCCTGCCTCAGAGGAAGCTATTGCCGCCGCTGCCACCATGAAAAACGAGGCCAAGAAAGAAGCGACAGCTGCCGCTGCAACTGAGCCAGAAGCTAAAGCAGAAGCTCAGGAGCAAACTGAAGCCGCTCCTGCCGCCGCAACAACAACAACAACAACAACAACAGAACCAGCTACCAAAGCAGAAACTAAGGCTGAATCTGAAGCAGAGATTGAGGCTGAGGCTCAGGGTCAGGCTCAAGCTCAGGCTCAGCCTCAGCCTCAGGCCGTAACCAAGACAGAAAGCGCAGACCAAACTGCAAGTGCTATCCCTACTGAAGCTACAACAACTAAAGAGGCCAAAGCTGCTGAAAGCAAGTAATAGCACGCTCAAGATTACATAGACATGGGCAAGAGGCTTAGAGGTACCACTTCTAAGCCTCTTTTATTGCTGTGACGGCAAGTTTAAGCCACTTCATACGCGGCAAACACAACAACAACAACAACAACAAAAGCTGGCAAGCCTCCTACTTCTGAGGCTTTGCCACCAGCAATCGCAAAAGTCGTAAGATGCACGCAACTTGCGTAAATATACACGCAAAGAGCAGAGCTATAAGGCTATCTTATGGGGACAAAGCCTGATTGCTAGCGGTTTGGCTGCGCGAGGAGTGCTGTTTTGCCATAGTTTGTGGCATACGGCTTGCACTTAATGGGGACAAACACGGAGTAAGGCTGGCCACGACCTACGCTTAGCCCTACCGCTCTTTAGGAACAAGCCTAAAGAGAACTCACTGCAAAGTGCCGTGCATTTTAAGGTTGCTCAAGTAAGGACTTAGCAACAACACAATCTCACTTGAAGCACCAAAGCAAGTCAGGTTGTGCGTAGTTCCTATGTGGAGTATTTGTCATGTTTGGTATTTCCGTCAGTGGTATTAAGGGTTCGCAGAAGCACCTTGATGTTACTTCCAATAACATCGCTAACGCTAACACTTATGGCTTCAAGAAGTCTCGTGCTGAGTTCGGCGACATGTATGCCAACAGCATCTTTGTGAACAGCAAGACTTCAGCTGGCATGGGTGTGCAAAACACCGTAGTCTCGCAGCAATTCGTCCAAGGCGCTTTATCAGGTGACACTGGTAATGCTCTTGATATGGCTATTCAAGGCAACGGCTTCTTTGTTCTGTCCGCTGCAGGTAGTAACGCTCACACCTACACCCGTAATGGAGCTTTCCAAGTCGACAACCAAGGCTACATCGTTACCGCCACTGGTGAGTACCTCCAAGGCTGGAACGTTAACGAAGATGGCTCTACCACTTCGTTAGACCTCAACGCCACCCACAACATCCAGATTCCATCTGACACTGGCGCTCCACACGAGTCCAACAACATCGGTATTGGTGTGAACCTTCCTGCTGATAAGGATGCAGTCGATCGTAATGCCAATGTTACTTTCGATGATGCAGATCCAGGCAATCCAAATTACGATGGCCTAACTTGGAACGGCCAAGAAATTAACGACATTTCTGAGAATGATTTCTTATACGGTCGTTATATTAAGTCTGATGGTACAGCCGCTACTCAAGATGATCCTGGTGCAATTCGTCAGTACTTCACTAACTTCGATCCAAATGACTCTAGCACCTACACCTCTACCACCTCACAGGTTATCCACGACTCTTTAGGTCGTGCTCACACTCTGACCTACTACATGTTAAAGATGGGCCCAGAGAGTGCAGCAAACCAAAACAATACTACTTGGGTAGTCATTCCTTACGTTGATGGTTCGCCAGTAGATGTTGCTGCTAATGGCAATGATATGCCAACCATGATTTCTGTACCTTCTGATGCTCAATCAGATATCGCTGGCTCTAACCTCTTTGGTTTCCGAGTTACCTTTAATTCATCTGGTGAGATGATCAACGATAACACTGTTCCTGCAAATGTTACCTTTGTGAATGGTTCAACTGACCCAACCAATAACTTGCGTCAGCAAATGCTCACCTCAGGTACTGCTGCTGGTACAACTAATCCTAATGGATGGTTACAGGATATAACTTTTACTTTCACCAAAAATACCTTAGACGATGGTTCATTGTCTTCTGCTATGGGCTTAGGTGCTAACCCAGATCAGATCTTATCTTTAAACTTCGATGCATCTCAGTATGGTTCCTCCAACTTCGAGATCACTGGCGCTCCAACTAACGACGGTTATGCTACTGGTGTGCTGACCTCCATGAGCGTTGATGAGAATGGTGTGATTGTCTGCGAGTACTCCAACGGTAACCAAGTGCCTATCGCTAAGGTTGCTATGGCTGACTTCGCTAACGAGCAAGGCTTAACCAAGGTCGGTGATACTCAATGGCGTGAGAGCATCGCTTCTGGTGCTGCTCAAGCTGCTGAGGCTAACACCGGTTCTGCTGGCTCCATTAAGGGCTCCAACTTAGAGCTCTCTAACGTCGACTTAACCTCTGAGTTGGTTGAGCTGATCACTGCACAGCGTAACTACCAAGCTAACGCCCAGTCGTTGCAAACTCAAAATAACGTTATGGATAGCATCCTCAACATCCGCTAATCCGTAACCTAAGCGGGGTTCTGGTCACGCCTCGCTACTCCACAGCAAACGCCGAGCTCATGCTCGGCGTTGTTGTTTCTAGCGCATGCATTTGCAGCGGATGTTGGTTTGTTTTCTTGCAGGACGCGGAGCGTAGAGTGTAGTGATCGGTGCTGTGATCGTTAAGGTGGTCGTGGTCGTCAATGCTGGCAATGCAGTAAAGCTGGAGCTCACGAAAAGCAAGGAAGTGGGTACAAAGGCTGGGGAGACGGCACAGTCGCAGCAGTAGCTCACTGCTGCAATGAAAGCAGTAGAGACAGTAAAGCTAAGGATGTATTTGCGCGATGCGTTTCTTTGTTTGATCAGGGAGATTTGAGGTGCCCAACACTACGACGCGGCTCTTACATACGAGGTAAGCAGTTTAGTCCTTGTTGTCACAACTATAGTGTGCGGCGCGCAGTTTAAAGCAGAACGCTTGTACTGCGTGGTTGGCACGATATTGCTATCGGCCCTAGTTAAGATCTCTTAACCGATTCCAAGCTCTCAGATGCATCAAGAGTAATGCAGCTTGGGATTACGACTTCAGCTTGTAGACTTACTTGCCTAAGTCCTTAAAATTCGGAACGAAGCGCAGCTCAACCTTGTGGCCTAAGCATGCGGCAACCTTCTGAATAGTCGCAATCGAAGGGTTGATGATACCGTTTTCGATCTTTGAGAGGTTCGACTGGTTCACACCACTCATCTTCGACAACTCGCGCTGGCTGATCTTCAGCGACTTGCGGGTGTCGTGAATGAACTTCTTGAGCTGCATCTCAGGAGAAACAGTACCTAAGATGTCGAGATCTAAGTTCTCTGGGGTGCTAATAGTCTGGCCCTCTTGATTGTGGTTCATAGTATTCTTCTCCAAAACTAATGGCTCTTGCTGATACACAAACCCTCATTCCAAATCTTGTGAGATGACACGCCATCAGCATTCAGCAGCAATCATAGGCTCGAATCTAAACACGTTGACAAGTTCAAGATCGCTCTCATTGTCTCAATGACGTATGACCTTAACCCCAAGTGCATACCACCTAGTACACACTTTAACTGCCACTTTTAGCCGTCACCAAAACGTAAGCCCAAGTCTCCATAAACTTACTTGGTCTCACCATGCGCCTATATACTGCTGTGTGAGCTTGTGCGTTTAGGTAACCACATTTAAGGGAACTCCCTTAGGCCTATATCACTCTTCCTAAACGCGATGCAGTGCTCACAGCACCACTATTTTTTGCGCAATGCAGTGTCTGAAGTTAATCCTAGAAAGCTCTGCTCGCTCGTAAGTCGAGTTAGATGCGCCTAAAAGCGCTATCTTATCCTCTTTCCGTTACTTATGTAGCACAACTCTCTTCACATCCGTCGGCTGGCAAACGACTGTATTTGCCTAAGCGTGGCATTAAGGAGAAAGATATTTTGTGGCATAGAAACAGTACTCCTACGCTCTATCAATCTTGTAAACCTAATGCCTTATGATCGTTACTCTGTGCGCTCTCTTGCTGTTGTGGCTCACGCCAGTCTCAGCAAGGAGGCAAGTACAAATCACTACTAATTTTGTCTCTCTGCTACAGCCAAAAGCTGTAAAGCCGTAGGCAATAAACCATAGGCTGTAGGCCGTAAAGCTGCGTTCTGAGCCCAGACATGGCTCGAACTCGACCTTCACCAGCTGTAGGCTAGTAGGCTAGTAACCTAGTTATCTAGTCTACGAGTCAACCTTTAGGTGTAGCAAACGAGCAGGCTAATCGCTTAGCCTGTTTACTCCTTAGTATTGATTCACCACCGAGGGATGTTTATGCCATCTGCCACCGCTTCAGCTTGGTGCCAACGTCTGAGCAGCGTAGTGTAGAAGTATGACTGTATTGTCTGCAAAGGTTTGCACTTAACGCGCAATGCAGCCTTGGCTTCACCATACTTTTACCCTACCCAAGATCAGCCGTTTTATAACTTGCTTCCATTGTCCTTACCACAGAACAGGGCATCTCAGATGCGTGGTCAGATGCGCAGCCAGATGCGTAGCAAGCTCTACTTTTAGCACCAGCACCAATGCCTTACGGAGGCGTTTGGAACTTGGTAAGCCTAAACAAGTGCCTTTGCTCTAAGGAACTTCGTTTAGGTAAGTCTGAGGATTAATGCTAATTTAGTGTAACACAAAAGCTGTTGCTGTCACTATGCGAGCTGCAAAAAATATGGTCTTAGCACCATGCACAAATCCCATAAATACTAGCTTTGCTCAAATTACCTTTGCAAAAATTGCAGAAAACCGAGTGACTAAATCATTTGTGCAAACGTTTACGAGTTTGCACACTTCCTACAGGGCAGGTTCAGATTGAACAGCCGTATCCTAGCTCAAACAGGCATGTTTTCAGCCTTGGTACAAACAAGGAGTGTTCTTTGATATGCGCTCTTTTTCTCTTGTACTCCAATTCTGTAGGCAAGATAGTTCGCCTAGATCACTCAAAGAACGGACATATCTTGCACCATAATATTTGAGTATCTAAATAGACAAATATTGGCGAAGTGTAGCCCTAAAAAAGAGCACATGCACAACTTTGATACAAAGTAAACTTCTTTGCTTTGCTCCTTAAGACGCTACATATAGCCGCCTTCCAAGAAACACTGCACCTTGCTGCTCCTTGCTGCACCTTACTGTTTCACAGCAGGTCAAAGCAAAGTACTCTTACGCATTTGCCCAATCGCGCTTTTTCACTCAGATTTCCGCTTATTTATGCGCATCTTTGTTGAAAGTAGACTTTACTTGCGAAAAATTGCGCTCGCTACGCGCCATCGCGGCCAAACACCGCCACAGCACTGTGTTTTTAGCCGCAAAAAGGTGCTTTTTACGCGTCAGCACCACCGCTTTTTGGCCTCTAAACTTGTATTACAAATCCCTTAATAGGACAAGAACCCCATAAACACAAGGTTATGTATCGGCTCGACATCGCGCCGCATCGACTCAAAGTCGACCGCAACTAACCGCAAGATTTCTCCTACTTCGTGTTGTGATCAGAGCCCTTTACAGCGGTTGCCGCAGCTTCCGCGGTTACAGCTGGTTCTTGAGTATCAGCGGTAATAGCCTCTAAATACGCAAGCTCCTGCTCTAGCATCTCAGGAGATGGCTCAGCCTGATCGCCATTGGCGACTAACCGCACCTTTGCGTCAGCCTCATCTTGCGCAGCATACAAGGTATTTAATTTTGGATCGTCAGGATCTCTGCCCAAACCGACCTTGCTCTTGTCACCGTAAATCGCACTGTAGAGATAGGCATCGCGATCTTCATCATTGATACCCTCATCGCTATCACGCATTGAGTGCGTGGTATCGCGTGTGGACTGCATAGCAGCTTCGGTTTTGTCTTTGGTATCCTTAGTGGCTTTAGTGGCTTCAGCAGGATGCGACGTATCCTCATCAAAGGCGGTAGCATCATTAGTAAAGTTAGCAACTAAATGTACTGGCACTAGTGTTGGCAAGTCATGCACACCCTTGGCTGTAGTTGTAACTTTAGCAGTCGCTTTAGCAGTAGCTTTAGCTTGTGCCTGTACCTGCTGTGCCTCATGCTCAGCTATAGCTTGGTCATAGGGCGTCTTTTGCCCTAGAGCCTGTACGTTTTTGCTCCCACTACCACTGTGATTAGCACGCTTCACGCTCTCAGAATTGCCATCGTAGGCATGATCTGTATGGCTGCCACTGCTGCGAGTTGCTTTAAAATACACCGAAAGGCCATCACCCTCATCTACCACGTGGTTTTCTTCGGCAGCTGCTTGCCTTTGCCGTGCACGGCGGGCGTTAGCCTTATCTTGCACATCAGCTTCAATCTTGGCGCGGGCAACAGCACGAGCACGCTTACGTACAGCTTGCTCGCTATCACTATCATCGTCCTCTAAAGCCGAGAGATTGCTGCTAGCATTCGTGCTATCGATGGCTGCATCCTCAAAAGCCTGCTGTAAGAGCGCCTGCTGCTTAAATTTGCGCTCAGCTTGCAGCTCGGCTGCAGTAAAGGAGATTTCCGCACTGTTATCGTCTAGGATGTTGACCCTATTCTCGTCTGGACGATGTGGCTCCACGTTAGCATCTGCATTAGCAGCGCTCTCTGTACCAGAATCTGGGTCATCTTGATTATGCCCGTCAGCCTTAGCCTTAACCTTATGCACTCCATTTGCAGCCTCAGCTGCGGCAATAGTAGCTGCGGCAATTGCTGCTTCGGTGGCCACTGCTTCAGCTGTAGCTTTAGCACAAGCTGCTACCTCAGCAGATACTGGGCTTTTGGCTCTGGCAATAACCTCTTCGGCACTTTGCCCCGCAAGGGCGTCACCATCAGCTTTTTCGTGAGAGTAGCTTTCTGGCAAAACTACATCTTGCTCACTAGTGTTAGCTGGAGCTACAGACGCTGATGCGCTTGTGGCTGCGGCGTCAGCAGCACCTTCATGAGCATTAGCACTGCTGCTACTGCTACTGCTGCTACTACCACTGTTGCCATTAGTTGAAGCGGCAGCAACTGCAGCACCATCGACTGTTTCCTCTTCATCGTCAGCATTGGCAAATACCATGTTGCGTGGGCAAGCCACTACACGGTCGCGACCGTTGCGCTTTGCCAAGTACAGCGCCTTATCGGCTTGGGCAATCATCTCCTCTACTCTGAACTGACCAACCGTCGTGGTGACGATGCTCAGACCAATAGAGATTGTGACGATCTTGCTTGGTACACCATCATTAATCAAGTTGAGATCACGAATGGTGTTGCAAAGACGCTTAGCCACACGGAAGGCATTGATGGCAGTGATCTCATTTAAGATGACACAGAACTCTTCTCCACCATAGCGGAAGACCATATCGCGTTTAGCTAAATTGCCTTGAATGGTATGTGCTACAGCAAACAAGACCTCATCACCACGCTGATGGCCCATCGTGTCGTTGAGGTTCTTAAAGAAATCGATGTCGATCATCAAGACTGCAAAGTTAGCAGGAGTGTTAGAGCCGACGTTCTTGATGAGCTCATTGAGGCTGCCACGGTTGAGCACCTTAGTGAGAGCATCATACTTAGAGTGTGCCACTAACTCGTCATAGCGCTGCTTGAGCACCGAGCTCTTTTCTTTGATGGTATAGAAGTCAGCAAAGATCTGTGGCAACACATCAATGATCTCGCGAATCTCACTAATGTGGTCTTTCGCAAAAAAAGCCTCGTTATCTTTGACGTTGATATTCTTGGTGTGCCTAAACTGGATCAAGATACGCGCAATGTTCTTGAGCGGTGTGATGATGTAACGGTTAAAGATAAAGATGACAAGCCAGAAGCCACCCAAGCAGAAACCAACGGTAACCATGACCATAGGCTTCATCTCAGAGGCTAAGGCAGAAATCTCAGTAAGCTCGCTACGCAGCGATAAACTCTCGTTAGAGGCGTAGTTATCGGAGAGTTCGTCTACTTCATGCAAAATAGAGTTGGCGTCGTAAGAAAAGACGTGCTGAATCTTTAAATAGAGATTCCACATCGGCACAAAGCGCTTGAGCTCATCTTTGTAATCAGCTAGCAGTTGCAGCGCGTGCTTGTTGCTACCATGACGCCACTGCGAGTTTGAAGCAACCGCGGCCTCTATATCAGAATCTAACACCACAGGAGCAGAAGTCGAGTTCACAGCCGAGCCAAAGGTATAGCTTGGAGGCAGCTGAGCTTTTCTGGCTGCGCGCTCTGTTTCCTCTCTATCCTTATCAGCCTGAATAGCAGCCAAAGCAGCAGCAGTACTTGGATTGATATCGCCATACTCAATGCCATTGATATCAGCATGAGGGAAAGCAGTGGTAGTCTCAGAGGAAACAGCAGAATCTGCAGAATCTGCAGCTGCTTCTGTAGCTGCGTCTGTAACTGCTTCTGAGCCTTGTGAGGAGCTGTTATTGACGCGAGCACCTCTTGCGTCCTCAGTGTTATCTGCACTGACAACTTCGGCTAAAGAAGGCGATAAAGCCCCAACACTTTGGGCATCTTGCTGCGAAGTAGAAGCACCAGTTAAAGCCATATTGGCCTGCTGCAACAACTCCTCATCACTGATAGCGCCTTGTTGCTGAATAGAAGCAAGAGCTGATGGCGAGCTTTGGGTATTGGTTGCTGCAGTAGCTGCATCAAAGCCACTGATTCTAGCAGCGGCTGCCTTAGCTGCAGCAGCGGCAACGACACGTTGCTCATGCTCAGCATGAGGGCTGGTGACATTAAAAGAGGAAGATGAAACAACGTTATCTAAGCCTTTTGGCTTTGGTGCTAAAGGCACATCTTGGCCTAAACGCTGAGCAAGCCATGAGTAGTAGAAACGATGCTCAGCTTTATAGTCACGGGTAATGGCCGTGATCTTATAAAGTTCGATATAGCTGCTGCTATGGCGGCTGAGATCCGCAAAGAGTACTGGGTTTTCGGTGTAGATGAGGTACATCAAAGTATCCATGAAGTGGAGCGAGCCCACAACATTGGATCTAATCTCATCTAACTGCAAACGCAGCTTCCACAAACGGTTGACTTCAAAAAGGATATCTTGGCTTTTGCTGCTTAATTGAGGCTTTTCGTAGAGGTCTGATTCGTTGACGATGGTGCGGATGTCAACATAGGCTTGGCGAGCGCGCTGTAAATCAGGGGCAGTACTCATAATCTCGATATTGCGCTTGAGCTGCACGAGATTGATGGCACTTTGCTGCGTGTCTAGTACATGAGGTATGACACGCTGCACGAGTTCTTGAGACTTGTTATGGATCTTCTCCATGTCGATGTACAAGTAAAAAGACAAGAAGATCGATAAGATCAAGACCGGCAGTAGGCACATGCGCGTAAGGTCGCTGATCTTCCTGATCTGCAAAAGTTTACTTACCATCGGTGTTTGCCTCAAAAACAAAGTAAAGACTCAGCCTTGGGATTGTCCTCGTCTGTGTTTGCACCTATATGCAGACAGCAGGTCGCTTTAACATACAAGCACCTGCAAAAAGGCTTTATCTCCGCTTCAGCTTAAGAACGAGGGTCACTCGTTACTCACTCCTCGTCACTCTAAGCCACATCCAAACATCAAGAGCTCTGTACTCTGGTTAATTAGGGGCACACAGCATATAGCAGCCTCTAAACACAAGCATGCAAATGAGCACAGAAAATCGCAACACCGACGCAGCACCTACACAACTAAGCACTACTGCAACGAGCGGTACCACCGCTCTATCTTGATGTTAGCCGCAAAACAAAACAAAAACCGTTACACAAGCAAGCAGCTCGCATCATCCACGCACGATGCGCAGTGCGCATTACGCAGTACGCCTGTAATCGCAAACTGAAGCACCACATCAGACCAACGGATCAAAGATTTACAGACCAAACAGTCAGTATGCGACAACATAATGCTTAATGCTTGATACTCGCTCTAGCGGCCATACTACACCGCAACACAACGCTATTAGATATTGTAGCTACGCCTCAATAATAGCAAAAATCTGAGTTTTTTCCCTAGGCGTGCCATCATTCGCGCGTGCACATCTTACATTAAATGTGAGCCTAGCATCTAACGGCAGGCAAGAGCGCACCAACACGGCTCAAAAGAGTTGGCAAGAAAGCTATTTCGGGCTCAAACTCACGTAAGACAGCGCGAACATTTGACATCAATTCAGAGCACTAGATCTAACAGGACAACTGGTACAGCAAAAACGCAGCAACCCCCCAAATTTATTCCGTCCTAGGCAGCTAATATAGCAGATCACAACTAACAGACAGGCTTCACTTGTACGATAAGACCAAGCATAAAGCACGAAGGCTAGCCACTCCTTAAGAGCAATATGGCTGACAAAACATCTGCCTTATTTTTCGAGCTGTGCGTACAGCAAACGGGGGTACAAGTTCAAACGCATCTAAAAGAGGCTGCTTAAGTATGACCATACAGGTGGTAATTCCTTATAGCACAAGGGCTAGAGGCTGATTTGTGCTGTACGCACAGCTCGTTATTTTTCCCAAGCTTTGCCTTAACTTTGGGCATCTAAAATCCAAGAAAACCGTGTCCTGCCTTAATTACCTTATCTAAAGACCGTATGTTGATTCACAAAAGCCATCACTAAACAAAAATAGGAATAAAACGACAGTGAAGCAAATTTGTGCCAACTTGAAAAAATGGCTATGAATAACGCTTTAGCTCACTTGGAGCAATGAAGAGGAAAAAGATAAATGGGGAAGTGGAGCTCTACACTAAGGTGGGCTGGGCTCAGATAAAGCTACAGCCGTAGCCGTAACTGTATCCATAGCCCCTAGAAGATCAGTACATGCGATCTCAAGTTTTTTGTAGTCTTCTTGCTCTTCAGACTCATCAAGAACCAAGCTTAAGATCGCATCGAGGGAAATATTGCAGGGAACAAGGCAGACGCCTAAGCGCAGCGTACTTCGTGCTACGTTTCACGTAGCGCGAGCCGAGCTAAACGATGGCCTTGTTTAGGCTTTGTGTTCGTTCTTGAGGCGCTCTAAGAGAGCGGCCATGTGCTCTGGCCCCATCATGCGCTGAGGGATCAACTTGTTGTGCTCGTCAAAGTAACAAACGCCTAAGAAGACATCATGGCAGTGCACCTGCACCAGCTCATTTGGCTTGACCATTGGCTCTGGCATTTTGGCACCACTAAAGTCTGGGCCTAAACGCATACCGTGGCTTAATGGATCGGCAAGCTTCACTGGCAGCTCTAACACTGGTAGGTTAGAGAGGGCCGACTCTAAAGGTAAAAGCATGGCATCAAGCTGCGAAAAGTCGCTACGATCCTCACGGCTATCAGCAATATCTTGCAGTTCCTTTAAGGTGTGCATAGTACCTTGAGGTAAACCCTCAACAAAGGTACGGCGTAGTTGCGAGACATAAGCACCACAGCCTAAAGCCTCACCAATATCGGAAATTAAGGAGCGGATGTAGGTTCCCTTAGAGCAGTAGACCTCAACCTTAAAGGTGTTTTCACCCTTTTCTAAGAGCTTGAGCTCTAAGATCTCTACCTCACGCTTAGGAATCTCCACCTCGTCTTCACGTCCTTGGCGGGCATACTTATAGAGGCGCTTACCATTGACCTTTACGGCGCTGTAGATAGGAGGTACTTGCGTGATCTTACCGCGGAACTGCTCTAACACCGACTCTAAGCGCTCCATAGCATCACCAATAGGACGCTCTAACACGGTCTCGCCATCACGATCGCAGGTGGTGGTGGTGCGCCCTAATGTAGCCTCAGCCTCATAGCGCTTGTTGCCCTCTAAGAAAAAGGAAGAGAACTTAGCAGCTTCACCTAAGCACACCGGTAATAAGCCAGAGGCAAATGGGTCAAGCGAGCCCGTATGTCCACCTTTTTGTGCCTTAAAGATGCCACGCGTCCGCACTAAGGCCGTCGACGAGGTAATCCCCTCAGGCTTATCTAACAAAAAGATGCCACTGATATTGCGCTTTGCCATCGCTCCTCCGCTACTCCTATCTATATGCGGCTCCAGAGTCAGGATAAATGTTCTGAGCCACGGTAGGTGATTAGGTTAGGTGAAAACCAGCCTAGACGTCTAAAACGCCCAAAATCTTGATCACAGGATCCGACTTTGAGCCATAAAAGCCCAAAGGCACGCCATTCTAACATAGGCCACCATCGTTTATGTGGTGAAAACATAGCCCGCGCACAGGCTTTTTTCGTCGCAAGAAGCCAAAAGTCTTGCAACAGGACATTAAATCTATTATGATGAGCCCACATTAGATATGGGGGCCTAGCACATTCATACTTGTGCTTGGGACAACTGGTCAGGTCCGGAAGGAAGCAGCCAAGCTTGAGTTACAAGGTATCGAATTGTTGTTAGGTACCCCCGCCAGAGAAGAACGCTAAGCGTTCTTTTTTCGTTTCTGGGCTCATAAAACGCAGCAGCAGGGTAAGGCCACGGCCAAAGCAAAAGCCCAATCTCACATACATGCATGTCATATCGCCTGCCCCTACTTTCTCTTGCAGCTCTCAGCTTGCGCTGCACCCTCTTTTTCCTGTTCCGTTTCCACCTACACTGCTCCATCTTTTGCAGTGGCAGCCACAAAGCCCTTGCGCTAAGATGATGTCGCAACGGCAATCAGCCAACGTACACGCACACGTACAGCTGCAACCACATTTGCGAGCACATTGCGCCTTGTGGATCTTTGAACCTTTGAATCTGAGTGGCGTTTACGCCCACTCCCATAGGCTTTGACCATCACTAACAGCAACAACGACATGGCGGCGTCATGAGTACAGTCAACACGCTCAATAACCTACACTTACATGAGGTGGTGTTTTCCGATCGCCACTACATCAATAAGCTAGATGAGCTTAAAGCTTTTATTTCCTTTTTGGAGAACTCGCCGCGTCTACCTCAGCAAAACTTCTTTATGCTGATCCGCCCTAAGGGCTTTGGTATCTCGCTGACTAACGAAGCCATTGAGTCCTTATTAGTCCGCGATGATCTTTTGATGGATCATCTGCAATCTAAGGTTGGCGACTCTCTGTACTTAGATGAGCTAGGTACTTACCCTGTTTTGCACTTGAGCTTCCTTAACCCAAAAGCAAACAACCTCAACAGCTTTATTCAGGTGATGCAAGACACGGTACAACGACAGATCTGGGAGCACCACGTCAAGATCAAAGGCACCTTAGTCGCCACTGATTTACGACAGCAGATGCTGATGCTATTGCGCGAGATCAGCCGCATCAACCAAGACAAGCAGGTGGTGATCCTTGTTGACAACTACGATGCCCCACTCTACGCCATCGGCAATATCCCTGATGAGAACGAAAGGCAGCAGGCTTTAGTGCTGTACTTTGATATGCTCAACGCTTTTCGTCAGGCGGGAGATATCGTCAAGTTCTGCCTCTTAGCTGGCCACGTCAAATTTGCCCTCTCCAACAATCAATCAGAGGGCTTACCCCATGTCGTTGATTTGTCGTTTTGCGACACCACGGCCACACTGATGGGATTTACGGTAGAGGAGATCAAGAAGTACTACAGCGAAGACTTAGCTCGCATTGCCCCGCAACAAGGTGTTACCGCAGGTGAATACCTCGATACCCTAGAGCGTTGCTATGGTGGCTTTGTCTTTTCTGACAGTATGCACAAGGTGTTGTGTCCGCTGTCGGTTACACGTGCTCTTGATAATGACGGGGCGCTCTATGCCTACAGCTGTGACAACAACTATAACTTTGTGCAGAAAGCGATTGATGAGGAAGAACCTGATCTCAACTGGCTTATTGATAAGGATGGCCAAGATCAGCTCTTTTTAGAGGAAGTGGATATCTTCCCTCAAGACAAGCAATTTGGTTCCCTGCTGTTACAGCAAGGCTTTGTTACGGTCAACAAGGTCACCTTCTCAGACCGTCCCCACTCCCTATCATGGCGTTATCGCTATGGTTTGACCAATGTAGAGATGCGCCGCGCATTCCAAATCATCACAGGCAAATCACGCCCAGAACTGCGCGAGCTCCCAATCAATCCTCGTGTGTTTGAGGCCGGTGAAGACGAATACGCCATCGTCAACGACTAAGCCCAAATAGGCTTAGCCCCTAGCTATCTGACAAACAAGCCAGCCGCAACAGCTGCGCTGGCTTAGTTCTACTTAGTCATGCTTGGCATGTAAGTTCGGAGCTCGGAGCTCGTGAGCGCAGTTAGCTCTGCGAGTTCTGATTCTTCTCGTCGATCAGCTCTGGTTCTGATGGCGCCATACTGTCAGGACGAGCCAGCATATTGCCGATGATGAGGCGACGCTCTGATACGGTTTGATATGAGGACTTGTCGTCTACGCTGTACAGGTGTGGCTTTTTGCGATGAATAAAGACCAAGCCCACGTGGTCTGGAATAAAGCTAAGCTTTTTGCTAGGTAGAGCAGCAGTGAGAAAGAAACGTGGCTGCGTGGTACCACTTTCTTTGTAGATTACTGCGTACTTACAAAAGTAAGTACTGCCTTTACCTATCATGACACCTAAGGCGGCATTGAGGTAGTCGATTGGTTTGCGCTTGAGGTCTAAGCACACCACAGCATAGGCCTCAACAGCAATAGGAGCATGGTCTTGTCTCAGCTTGTAACGGAGATGGACATAGTAGGCAAGGCGAAAGAGATAGAAGAGGATGTAAGCGACTAGCAGCAACAGCAGTATGCTGTAAAACAACTCTGAGGTGCTGAGCGTATGCCCAACACGAGATGCCTCAGCAGTAGCATTTGCCACACTATTAGCACCACCACCATCAAAGCTGGCAGCAGCCATAGCCCCTACCGTATCTGCATCTAAGTTAGGCAGCAAGCCTATGAGCAACAAAGCGGCAATGACAGCAAGATAGAAGATCAAACTTAGCTTGCGGTTGCAAACGGTATCCACCACGTTGAAGTCAAAACGAACCCCAGCCTGTAACAAATACGACTGTCGATAGGTGTGATCGAAAGGAGTTTTTTGCAAAGACACTTGGAGTTCCTTTACTGCTGGCGCCTGAAAACATGCTTATCATAATAGCAGAAACACAGAAAGCACTTAGTGCTAAAGATGATTCGCTTTTCCATGAGGCACAAGTCACGCTATTCCACGCTATTCCACACCATTCCACACCATTACACACCTGATGTAGTAAACTATTTCTATAAAAAAATGTTAGGCCGCAGAGACAACACCAGTAGAGTTCATATGAATTTTGAAT
>CALXYZ010000021.1 GCA_944393075.1 uncultured Anaerobiospirillum sp. | reverse complement strand
TCAAATTATTCTTTTTAGACATAAGCCTATAGCGATACTTCGTCAATACGTAGGTGGTTTTGCATTTGCTCAAGCCCGCTTTCAACTACTAAGGGCTTTTTGCACAAGACATAGCACAAAACTAAGAGCTGACCTTGAGTGATACAGGTGTATCTGAGGCCAACACACCTTACTTGACGGAGTTTTGAGGTTATTCACCCTAAGCTTGATCCATCAAGCTCATATGCACATGCAGTGCAACTAAAAGGGAGTCATTAACTAGTATCTATCATAATCACCATCAATCAGTTGATATTAGGTTGCGGGGAGATAAGCAACCACCATTAAGGAAGACTTATAAGGGTACTCCCAAGTCCCTTAGGCCGTGATAAATCACGACCTGTGTTGATCCTTCGCTAATGTTGGAAGGGGTTTAGCGTTCGTAACACCGCTCCTACCTTACAGAGCTTTTAATCACGAACCGCAGAGCGCGGAACTAGGATCTACATCCCGCGGTGCCTATTTCCCAACCAACGTAGTCCGTTCCATAACGGACTGAAGCTAGTCAACTTAGTCTTGACATCTCAAGCCTCAGTCGTAAGACCGCAGGTAGTTGACCTTAAACTCTCAATGGATGAAAACTAAACTGCTCTAAGCCCATAACAGCAGCACAGTAGCAGTAGCAATGCGACAGTTATGGGCTTAGGGCAGCATGTTGAGTGCACATTATGCCACGGCTTTTTTAGCAAGAGCTTAGAGGGAAACAGATGCGCAATTGGAGGGAGTAGTTGTGTGCAGTCAGAGCAGAGCAGGCTTGCGTAGCTGCGATGTGCAGTGAGCTCTGCTCTGGCCGCAAGGAGTAGAAGTAGCGGAGATCTTACTCTTAGATCTGTGGCTCTAAACCAAAGAGCTGCTCTAGGTAGATAGCCACACCATCATCTAAGTAGTTATAGGCACGGTATGGGGTCACAGCCTTTAGGGTGTCCATGGCGTTGGCCATAGCCACACCAACACCAGCCATCTGCACCATCTCAATGTCGTTCTCAGCATCACCAAAGGAGACTACATTGTCCATGGTGATACCGATCTTCTCGCACAGGTGCTGCAAAGTCACACCCTTAGAGCAGCCCTTGATCATGAACTCAAGGAAGTTTGGGTGGGTGCGGGCGATGTTAAAGCGAATTGGGAAGTCCTCAGGGAGATCAGCACGCATGGCATCTAACTTCTCTGCATCACCCACAGCGATGAGCTTGTAGGCACGCTCATATGGCTTGACCTCTTTAGGGAATAGCAGCTTCTCAAATGGCTGCATTGAGGCTGCAATCTCCATCTCTGTGAACTTGATGTTGCTCTCTGTAAGCAGTACACGACGAGTGCTGTAGGCGTGGATAGCACACTTATGCTTACTGGCTACAGCCTCAATATCAATGAGGTCTTGAGCATCTAAAGTGCTGACGTAGAGATCCTTTTTGATATCAGATAGATTGATGAGGGAACCACCGTTGAAGCAGACACAATAGCCATGACCATTGTCTAAATGCATAGCATGGCCAAAGACAGTCACGCTCTCTGGGGCACGACCAGAGCAGATAGCCACGGTTACACCCTTTTCCTGCAGCTTATCCAAGACTTTGATGGTGCGAGTGGAGATGGTTTTATCCTCACGCAGCGTAGTGCCATCTAAGTCTAAGGCTACAAGCTTGAGCTCGTGTTTAAGATTCTCAAGACGGCTCTTATCAGGAAGCACCATATTGGCGTGCTTGTCTTGGTCAGTGACCTCAACGCTCATGTACTGCGTTTCTCTGACGTGCTGCGTCTTTTCGCCTAAGTAGTGTTCTTCTTCCATATTTAACCATCCGTGGAAACGAAAACGAGTTTGTGCCTCAAGAGCTTTACACAAGCCTAAGATACGCCGCGGTACCGTTGGCTTTAAGAGCATCTTAGCTAAAAGCACAAGCTAAAGATCTGCTCAAAGTAAGCCTCAAGCTGCGCAATCTTAGCTTTTTTCGTGGCGCTTGACCATAGGACGAGAAGAAGTGAACGGGAGAGCTATGCTGCTATTGGGAGGGGTAATGATCAGCACTGGCTGCTTGGGAGCACGAACCACCACAAACAGCCAGCGCCTGTACCATGAGGCACTAAATGGAGGGAATGCTAATAATGGAGGGAATGCTAATCAGGCATCACGACGTAATACAGGGTCACGCCATCCTCGCACTTAGCTTTCAGTCCATAAACCACAATCGCGGTAGTGGCTACATCGTCAAAGTCGATCGTGATATCGCGACCATACTCATCCTTACCAGAGACGACTAAGCCGTCATAGTAGCTGCTAGCCTTTAGGAGGAGCACCTTAGTGGAAGGATCCTCAAGCTGTTGCCACTTGCGCGAACCACCAGCAACATCAGCTTCAGACACATGCAGGTAAGTGCTATCAACCCTTTCAATGAGCTCATCGATATCGCAGCTGTATGGAGGGGCAAAGAACTCGTCAAAGCCCTTAGAATCTAGCACACTGCAAGGATCTAAATACGACTCAGCGAAATCAGCCAGATCATCGTCAATATCGCTGTCGCGGAAGCTATCAGCAATCTCTGCATCAAGCTCATTAGGGTCTAAATCAGCCACTAACCGGAATGAGCTAAACTGAGTCAGAGCCTCGGCACGTGTCATCTTGCGCAGCTCCACGCCGCAACAATCATACTGCGAAAACAGCGGACGAAGCTTGGAGTCGGCCATGATAGCGAAGATCGCGAGTGGCGCTGCCGTAGTAAGCAGCATAGTAAGTCCAAGCTTGTCTTGCACGACAAATGGCATGTAGGAGTCTCTCAGCTCCTTTACCTTCTCGCACACAAAGGCGAAATCAGTTTTGTTCTCAATGATCTCTTTGATAATACTCTCATAATGTTGGTAGCACTCAAAGGCATTGCACTCAGTATCCGACATGGGCAGCTCCTTACTTAGACTACGCTGCAAGTGCTGTAGCAGCCCCACTGCTTACACCTACAACTCTCATGAACCACCTCTAGTCTAGAAGCCAAACCATGACTACGACTACTAATGGATATTCCTTTTGAGACCTATATCACCTTATTGTTTATCAGGTCTACCACTTACAAGAACTGCAACCACCTTATTTTTCAGTGGTCTAACCATAGCAAAGTCTTTGCTATGGCGATAGCAAGGGCAAGGCAAGAGCTAGTAATTGCAGATCACTACCTCTTCGATAAGGTTCTTGCGGTGCGAGGTCTTGGCAACAATGCTGCGCTTTAGGCTGCGCGTATGGATGCGGAAGTGGCAGTAGAGATCTTGAATGAAGGGCACATTGCTGTTTGAGAGCATGAACATGATGCCTTTGCGATCTAAGCTCAGACAGAACTTATAGAGGCGCGCATGATCGTCATATGTCCACTCTTCTTGATTGAAACTCGTGAAGTTAGCGGTCTTAGACAGCGGCGCATATGGCGGATCTAAGTAGACAAAGGCATGAGGTGGTACGAGGTCGATTAGCTCCTCATAGTCACCGTTGCAGATGGTGGTGTGCTGGGCATTAAGGTACTCATTGCAGCGCAGCAGATCGGTGATGATCAGTGACTTTGGATCTTCTTTGCCGATGATGTTGTAGCGCCCAAAAGGTGTGTTGAACTGCCCTAAGGCATTGACGCGATGTAGACCATTAAAGCCAAAGCGCATGAGATAGACAAAGCGAGCCGCACGCTCAGTAGGACTAAAGGCATCCAAGAAATCCTCGCGCCGATCCCACTCGCGCAGCAACATGTACTGCTCTTTGGTGCAAGGCCACTCAATAAAGACGTTGATGAGCCCCATAATGTCGTCACGGATCACCTTATAGGTGTTGATGAGCTCTGCGTTTTGGTCGTTGATGATATTGCGCTTAGCACGCAACAAAAAGAACAAGGCTCCCGCCCCTACCAATGGCTCCACATAGCAGGAGATCTCTGTACGTGGCATGTACTCAAGAAGCGATGCCAGACCGCGCTGCTTACCTCCTGCCCACTTGGTAAAGGGCCTAATACGATTTTGGTAGAGGAATTTGTAGTCGGTCATCACCTATAGTTACCACCCACACAGCCTTTGACTGCTATCCCCGTGCACTGAAGTCATGACCAAGCACGCAGCAAACTACCCCCTCTTACTACCACTAACTACGATCAGCCTACACTATTGGCTACAAAGGGCCGAACGATTAAGTAGAAACAAGAATGTATGTCAACACATGGGGAATTAATTGTGCACGACCACGAATCCGTGCACTGTGCGCTAGGCACAGCAGTCTAAAATTAGATGACCGTATTGTCGCTAAAAGCGTTGCTGCAATGCAAGTCTATGCCGACATGTGAATTTGATCTTAGTGTGAGAAAAGCACGCCAAAACGTGGCTTTGGGGATACAGCAGGCACAAAAAAACGCCAATCAAGGCGCTGTGATCTTCGTGGTGGAGGTAAACGGAATCGAACCGATGACCCCCTGCTTGCGTGGCAGGAGCTCTCCCAACTGAGCTATACCCCCACAAAAGATGGAGTCATTGTACTCCCAAAACTTTAGCTCGGCACAGAGGAGCAAAAATATTTCAGCTTCTGTGACCAAGCGCGCGTTCTAGTTCAGCAGCTACAGCTGTAGCTGCGGCTGCTGATCGCGCTTTATTAGGCAAAGGCCTTAGACCTTACCTTATATTAGATGAGGGCGTGCTTCATGAGTCTGGTCAGCTCGCCTTCAAGAAACTCCTCGTTGAAGAACTCATAGATCAAACAAGCCTCACTAGCCAAGTAGACATCCTCATTGTTGTGGATGTAGGTGTTGTAGGCCACATCGAACTCGAAGCTTCCGCCTTCATTGCGGCTGCTCTCATACAAGATAGGAATGCTGACATTGACGTTGCTCAATAGGGCTTTGCCATTAAAGTAGTTAGCAAAGTGGAAGATAGCATTAGGGTCTTCGTCAAAGTCGATCCCCTTAGTAGAGTTATTGCAAATCTCCAAAGCCGACACATAGGCCTTAACGATCTTGTCTTCGATAGCAGACTCGGAAAGATCATCCTCATCAGTGTTAAACATATCGAGCGTATCACCAGAGGACTTTTCATTTGATCTATGAGCTGCATTGACCCAACGACTCACTAGTGGTAGCAGGAAGATATGGCAGAAGCAGCCGACGAGCCAAGACTCGTACACTCGCTTCTTCTGTGGATCGTTGATTTTGTTCTGGATGAGGCTACCAAACAACATCAGCATGGTCGATAAGCGCGAGAAGATAGCGCGCTCATGGTACAGCAAGGCTGTGTTCTCATCTAACGTTTGGTAGAAAACATCGCTCTTGTCGTCGTCATCTGCGATTTTTGCCAAATACAGTTTATGGGCAGTCTCACTTCTTGGATACAGCAAGGCATAGGACAGAATGTTGCAAGCAAAGGTGCGCACGGCTTGGTGGTAAGCCTCCTTTGCCTTTGGTGCCTGCATTGCCTCAAACAACATACCGAAAGTATCGAAGTAGTGCTCAGCCACCAGCGGAAAGCCTCGAAAGTAGGAGAGGTACGTTGAGCACTTGATGTCTTGCTCACTCAGATCAGCAACTAGCTCAGCCACCGCATCATACTGGTACACCCACTTAGGCACATCGGACTTAAACTCATTGCGCTTAGCCGCTTTGATGCGCTGCTGTCTTTCCTGCTCTTGGCGCTCACGCTCGCGTTCTTGATAGATTTCAATCGCAGTGAAGTCACCAGTCTTATAGCCACTCTCCAGCTTGGAGTTCAGTTCCTCGTCTTGTCTCACAGCATTCAGTGCAAGTAGAGCTTTGAGGAAGTAAGCAACCTCACCCATGCCCTTCATGTCGAACTTGAGCTCAGTTCCGTTGACGTAGACCTTATCGCCTGAGGCATATGCCGACTTCAAGTCGGAAATGGTGATGTTGATGTCGTTACCGAAGGTCACGTGCGCCATGATCCTGTTTGCTGTGATGATAAGGCCGGTGCCACCTTTGCCCATCAAGGAGTCATCTGAGAGGAAGAGGATATCTTCGACCTTGATACCATGCGCGTATTTGGAGATTGCCCCTACAGCCTGCTTGTTGGTGATATTGCTGCCTACATGCCAGTACTCACCATCACCACCGTGCTTATCAGCCACATACTGAAGTAGGTTCTTGATCAGCACAGTCTGCTCATCATTGGCTGCATCAGCGTCACTGTTAGGCAGCACCGCGTCTTGCGTGAACGCTGCAAGCTTCTGCAAGAACTCACAGACCGCGTATTTAGCCTCAGCTTTCATCTGAGTAGGAGCGTATGACGCCAAGCCGAAGTTGAATTTGCCCTTGAGGAAGGTAATCTTCATGTTGTTAAAAGGGACAAAGACTGGCTTTTGGAAAGTCTCTTTGTAGTAGAGACCATGACGGCCAATTATAAAGCCATCTTTGGCTGAGCCAAAAACGGTGTCATCGTAGAGCACAAACACGTCTTCAGATCTAACGCCTAATGGGAAGCCATATGACTGCGCCGCATTCATCAGCTTCTTCTGCACATCTGGCAAGCCAAACTGGCTTGGCAGGTAGAGGTTCTCTATACCCCACAAGCTTTGATCGCTTACCAAGCTTGCGAGGTACTCATTGGTGACAACAGCCATGCAAACTCCTTGTTATTTCATATCAGACCAGCTAAAAACTAGGTGGTCTGATTATAACGTACCCACGTGACGACACACAACAAGTAGTCTTCCAAAGCACGACCTAGCACATAAAGCATGTCGTCATTTAACCTGTTTTAAGTACAACAAGGGCTCCAGCCAATGGAGACTCAGCTATCTGCCCCCAAGGAGAGTTTCACATGCATAGCGCAGTTTGCAGTTTGCAGTTTGCAGGTCTTGGGCTTTAGCGGTGGCTTTAGAGGAGCTAGAACGCGAAAAAGGCCCGTTGGTTGGCACCAACGAGCCTTTTTCATTGCAAGTAATTAGGTCTTAGGCTTTAAGCCTTGATTACTTGGCTGGGATCACCACGACGTGGATGTTTGCCTTAACGTCAGCGTGGAGCTGTAAGGTGATCTCGTACTCACCGATGGAACGGATCACGCCGTCTGGCATACGAACTTCACTCTTGTGAACCTCAACACCATTAGCGGTTAAGGCCTCAGAGATGTCGCGGGTACCGATGGAGCCGAATAACTTGCCCTCGTCGCCAGCGTTAGAAGCAATGGTGATGGAACCTAAAGCTTCAATCTTGTTAGCACGCTCTTGAGCAGCGTCTAACTCAGCGGCGATCTTAGCAGCGTACATCATACGCTCAGCTTCGAACTTCTTTAAGTTCTCTTCGGTGGCTAACACAGCCTTCTTTTGTGGTAACAGGAAGTTACGGGCATAGCCGTTGCGAACCTTTACCTTGTCACCGAGACCGCCTAAGTGAGCGATCTTATCGAGCAGAATAATTTCCATTGAAAAATTCCTTTAAATCTTGCGCATTAAACCTTGCAACCGCGCAGGACTGGCTTTGGCCTTGGCCTGCGCGCTTAGCGTTGCTTAGCGGCTGTGAAGATCGGTGTAAGGTAATAAGGCTAAGAAGCGGGCACGCTTGATGGCAGTGGCGAGCTGACGCTGATACTTGGCGCTAGTACCGGTGATGCGGCTTGGAACAATCTTGCCGGACTCAGTAATGTAGTTACGGAGTAAGGCCACATCCTTGTAATCGATCTCGGTCACACCTTCAGCGGTGAAACGGCAGAACTTACGGCGGTGGAAATAACGAGCCATGATAATCTCTCCTCTTACCAATTAGGCTTCGGCAGCAACAGCTTCGCCGTTGTCAGCACGGTCTTGGCGTGGACGACGGTTGTCACGGTTGTCGTTGTCATCACGAGAACGGCGATCCTCGCGAGCCTTCATCATTGGAGATGGCTCGGTCACTGGGCCAGAAGTACGGATGATGAGATTACGCAGCACAGCGTCGTTATAACGGAAGTTATTCTCGATGAAATCGATAGCTTCTTGCTCGGCCTCAACGTTCATTAAAACGTAGTGAGCCTTGTGGAGCTTTAAGATTGGGTAAGCTAACTGACGACGGCCCCAGTCCTCTAAGCGGTGAACCTTACCGCCAGACTTCTCGACCTCGCCCTTATAACGCTCGATCATGCCTGGAACCTGATCGGACTGATCTGGGTGAACCAGGAAAATGATTTCGTAGTGACGCATGAATTAATGCCCCTTACGGTAGAAGTCTAAAATTTCAGTCGTATTTTAGACAAGGAAGCTTACGTGACATCCAACCATTGGACTGTCCCGCGACTGAAGTGCGTGTATTTTACTAAAAGCTAAAGACTTTGCAATAGCGTTCACACTTTTTGCCACAAAAAAAACGGCCATATACAGGCCGTTTTTTGGGGCAATTCACAAACCATGAGCGCAGCGCCCGCTCCACCAATCTACATCATATCGCCCCCCTACTCTCTGCCACTAGTTTCCTGTAAATGCAGGCATAGCGTGGCTTGAGCAGGTGATAGCTTTATTGCTGTTTTCTTAGTTATTGCAATGCAGACCTGAAAAAAAACCCGCCTCATTATCTGCAATGTGCAGATCTTTATCAGGCTTTAGCTGACACTTGTCTTACAAGTCTTTACAGCCAAAGCAACAGCAAGTGTTTGTCAGCAAGTGTTTATACACTGCTTGCCTATGCTAGGTTATATCAGGTGGTAGCCAAAGCTCCTGCTGTGGCTATGGCTGTGGCTATAGCTATAGCTATAGCTATGGCAGACAGTGAGTGACTAGCTGCGGCGTTGGCGCACGGCCTCAAAGAGGGCGATACCGGCGGCAACGGAGACATTGAGGCTCTCTACGCCCGAGGCCATTGGGATCTTGGTAATGGCGGTGCACTTCTCGCGGGTGAGGCGGCGCATGCCCGATTCCTCCGACCCCATCACAATAGCCAGTGGGCCAGTGAGGTCGGTGTCGTAGATAGTATCGGTGGCTTCACCGTCCATGCCCACGATCTTGATCTCGCGCTCTTGTAGCTCGTCTAAGACTCTTGCCAAGTTGGTCACCGCAAAGAGAGGAACCTCGCTGGCAGCGCCGGAGGCAGCCTTTCTGGCTGCTGGGCTAAATGGAGCAGACTTGTCCTTTGGAACAATCACAGCTTGTGCGGCAGCTGCCCACACCGAGCGCATGGCTGCACCTAAGTTTCTAGGGTCGGTCACGCCATCTAAAACCAATAAGAATGGTGTTTCGCCTTTGTCCTTGAGCTCGTCTAAGAAGTCTTGAAGATCATGCTCAGTCTTTGGTGGAGTAGCCTTCATCTCAATGACGATACCTTGGTGGACACCACCGTCGCACTTCTCATCAATAAAGTGACGCATAGCGGTTTGGGCCACAATGCCATAGTTTGCTAAGGCCTGTACCAGCTTCCCAATACGCTTGTCGTCATCACGGCCCTTTACCACCCAAGCCGATAAGATTTTGTCTGGGCTGGTCTCAATGGCCTGCTCTACTGCATTGATGCCATACACCAGCTCACGGTTGCGACTTTTCTTTTGCACTTGCATTAGTTGAATTCCCCGATCCTGTTAAGGTTCGCTGAGTTTAGCAAAAAACCCGATTTTCTCAAGCAAAACAAAGGGGTAAAGCTTACGCCTCACCCCCTTGTAGTTGAATTCATTTCAGGCTGCAACCCAAGCCTTTGAAAACTTGTGCTGCTTGCTACATCAGCTCTTACTTATCTGCTGCTGGCTTCTTAGCAGTAGCCTTAGAGGCAGTTGCCTTCTTAGCTGGAGCTTTCTTGGCTGGAGCCTCAGCCTTCTTAGCAGCTGGCTTTTTGGCAGCTGTCTTAGTGGCAGTCTTCTTAGCTGGTGCCTTCTTTTCAGCAGTTGCAGCCTCAGCTACAAGAGCCACTGCTTTCTTAGCAGTTGCCTTTGTAGCAGTTGCCTTTGTAGCAGGAGCTTTCTTGGCAGGAGCCTTCTTTTCGGTAGCCTCAGCAACAGGAGCCTCTGCTTTCTTAGCAGCTGTCTTCTTAGCAGCAACCTTAGTTGCAGTTGCCTTAGTAGTAGTCTTCTTAGTTGGAGCCTTCTTCTCTGCAGTTGCAGCCTTAGCGACAGGAGCCTCTGCTTTCTTAGCAACTGTCTTCTTGGCAGTGGTCTTAGTGGCTGTTGCCTTAGTAGCAGTCTTCTTTGCAGGTGCCTTCTTCTCAGCAGTTACAGCCTCATCTACTGGAGCTTCTGCTTTCTTAGCAACTGTCTTCTTGGCAGTGGTCTTAGTGGCTGTTGCCTTAGTAGCAGTCTTCTTTGCTGGTGCCTTCTTCTCAGCAGTTACAGCCTCATCTACTGGAGCTTCTGCTTTCTTGGCAGCTGTCTTCTTAGCAGTAACCTTAGTTGCAGTTGCCTTAGTGGCAGTCTTCTTAGCTGGTACCTTCTTCTCGGCAGTTGCAGCTTTAGCTACTGGGGCCTCAGCCTTAGCAGCAGCTGGCTTCTTAGCAGTAGCCTTAGTGGCAGTTACCTTAGTGGCAGTCTTCTTGGCTGGTGCTTTCTTCTCGGCAGTTGCAGCTTCAGCTACTGGGGCCTCAACCTTAGCAGCAGCTGGCTTCTTGGTGGCTGCAGGCTTCTTAGCAGCAGTTGCCTTGGCCTTAGTGGTAGTTGCCTTCTTGGCTGGGGCTTTCTTAGCTGGAGCCTTCTTCTCAGCAGTTGCAGCCTCAGCTGCAGGAGCTTCAGCTTTCTTGGCTGCTGGCTTCTTGGCAGTAGCCTTGGTGGCAGCTTTCTTAGCTGGAGCTTTATTTGCTGGGGCCTGGGCGGTGGTTGTGGTTGTAGCTGCAGGTGCAGTTGCTGCGGCGCCCTGCGAAGAGGTCTTCTTGGTTGCGGTGGACTTCTTCGTAGTGGTTGCTGCCTTAGCCTTAGCACTGCTCTTAGCCTTTGGCTTTGCTACAACGGTCTCATCAGCTGGCTTTGTTGTTTCAACCATAGCTTCAAGTTCCTTTTCACTGTGCTTTGCTTTATTAGCCTCATTAGACGAAAGCACAGGGGTGGACTTGTCATCCGCTGCCTTAGTTGCACGCTCTGAGGCATCCCCTAGCTCAGTCTCACCTAAACTTTGAGAAGACGAACTCTTCTCGGCTGAGATCGCATCACTGCCCTCAACCACAGCCTTAGTTCTCTTAGCCTTGGTGGCTTTAGCCTTGGTTATTGTGGTTGCTGCAGTTGTGGTGGTAGTAGCAGCTTCAGCTGCTGCCTGATTGGCATTCTTACCATCAGTAGCGATATCAGCTAGTGTAGCAGGTTGCACGTCGATTGGAGCTTTCTTAGCTGCATCTTGTGCACTTGCTGCAATATCTGCGATCTTGTTGGCATCTGCGGCCTTGGTGCGCGAGCCACGAGTTCTCACTGTGACTTTCACGCCATCTGCAAGATCAACCTTAGTGGTAACGGCATCATCTTGCTTTGCCTTAGCGTTGGACTTCTTATCTTTAGCCTTGCTCTTAGACTCGGCACTGTCCTCAGCCTTAGACTTAGCTTCGCTAGCAGCCTTCTTACCCGACTTCACTGTCTGTGGATACTTACCATTGCCGGCTAAATCCGCATCAATGGTAGCGGCAGTGTCTTGGAGCAGAGGGTCAGGCTGCTCGGCCTTTGGTGGACGACGCTTTTTACCAGCAGTGCCGTTCATAACCTCGGCAACAATGTCACGAGCATCGTTGGCACTTGCATCCACATCTTCAGGCTTGATACCAGTCTTAGAGTCGGCTTCGCCCTCAGGCTTTTTCTCAGCCTCAGCTTTCGTCTCATCCTTGGCCTTAGCCTTAGCCGTTGGCTCAGCTTTCTTGGTGGCCTTCTTGGTGGCCTTCTTGGTGGCTTTCTTTTCAGCCTTTAGCTCAGCCTTGGATTCAGCCTTTGAAGCTACAGCGTCCTGTGGCTCTTGCTGCTCTGGTTGCTCTTGCAGCTCTGGCTTCTCAGGCTGCTCTGAAGCTGGAGCTTGGGCTGCGGCTTGGGCTGCTTGATCCTTTGCTGCTGCCGCGGCTTCTGCTTCTGCTTGAGCTTGCTCTAAAGCTTTGGCTATGGAGGTCTTGTTGTCTTTAGCGGCGCCATTGTTGGTGAGGTTGAGCTCGCCTGCGATCGAGTAGTTGAGGTGCGGACGCGTGATGTTGTCGGCGTTGCTGGCCTTGTGGCCGCGGCTGAAGCTGCTGATCTTCTCAAAGAAGATCTCTTTGTCCTCGTTGTATGGCTGTGGCTTGGCTACTGCACTGCTCTTTAAGTTGTGCTTGCGCTCTTCGATATCAAAAGCCAGATCCGTCTTACGCATAGCTTGTACCGGCAACAGCGTAATAAGTCGGTTGAGGCTGTCGACATTGACAATTCTGACCTTGATTTGGTCACCGACGTGATACTCGGTTCTCATGTCCACCCTAAAGCTTTGGTTGCTTGGGTTGATCGCCGCGACATAGCGCGATGAGAGCATACCGTCGATATAGAAATCGTTGAGGGTGATGAAGATACCGTGTTTGTCTACAGTGCTGACGGTACCGTTGACCACCTCATCTAAGAAGGAGGAAACATACTCGCACTTGAGGGAGTTATCGACATCGTATTCAGCATTGTCCGCGTCGATTTCACGTTGGGAGCAACGTTGACCTAAGAGCACCAAGGCATCGTGGCTATAGTGCTGCGAACCGATCTTGCCCCACTCGCGCTTTTGCTTTTGCTCCAAGATGTACTTGATCACGCGGTGGATCTGCAAATCAGGGTAGCGACGAATTGGCGAGGTAAAGTGAGAGTAGTTCTCCAAGGCTAAGCCGAAGTGACCGACGTTGTCTGGGCTGTAGCTGGCCTTCATCATGGCTCTTAAGAGCTGCAATGAGATCACGTCACGCACGCCTGGCTCTAGTTTGGCCACTTGGTCGACGACCACGCGGAAGTCGCGTGGGGTTGGTTCGTTACCACCTGGGAGGTCGATACCGTAGCGCGACAAGATGGCGCGTAGCTTTTCTAACTTGCGCTCATCTGGATGTTGGTGCACACGGTAGAGAGTGTCGTATTGGTTTTCTTTGACATAGGTGGCAGCGCAGATGTTGGCAGCGATCATGCACTCTTCGATAAGCATATGAGCTTCATTGCGCTCATCCTTCTCAAGCCCCTTAACCTTCCACTGCTGATCAAAGAGGAAATGCACCTCGGTCGACTCGAACTCAAAAGTACCGCGAGCCTCTCTTGCTTTACGCAGGGCTTTGTAGAGTTCATGGAGGGTCTGTACCCATGGAATGCACTTATCATGGCCTTCTTGGATGGCAGTGCCTTGGGTGATCATCTGATGAGCTTCGGTGTAAGTAAGTCTAGCGTGCGAGTTCATCACGGCAGGGTAGAAGTCGTAGCTTTCGATCTTACCTTTCTTGGAGATGATCATGTCGCATACCATACACAGGCGGTCGACATTTGGATTGAGCGAGCAGATACCGTTCGACAAGGCCTCTGGCAGCATCGGAATCACGTAGAACGGGAAGTACACGCTGGTGCAACGCTCTAAGGCCTCAGAGTCGATAGCGCTACCACTGCGCACATAGTATGAGACGTCAGCAATCGCAACGTAGAGATGGAACTTATCGCCTTCCTTTTCACAATACACAGCGTCGTCAAAGTCTCTAGCATCTTCACCATCGATAGTGACGAGAGGCAGCTCTCTTAAATCAACGCGGCCTTTGATTTCGCTCTTGTCAACGTGATCAGGCACAGTCTTGACCTGATTTTTTACCAGCTCTGGCCAAGTGTTTGGCAGGTTGTGGTCTAACACGGACTTGAGGATAAAGGTATTGAGGGTGCCGGTGTTTTGGATGACCTCACGGGCTCTAACAATCAGGACGTTAGCAGACTTACGGCCAACGATTTCGGTGACTACGAGGTCGCCGGCCTTAAATGGCACGCCGTCACGGGTCACGCGGACATCAAAAGCACTAAAGCCACGCTCTCTAAAGTAGAGACGGTTATTGTAATCGGCCTCGCCCATGAGCATGGTGCGCATGGTGGTGAGTTTGACGACGTAGGCGCAGTTGATGAAAGTGTTGACGACTGCATCCACCTTATCACCAGGGATCACAAAAAATTTGGTAAAGAGTGGATAGTCTTCGAGGTTGCTAGTGAGTCTGAAACCAGTGGTGCTGAAGTCAGCGTCGTGGTTAATTAAGACACTGCTGACTGTACCTGACACTTCCTTTTTGAAGGCGGTGGCGATGAAACCAGCACTGTGACCGATGTACTCTAAAGCCCCGTCATCAACGAGTTCTTGGAGCAGGGCAATGACCTTGTTGATATCAACACTGCTGACGTCGCCGCAATAGCCTACCGAGGCCAATAAGAAATTGAGTTCAAAAATCTTGCGCTCAGCAATCATCTGCTCAAAGGTATAGTGCTTCGTGGCAGCACATACGTAGACAGCGCTTTTAAGATCGCTTTCAATTGGGCCTTTAGGGGCATGCGGGGCTTGCAGGAGAGGTGCAAACACTTCTGCTGCTTGCGCTCTGCCTGCTAATGGATTAATGCCTTGCCCAGCGTAATGCGAATTGTTTGGCATGTGATTATCCTTACAAAGTGCTGCTATGAGGCCCACTTGCCACCTCATATTGCTCTCTGCGTCTATGTACTCACGACGCGACGACACTTGATCTGTGACTGTTGATGCAGCTTGGTATGCCGCTATCGCTTTGCTGTTTCTTTTTGTTTTGCTTTTGCTGTAGTTGCTGCTATAGCTGAAGCTCTGCTGTTGCTATGCCTGTTGCTGTAGCAGTGCTTTAGCTAAAGCATTTGCGTGTACTTAGCGCTGTTTGATGCTTATTAGCTCTTGTTTAGTGCCAACTTGAATACCGCTATAGACCTGTATTCTGCGTGATGTCACCTCACTTCTTTTGGTTGCATCCGCTTTGCTTAGCGTAGCTTTGCTATCTCAGCTAAGCGCAGCGCTCTGCATTACAGCAAGTTCCGCAAGTATCTCGATCTCGCTTGGTATCCTAGCTTGAGTGAAGTAGTGTGGAGATGGAGCGAAACTTAATTGTTACTCGTGTTGTTGTGTTCTGACCTTGTATCTGTGTGGTGACCGAAACTGCAATCTGAGATGCCATCAATACCTAATAGCAGTCGCTTCTTGCTTTAGTTACTCTCTGCTCTATGTTCGCAGCTACTCACTTAGACTATCTTTGCTGTTATTTGCAGAGTGTAACTGGAGCTTGTTGAGCTTAGCGTTGTTTGTTCTTTGACCAGAGCTTGTGTTTACAGCTCACTACCACACAAATCATTTACTCCCATTCGTACCGACAACCGCTTCTTTACGGCTTAGACCAAAGCGATTAGTGTCATCACTACCTATCTTATGAGGTGTGGTACCAGAGCTATTTCCCCTGTTACGACCTGTGAATGCATCCTCTTACATCTCTAGGTGTACCCACCTGCCATAACAGCTTGTTCCTAAAGTCACTACTCACTACTGCTGTAGTTATCAGCACTACCACACCACCTATTTTGTCCCTCATGGACTTGTCTTGGGTATTAACAGTCGCTAGCTGTTGGCTGTTAGCAATTGCAGCAGACGTTGGCAGTTGGTAACTGGTAGCTGTCGTAGTTGTAACTGTCTTTTTTTGTGTTTGTTCAAGAAAGACTTTCGGCCCCCCTTAAGAGGCGCCATGTCTACCACTACTCAATTGTTTCACAAAAACTCGTAAATAGCATCATTCAGCATCAATTTTCCATGCTCAGTGATGGAAAAACTTAGATCTTTATCAAGCTTAATCAGCTCGCGCTCTTGCAACAGCTCCAGCTTTTCCCGCAAAACTTCGCGATTTAGGCCCGTGTGCATCTCAAATTCTCTGCTCTCGATATAATCACGCCACAGGCGCATGCGATTGAGCATAAACTCAAATGGCAGCTCATCACTAAACACCCAATGACTATTGAGCGTTGTGTCCTCATCTTCACTAGCACGCTGGGCAGCATAGCCCACACCCTGCTCTAAGAGTACCTGAGCGCGCTCGATTTGCTCTTGGTACACTTTCATATTTTCAGGATTATCACGGCGCTCCACGCGCAGCAGCTCAGCTGCAAGCTGTGGCTGACCGTGACTTTGGAGGTACCGCTTAAGGTCTAAAAGCATCTCACCTTTTGAGGTAAGGGTAGCCCACAGCCCACATGGATCTGTGCTGAGGGCTGGTTGTTGTTCTAGTTGCGCTTGCTGCTTTTGCTGCTCTTGCAGCCAAGCTCCGAGAAGTTCAGGGGTGATGCTTGGGTTGAGGTAGGTCAGCTTTTGGGAGCCACCGCAGCCTAGTCCTAGGTAGTCGCCAAAGACCCAGTAGTTTTGGTTGTGGCGGCAGCGCCATGGGGATGGGGCATTGCAGTCACTGTTGATAGGGTCGCGCTTAGCGTAGCCTGAGACCTCGTAGTGCTCAAAGTTATTTCTGTCTAAATACTCAAAGCCAGTTTGCTCAATGCGATAGAGCACGTCCTCATCAGGTATCCCTTTAGGTGGCTTTTTACCAAAAGGCGTGCCCTCTTCTAAAGTCAGTTCGTACCACGACAAATGGGTAGGGTTGAGACTGACCGCAGTTTTGAGGTCGTCTAGCGAGTCTAAGGCATCTTGGCGCATGAGGCCGTGCATGATGTCGATGTTAATGTTCTCAAAGCCAGCACGCTGTGCGCTTTTGATAGCGTATACTGCATCATCGCCATTGTGAATACGACCTAAGCGTTTTAAAGCCTCATCATTAAAGCTCTGCACACCAATGGAGATGCGGTTAAAGCCTGCATTTTTGTAAGCTTTAAGACTCTCACTGCTCACCGTGCCAGGGTTAGCCTCAAAGCTGATTTCAGCGTCAGCGGTGAGGTAAGGTTGGATAGCATCAAGAAGTCTAGCCCACTCAGATGCAGGGCATAGACTTGGGGTACCACCACCGATGTAGATGGTGCTGATTTTGCGGCCTTGGAGCAATGGAGCTCTGAGCTTGAAGTCCTTGATCAGCAAGTCGACATAGACGTGGTCGCGCGAGGCGTTAGCACCAATTGGCAGCGAGAAGAAGTCACAGTAAGGGCATTTGTGGACACAAAATGGGTAGTGCACATATAGTCCCACATCTAAGCGAAATGGCACTTCACTTTTAATCACGGGGAGGATCTCCTGCTCTTTTGGTCGACGCTCATAGCTCTGACGCCATGAGAGAATACCCATAGCTTTCTCTTGCTCTAGTTTGCGTTCTCTTGCCTGTTTAGTGGTGAGGGTGCGCACTATAGCCGCCTCTTGCGCGGCGGCAGCTTGGGCTTGTATGGCCGCCTCTTTTTGCGCTTGCTGTTCTTGTTCTAAGGCCCTAAAACGCAGCTCTTTGCTCACAGCCTCCACCGAGGCTACCGCGTTGGTCGCATAGATGTTGGCAATCACATCGTTTTTGCGCTGTTTTTGCGCTTGGCGCTTGACCTCTATTTTCTGTTGTCGCTGTGCTCGCCACTCCCTCTCCACAATCATCTCATGGTCTTCAGGCTTTTCACGACGCTTGCGCCTTTCTTCCAAATCCTCAACTATAGCCTGAGCCGCAGCAGCAGCACGGGCCTTGTTTTCCTCGCCAAACTGCGCTTCTTGCTCTTTGTAGATACCAAGCTCTTTTTCCTCGCGCACCAGCTTTTGCTGCTGTTTTTTGAGGTAGGAGCTGAGCTCAGCATAAGGATCGGTAATCGCCACTGTAAACCTCGCATAGTCGCGCAAGTAAACGGCATGAAAAAGAGGTGATTGAGACCCGTGCTACGCCTAGCCGTGCCTTGCCGCACCGTGGCGCATCGTGGCGCATCGTGCTATACCGCAACGTACCGAGCCCTGTAGCCCCCACAGCTTTGCCAAGCTCTGCTTGGCAAGGCTGCGTTGAGCTTGGAGTGGTGCAGCGCTGCACGGAGGCAGGGCAGCTATGTCACAAAGCCTACCATCTTTCCCAGCTTTTCTTTCCACCAACGCCCTACCATCTACCAACGCTAAGCGTGTTTGCTGTTAGTGGGCGGTAGACAGTATCAGTGGTAGGTGGTCGGTGGATGTTTGGTAATAGCTTGATGGGGTGGGCGTGCTATTACGCTACATAGATGGTTCGATAATGTGGTAACGACGGAATTCAGCTGCTAATAGGGCTAGTGCACGGGCGCGGTGAGAGATACAGTTTTTGATCTGTGGTGGGAGTTGTGCCGCTGAGAGATCGCGACCTGTAACCTGAAACAGAGGATCATACCCAAAGCCACCACTACCGCGTGGCACTGTACCAATACTGCCTTCCCACGAGGCCGTCACAATGATAGGCACTGGGTCAGTAGCACTGCGCACAAAGGCCAAGGCTACATAGTAGCGAGCAGTGCGCTTTTGGGTTGGCACGTCTTTTAAAGCCTCCAAGAGCTTGTCGTTGTTGGCCTGATCATCCCCCCAGTGACCACAATAGCGGGCCGAGTAAATACCTGGGGCACCATCTAAGGCATCGACACAGAGACCTGAATCATCAGCAAGGGCTGGCATCTGCGCATATTTGGCTGCATGACGAGCTTTTAAGAGCGCATTTTCAATAAAGCTAAAGCCGTTTTCATCTACCTCAGGGACGTCAAACTCCTTTTGCAGGTGTAGCTTAAAGCCTAGCGGCTCTAATATCGCTTCAAACTCACGCGCCTTACCCATGTTATTGGAGGCTAGCACTATATCTCTCATTCCAGCTCACCTAATAGCCTAATAGCAAAAAGCTAAATTTTGTGAAAACGCTGATAGTTTAGCAGATCCGCTCCATCCATCAATCTATCACCACACAACAGCCCATACATACCACCATACCACCATACACACGGAACCATTGCTCGCCCTAGAAACCTTCAACACGACAGGACACTTGGTTTACAAAGCCGCTTTGCTGCGCTCTAACAACTTGCACCACCCCACCCATCTTAAGTCCATAAGCCGTAGCGTACTGCTAGTGCTGCACGTTGCTACGTGCAGCGCTCAGCAGACAGTCCACGGCCTGCATCTGAACTGCTGAGTTTCAGCACCAGCAAGTTAGACTGGTAGTGCTGAGGCAGCTGCTGGTGGTGGTGAGATGGAACTAGGGGTAGAATCCTTGGCCTTTGCGGGCTAGGTTCTTCATTGCCTGCAAGCATGCTTGCTGCACCACCTCTTCAAACGATGGGCTAAAGAAGTTCATCTCGGCCACGTGCTCTATAGTCAGGTTCTGTTTGATCGCGAGGGCTAAAAAGTGCGCAATATGGCCAGCGCGCTCCATACAAAGTTCCGCACCTAAGATCTTGTGAGTGCGCTCGTCACAGTAAAGACGTAGTAATCCACCTTCCATGCGCGTTATACGGTACATACCTTCGCTTAAGCGCACTTCACTGGAAACAAAAGGCTGGCCGTTTTTAGCGCGCAATTTGACCTCATCGTAGGTCATGCCCACTAGAGCTAATTCTGGGTTGGTTGGCAGGATATTGATATGCAAATCTGGCGTAATGTTGGTGACCTCAGGGTAATGGGCGGCGTTAAGACCTGCCGTTCTACCATCATAGCGCGCACGTGAAGTGCTCATATTGAGGTTGGTAACCTCGCCTGCCGCAAAGATGTGATCAATCGAAGTGCGCATGGTCTCAGGATCGACACTGATACATCCTTGGCGATCAAGGCGCAAACCTAAGGCACGGACGTTAAGCCCCTCAAGGCGAGGGTAGCGCACGCTCGCGGCCAAGATGGTGTCGACGTTGAGCACGTTTTCGTAATTACTGGAGTCCAGATAGTAGATGCTAAAGCCATGCTCTGATCTTTCGATGGCAGTGGTGTAGCTGTCTAACACCAAATCAAAGCGCTGCTCAAAGCTATCTAAAGCGGCGTCGATCACCGCGTCATCGCTTAAATCCCAGATTTTGTGGTTACCAAACACCACCACTTTGACGCCAAGGTAGGAGAGAGCTTGGCCAATTTGCAAACCTTCGCGGGTGGAGCCAAAGATCGCCATCGAGTTTGGCAAGTGGTCGAGATCAAAAAATTCATTGGTGGTAAACACACCACCTTGGGTACCGTACTGACTGAGTTCATATGGCACCACTGGGGTGGCACCTGTAGCGATGACGGCTGTTTTAAAGCTCACGATGTGGCTCTCGTTTACCATCACCGAGTGCTCATCTAAGAACTTAGCCTTGCCAATGAGGCGGCTATCTTCAGGGATACGGTAGATATACGAGAGGATTTCACTGGTGTCTTTAGCGCGCACGGCACGGACATGGTTGAGCACATGATCAGTGTCCAACACATAATCAAAATTGTTTTTGATACCGTACTTTTCTAACTCGTAGAGGCTGTGGCACTTTTTAGCGGCGGCGAGCATAGCCACCATTGGAGTATCACCGGTGCGCTTGGCACTGGTACCTAAAGGCCCCGACTCCACTAAAATGCACGACACTCCTGTGGCTACAGCTGCTTTATAGGCCTCAAGGCCAGCTGTGCCAGCTCCTATGATCAGGGTATCGCAGGTTAGCATTTTTTCGCTCATGAGCACGCGCCACTTCTGTTTAGCACCTAAAAATCCAAAACCATCACAACCGGCATAGCAACAAGAACCAAACAGTTATTGAGCCGGCGTGAGCCAAGTTTGCTACAGGTTATCACAACCTCAGACACAGATGCGCAAGTTATGCAAAACAATGCCCTCTTGCACTTTAGCGGGCATTATCCCAGAGCTTGCCCCTAACTCTTCCTCTTAACTCCGTGTCCTACCTCCACCTCTGCCTCCACACCTACTCCCACGCCACTACTCCCTATCCCTGCTCACCAAGCTGACCTCAGTGCCCCTACCACCAAGCCACCAAAGCTACCCAAGCGCAGATAAGCTGCGCTTGGGTGGCTTTGGCGCGGAGCGTGGAACTTTGGGCGTGGAGCATGGGACAGCACCCGCCCCTTATTCTTCGGGCTCTTGTATGGCGTTTGCTCCGTGTTGGCTCCAACGTTTGCTCCGACGTTAGCCTTGCTATTTAGATGTTTGGTGGGTTAGAGGTACGGTGATTCGGGTGTTAGATGGATGGGAAGCGTGTACTACTTTTGGTCTTGGCTGTGCTTTCTTAATGCGCCCTTTACACAGTCATAGCGGTTTGAGGGGCAAGTTCGGGCTATACTAAAGCAGTTGTTTGTCGTTTTTCTGATTATAGTATTTGGTGTTGTGTTGTTATGGTAAATGTTGACTTTGAGCGCTACTCTGGACTCATCTTTGATCTTGATGGCACGTTGATCGACTCCATGCCTGTGCACGTCCGTGCTTGGCAGCAGGTGTCTCGTGAGCATGGCTTTTCCATTGAGCCTCAGTTCATCTACGATCGCGGTGGGTTCTCCTCCCGTAATATCGTGCTCGATATGAAAGCTATGGGCAACGATGTCGGTGTGGTTGAAGACTTTGTGAAGCGCAAGGTTGAACTCTACCGTGCCCACATCAACGAAGTCCCTCTCTTTCCTCAAGTCTTCTCCATCCTCAAAAACGCTAAAGACCGTGGCGCTAAAGTCACCATCGGTACCGGCACACAGCGCATCAATGTCGTTGACATCCTTGCTATCCACCAGATCTCACACTTAGTCGACTTTATTGTCAGTGCCGATGACGTCACCGAGCATAAGCCTCACCCTGCTACCTACTTAAAGGCACTCTCACTTATGGATATCCCTGCTGATAAGTGTCTGGTAATCGAAGATGGTCTCCCTGGTATTCAGGCCGCCAAAGCAGCTGCGATTGACTGCTTAGTGGTAGACCGCGATCAGTTCGTGCAGTTAAACCCTAGCGCCTAAGTTAGCAGCACATTGCCTTAACCTGATCTCACCTCCGACCGCGCGGCTTTGCCGCCGGTCGGAGCATACCAGCCGCTCATACCTCCACGCTTGTCCTTCCTGCTGAGCTTCTATTGTGCTCCTATTGAGCTTCTGCTGAGCATCACTTGCTCTTGCTCTTGAGCTTGACTCCCTTCGACCACTATCTTCCCTGCTCTGTAGACCCAACTACCTACCTGCTCATCGTTACATACACCATGAAACATGCCTTTACGCCCATCTTTAGCAGGAAAGTGAAAGGCAAATGAGGGTATACCTTTGGCAGGCTCAGGGGCTGGGGCAGGAGCAGGCTCATGATCAGAGCTTAAACAAGGAAAGCAACGGGGATGTAGGAGCAGAGCTACTGAACATGAGGAAGATTGAGATGTGAAACATAGCTTAGCTATGGTCGGTAGTGCGGGATTTGAACTCGCGACCTCTTGGTCCCGAACCAAGTGCTCTAACCTTCTAAGCTAACCACCGACATTGGTTGATAGTGTACTATTTTGCGATAACAGTGAAGCACTATTTCTTTATTTTGTACGTATGCATCACATTGTTAGCAACAATTGCACTGTTATTACAACCACGAGTTTTGCACTAAATCCGCTCCCAGCACCAAGCTGCGTTCAGCTTTCACCCAGCTGTTTACCTTGTAAGTGGGCGTCACAGTCTCTGCTACTGCGGCTGCGGCTGCAGCTGCAGCTGCAGCTGCGACTGCTACCACTATTGCAGCAGCGGTAGCAGCCGCAGTAATGGCTACCCCCGATCAAGAGAGTGCACTGTAAGTGGTGGCAGTGTCCTTACGATGTCTCGCGTCTTGAGACTGATATTGATCACCTGCAAGATCAGCAGCAACAAGTAGTACTGCTTCTCGCTAGGGTTGATATGCTTCAGAGCCTCACGGTAGCGGCCTTTAGTGGCAGCGTGAAACTGCTTGGCATCCACGCCCACAAAGCGCACCAAGTCGTTAAAGTCATTGCGGTTGGTGGAGGCCTTGTCGACGCTGACATTGCAGCAATCTAACACCCAATTGAGAGCCGGCTTGCTGTGCAGCATAAAATCCTGTACCTCAAGAGGGATCTTGGTGATGCTGAGGTTGTTGTTGTAGTGGATCACGGTCTTATCTAACGCTGCGGTGCTGCAAGCGTGAGCCTCAACTTTGCCTTGGCTGAGCATGCTGTGGGCATGCTCACTTAAGCCGTCGCGCAGCTTAGCATACTTAGGGTGCTCCATCTCCAGTGTGCTAAGAACGCCGAGGGTCTTGAGCTCACAGCCTAAATACGGCTCCTCCTCATCAAAAGAAGCGTGCATCTGCGCTAGTGCTTTGCCGGCGGCCACAAAAGCACAAAAGTCCTCATAGCTTGCCACCCGTGGTATGCGCGGCTGCTCTTTTTGCAGGTTGTTAGCGTAGGTACGACGGTAGTCCTCACTGTGCAGCAAGCCGTAGACGTAGTAGAACACCTCCTCTGAGGTGATGGCCTGTACCTCAACCTCGGGGTAGGCTTGTCTAAAATGCGCTACAGCCTCTTTGGTAATAGCGTCTGTGCGCACATGGTCGTGGACAATGACCGGTTTTAGGATGCCACTCTCATCGTAGTTCTCACCACCATGAAGCCCTGCTCTTTTGAGGTCTTGCAGCTCTACTGCTGGAATAGCTCCAGAGGCAAAATCCTCTTCAAAGTCAGCTTTACGATATAAGTAGCGAGGCAAGCATTGGTTGTTACCACTAAAGCCTGCACTTGTTAGCACACTGGTCATGCAGCAGCCAAACTCCCCCTTAGATCCAAGCCCCTCCGTCACAATGGTGCTGTTTGGCAATGACGATGCAAGTACTGGAAAATGCTGATACGTCAGATGAGGGGATTCAATCCAAATATCGTAACGATAGATGAACTGCATGATGAAAGGGCGATAGGCCACAACACTGACATAACGTTCATCAAACTCTGGCACCTCTCGACCGAGGCTGAGCTGACGTTCCAATTTTGGCGACCACTTAATTAGCTTTGAATCTTGCGTGGTCTTGAAAGCATCAAGTTCACCTGCATTCGTCGTAGCATCAAACAGCTTCTTACGCTGAACATCGCTGTTATAACATGAAATACAACGCGAGCAGTTGTCGGCCAACTCCTCTAAAGAGGAGTTAATAACCCAAGAGTCCCGACACGTCGAAACACCGCGCGATGAGTTACAAAAGATAAAGAGGTTCTCTTTGCTACCCTTGCTCTCAGCACAAATAAAGCGCGAGAAGTCAGCATTGCGGTGGTTGAACCAATCACCATACTCATCGAGAACGAGCTCATTGAGCTCAGCGTTTTGCATATTGCCCAACTGCACCAGCTCTAAGCGCTTTTCTAAAGTGCTTAAGTTATCTCTAACACAGCCATAGTAGACATGGCATTGCTTACCAGCTGCCAGACAATGCTGCTTCTCTTGATAGCTCTTCACCAAAAATAGCAAGACTATTTGAGATCGGCAATCATGACCAATGATATTGCCGCCTTGGGCACTCTTATCCTTGCCAATAGTATTGGTATTGCCTTTGAGATCGAAGATGTAGATGGAGCTAAACTCCCTCTCCAAACAAAGACGCACATTAGCTGCTGCACGATTAACTAGGAAGCTAGTGGGCGATTTGATAAATTCATTCCAAGTGAGCCTATTTTTTAGGCTTACCTGCTTAGGTGGCCGCAAGGA
>CALXYZ010000020.1 GCA_944393075.1 uncultured Anaerobiospirillum sp. | reverse complement strand
TCACTAAAAAAATGGCCGCTAGGGGGCTGGAAGCCTTATTCTACCAAAGGAAAAAAATTGTCGTGCGTAATCCATGATAAATCACGACCTGTGTTGATCCTTCGCTAATGTTGGAAGGGGTTTAGCGTTCGTAACACCGCTCCTACCTGACAGAGCTTTTAATCACGAACCGCAGAGCGCGGAACTAGGATCTACATCCCGCGGTGCCTATTTCCCAACCAACGTAGTCCGTCCCTTGACGGACTGAAGCTAGACAACTTAGGCTTGATCTCTCAAGCCTCGGTCGTAAGACCGCAGGTAGTTGACTGGCTTGGTGGTAACGGTAAAGCCCTCAAGGTAGAGGTAGTTGGCGTAAACATCAAGGCCATGGAATACAGCCTTAGAGCTACCTACCAAGCGCTTTAAGGCACCAGAGCGACCTGAGACAGCGGCATCGAGCTTAGTAAGCTCATAATCACCGTCTAAGAGAGTAACTTCACCACCAGCAGCAACTGCGCCCACCACAGCAGTAGCTAAAACGGCCTTTGCAAAATAAATATGCATCATAGAAAGATACCGACTAAAATAGGATATACCAAAACGAGTTGCTGATGTCTGTTACCGTGCCCTAGGTCAGCTAGCTTCCCATCAATGCTAGTTGCAGCTAGCATGACCGTTTCAAGGCAGGAATGTTGATACTTTTAACAGGCATCAGCATCCTAAAATTAAGCTTCTGCAAAGGCAGCAGACTTCAACCACTCTCAGATCCTATGCTCGGTACCATCTATTTCGCTATAACTTAGCAAAGGCACCAACAGTGCAGTTTTTCGCACCTTGCGCAACGCACCAAACACTACACTGCATATAGGCTCCAAACGAAGCCTCGATTGCGGCATGCCCTACCCACTTCCCCTCAGCGTCAGTATCACCAAATGTTACACGCCGAGTAAGCCAAGGCTAACTATTGGTGTTTTGCAAGCTTTGCACTACAAAGGCAGGACGCTAAAAAAGTGAACCTTAATGGGACGAAAGAGAGAGCACGCGCGCAGTAGTAGTAGTAGCCATGGTGCCGTTGCACCGTGTGCCGTGTACTGTGTACGTATACCGTGGTGCTGTGAGAACAGAGTAAAGAGGTGAAAGGGGAAGCAGCATCTTAGCCCAAGCCCAAAGTCTTTGTGAATTGGGCTTGGGCTAAGATGCGAGCAGGAGGCTTAGACTAAACTCTGGCCCCAGCCTAACTTCTGGCGGAGGACGCTGTAGTAGTCGTAGCCCTCAGGGTGAATTAAGCGCAGAGGGTTGTGGTGCTGTCTAACACAGACAATGCACTTAGTGTCGGCACGGATGGTAGCTTGCCCATCGCAATTGACGTTGACCCACTCGGGGCTATCTTCATTGAACTCAAACTCAATCTCCACTCTGCTTCTGCCTGGCAGGATGATAGGAGAGCAATTGAGCGACTGTGGGAACATTGGAACTAAAGAGAGCACGTCTAAGTGCGGCTCAATGATTGGGCCGCCCGCAGAGAGCGAGTAAGCCGTAGAACCAGTTGGAGTGCCCACAATGATGCCGTCAGCACGCATGGTGTACATGTGGTTACCGTTGATCGAGACACGGCACACAATCATGTGTGCAAGGATGCCTGAGTGCACCACAGTCTCGTTGAGCGCTAAGGACTGACCTACAAGCTCTTCGATACCGTCCTCATCACGTCTAAAAACACGCACATCAAGCATCATGCGGTCTTCGATGCTGTACTCGCCAGCTGCGATCTTATCTATAGCATTCTCAAGATTAGCAGGAGTGATATCAGTAAGCAGGCCTAAGTGACCGCGGTTGACGCCAAGCACTGGCACTTCCATATCAACAAGGGAGCGAGCTGCGCCTAATAAAGAGCCATCACCACCAACCACGATAATAAGGTCGGTATCGCGAATGGAGCGCCGCGAAATAATAGGCACATCATCGAGGTTAAAGCCCACTGCCGTATTCTGATCGACGTAAGCTTCAACACCCTTGCGCCTCAAAATTGCCGCAACTTCGCCAATGGCACCACCAACAGGACGGTGGTAGACCTTAGAGACGATGACAGCTTTCTTTATCTTCTTATTAGGCTCTTTGCTATCAGCCATGACGCACCTCAAGCACAAAAAACTCCCCAACGTTTGTAGGCTCCGTGCTCATCCCTTTACACCCAAATAACCTTGGCAGTGAACCTAGGTAAAGCAACAAGCATCCCCTCATTGTACCGTACCAATTGCACGCGTGCCGACTAAAGCGCTAAAGCGTGCACCAGTCCGCATTAAGAGTGCAGGTGTAATCCGCCAACGTTTGCAATAATGAGCCAACCTTCTCGCCACAAATCTACGCCCCTGCTGTAAACGAACAAGAGAACAGGAGAACAAGCGACCACACGAGCAAGCGGACAAACAAACAACTTCATGCACTTTTTAGGTACTTTTTGTCCAACAAGTTGTAGTGTTTTGAGAAAATTGCGCAGGCTGTCCTGACTCAAAATCGGAGGCATAACAAGAGAGCAAAAGTTGAGCAAACATGCGTAATGGTGTCTAGTCTTCTCCACTTTTACGACCTTTTGAGCGTGGTCTGACTAGTAGTAGGCGATAAAGATGAGTCCTTACAGGCTTATATTGGTGCAAGCCGCATACTAGTACACAAGGGCTGGCAACACTAGACAAAACGCACTAAGGCGCATGCTCGCAACCTTAGAGAAGGCCTAACTTCCCGGCCTTTAAACATGTGCTTTTTCAAGCGATAATACCGCTCACAAACAATGTGCTCAGACTGAATGTCATCGGTTTTGGCGAGTTGTAAGGCCAAAGCTGGCAAAGCCTTCAGCAAGAGTTGTGGTATGACTTCTGTGGCTACAGCATCCTAGCTGCAAAGCTAAAGCTGTAAGCGGCGAACAGCTAACAGCTAATGGCTAGCAGCTAGCAGCACTTGGCACCTGCGCACATTGACCACATACGAGTACGAGGTGCAGCTCGGCTACCAGCAGAGCTTTTAGCACACAAAACCAGTCTAATACGCACACCACTAACCGCCATAACATGGAGGCTGAGGTGTGTATTGCTAGCTTAAAACAATGGTGTCTTAAGCTGAGCAGAACAGGCTTACACGCAATGTGAGACCAAACATAATTGTAGATATGTAGGTTGCATAGGCACATGGCGTTTAGCTTTAGTTGAGGTTTGCATGAGAGAGCTTGGAACTCATTACTATCTTGGTGTTGATTTAGGATCCACTACCGCTAAATACGTGCTTTTAGACAACGAGGGCAAGGTGTTATGCCGCTCGTATGAACGCCATCAAAGTGCGGTAGTTGAAGTGCTCATCAAAGAGTTGAGCAAGCTAAGTGAATACTATGATGTTCCTCTCAAGGTCAACTTCACAGGTTCTGCTGCCTTAAATCTCGCTGATAGTATCAACGTACCTTTCATCCAAGAAGTGATTGCAGCCTCTACTTACTTAAAAAGTGGTGAGGAGCCAGTCGACGTTGCCATCGAATTAGGTGGTGAGGATGGCAAGATTATCTTCTTAAGCAACGGCATTGAGCTTCGTATGAATGAAGCTTGCGCTGGCGGTACTGGTGCCTTCATCGATCAGATGGCTACCCTCTTGAACGTCTCTACTCCAGAGCTCAATGAGTTAGCCTCGCACGCTCAAAAGACCTACCCTATTGCCTCCCGCTGCGGTGTGTTTGCTAAGACTGACCTCGTGGCCTTATTAAACCAAGGCATCGATAAAGCTGATATCGCTAAGTCGGTTTTTGATGCTGTATGTGAACAGACCATCTCGGGCCTTGCCTGCGGCCGCGTGATCTCGGGTAACGTCACCTTCTTAGGCGGCCCATTATCGTTCTTAAGTGAGCTCAAGCAGAGCTTTATCACTAAGCTTGAAAGCCCTAACACCCACTTCTTAAACTTCGACGACACACAATACGCTATCGCCTATGGTGCTGCTCGTGCTGCTTTAAAAGACGACCTCCAAAAGCAAAGCTTAACCTCTACTCCCTGCTTAGATGCACACCATCCGGCGCGGTCACGATCTAATTCCTCCAGCGAGAGTACAGCTATCCGAGAACCTATCATGCTTGACGCCTCTAGCCTCGCCAATGCTGCCAACGCCGCCTCAACTCAAAATCCTTTAGGCCGCGGCAACAACGAGCAGGACGTTGCTACCACAGCTGCACCTTCTGTAACATCCTCTGTCAACTCTTCTGTCACATCTACTGCAAGCACTAGCCTCAATGCTAGCGATGAAGACGGCACCACATCCATAGCCCGAATCATTGCAGCTTTGCACAAGTGCGAGACTACCTTCACCTCCGCCCGCTTAAGCCCGCTCTTCACGACTACAGGAACAACCTCCTCAGTTTCGCCTAGCGAAAAGGATGCTCCAAGCTTAGCCACAACTGCCGCCACTGACGCTGCCTCAGCCTCAGCCGCAGCCACTGCTACCTCTTCTGCCACTACATCGACAGCCACAGAACAGGTAAAAAAAGCCCAAGGCCAGGCCCAGGCCCAAGTACAGGCACAAGATCAAACTCAGACCCAGCAAGAAAACACTGCCACTGCTCTGAGCCCTGATCAAGCCCCTGTTGTGACTTATCATGAAGATGGCAAACGCGGTGCGGACGCTACTTATGGCGTTTTAGAAAGTTATGAGGACTTTGTAAAGCGTCATGCGCAGCACACAGTTGCTACCCGTGACCTCTCTTTAGCTCAAGGCCCACTTTACTTAGGTATCGACCTCGGCAGTACCACCATTAAGTTAGTGCTGATCGATGAGGCAAACACCATGTACGCCTCGTACTATGCCCACAATGGTGGTGAGCCTTTAAAGAACCTCATGCCTAAGGTGCAGGAGTTAGTCACCAACCTCCCTCGAGGGGCCTATATAGCCGCCATCTGCACCACTGGCTATGGTGCTGATTTAGCCAAATCCGCACTCAATGCCCAATTTAGCGAGGTTGAGACCTTAGCTCACCAAAAAGCCGCGGTAGCCTTTGATCCTGAAGTTAGCTACGTCATCGACATCGGTGGTCAGGACATGAAGTGCATCAAGGTCGACCACGGTGTGATTGCCTCAATCCAGCTCAATGAGGCTTGCTCTTCAGGCTGTGGCTCGTTCTTAGAGACCTTTGCCGCACAGCTGCAATTACCTCTCAAAGACTTCGTAAAGGAGGCCTTAGAGGCTAAGGCACCATGCGACTTAGGCACACGTTGCACAGTGTTCATGAACTCCAAGGTCAAGCAAGCTCAACGCGATAATGTCCCTATTGGCGATATAGCCGCTGGCTTATGCTTGTCTATCGTGCGCAACGCCCTGTATAAGGTGCTGCGTATCCATGATAGCGAGGAGTTAGGCGATCACGTAGTGGTACAAGGTGGTACTTTCTTAAATGATGCTATCCTGCGTGCCTTTGAGATCAACATCCACAAAGATGTCATCAGACCAAATATCGCCGGCTTAATGGGCGCCTTTGGCGCGGCGCTGATTGCCAAAGAGCGTTGCACGACCAAAGACCAAGCTCACGCTATGAGCTTCCCAGAGGAGATCTTTGATTTAAGCCAGATCAAGGTGCGCAACTTCCGCTGCCGTGGCTGTAACAACCACTGCCAACTGACCATGAACACCTTCTTATCAGGTCAAAAGCATATCCATGGCAATCGCTGCGACTTTGCCCTCCACAGCTCTGATAAGCAAAAGGCTGATGGTGAGAACTTCTACAATCGCAAATTAGAGCTACTCTTTGACCGCCCAATCCTTTTCTCGCGCGCCCAGCACGCCGAAGCTGAGGCACAAGCCGAAGTACAAGCAGCCCTAGAGCAGAAGCAAAAAGAAAAGGCCATCGCCGCTGCTAAAGCCGCCGCAGCCGCACGCAAAGCCAAGAACGCTGAGGCTGCTACCGTTGCAGCATCTGCCGCTGCTGCATCTGCAACTGCTGCTAAGCCTGAGCCAACAAGCCAAGAGGCTCGTGCCGCAAAGGCCTTAGCTGCCGCCCGTGCTGCTAAAGCAGCAAAGGCCGCACAAGCTGCCAAGGCAGCCAAGGCTGCTAAAGAGGCTCAGGCTGCACAAGCAGCTCAAATGACTCAAGTAGCCAACGCTGCAGCCCCAGAGCTTCAATTAGCCCCAACTGCCACCAAGAAGGCTGCATCCTTGGTAGTACCACCTGAGGTGGCTGTGGCTACCCGTGGCAGCATCGGTATTCCACGTGTGCTCAATATGTTTGAGCACTACCCATTCTGGCATGCCCTCTTTACTAAGCTGCGCTTTAACATTGTGTTGAGTCCAGTTTCCACCAAAGAGATCATGCAGCTTGGCAACAGCTCTATTCCGTCGCAGTCGCTGTGCTTACCAGCAAAGCTTGCTCACGGCCACTTAACCTACCTAGCAGAGCACGGTATCGAGCGCATCTTTATGCCTTGCGTGCCACGTGAGAAGAAGTACTTTACCGAGAATGATGACAGCTTTGCCTGCCCTGTGGTCGGTGGTTATCCAGAGGCCCTGAAGCTCAACTTAAGAGCGCTCTATCCAAAGCTCAAGCTCTACACTCCATACCTCTTGTTAGATGTCGACAAGTCCATCATCAAGGCGGTACAGGAGATCGATCCAAGCATCAAGAGCAAGGAAATCAAAGAGGCTATTCTATCTGCGCGTGAGGCCATGGCTCAGTACCACTACGACCTCAGCAAAATGGCTGTCGAGCAAATCGAAAAAGCCCACAAAGAGCACTTACCACTGATCGTGCTCAGTGGCCACCCATACCACATCGATCCATTGCTCAATCATGGCATCCCAGCTCTGATCGCTTCTATGGGCACTATTATTGTCTCTGAGGATGCGATTGCCCAACTGACCAATCACGGTCCAGAGTTAGATGTGGTCAATCAGTGGGCTTTCCACAGCCGCCTCTATCGTGCCGCTCAATATGTAATCGAGCATGAGCACACTGAGATGGTACAGCTAGTGTCATTTGGCTGCGGTATCGACGCTATTACCTCGGAGCAGGTGAAGAAGATCTTAGAGCGCAATCACCGCCTCTACACCATGCTCAAGATCGATGAGGGTGACACCTTAGGTGCCGCCAAGATTCGACTGCGCTCACTGCTGTGCGCTACCGCTGATGCTGAAAGATCCCATGAGGTACTCAAACAGGTCATCGAAACCACAGATACCAATGCAGTATCCCAGCAAGCTATCAACTTCACAGCCACCGAAAACCAGTCCTGTGGCTGCGGTGGTAGTTTAGGTAATAGCTGCGGCTGCGCCATCGAGGGCAAGTTAGACCCTAACGCCGCTAAAAACAGCGCCCGCACCAGCACAGACTCTTTAGCTATGAGCTTAAGCGAGGCTATCACCAACGATACCTTAAAGGAGCGTACCCTCTACATGCCACAGATGGCTCCGGTACACTTCCCTATCCTCGCTACCTGCTTAGAGAGCCTCGGCTACAAGGTCAAGCTCCTCAAAAAGGTTTCACCTGAGGCTATTGAATTAGGCTTAAAGCACGTCAACAACGATGCCTGCTACCCAGCCATTGTCGCTATTGGCCAGCTCCTAGAGCCAGTAAGCAAGGGTGAGGTCGATCCAAAGACCTCAGCACTGCTCTTAGCTCAGACCTGTGGCCCATGCCGTGCCACCAACTACCCAGCACTCTTAAACTGGGCTTTACATGACCTGCACGCTGAGCACATTCCAGTGGTGACCTTACAGGGCTCTGACCTTGAAGATGAGAAACTGCACTTAAAGTTAGGCTTTAAGGGGCTGCGCAGATTGATGTTAAGTCTGCTCTATGGTGACTTGTTACAGAGTCTCTACCTGCACTGCCATACCTACGAAAAGGTACCTGGTACTGCACAGAAACTCTTAGAGCAATTCCACCAAGAGCTCACCGCCGAGGTCTTAAGTAAGCCAAAGCAGTTCAAGCGCCGCGTCAAAGAGATGGTCGCTGAGTTCTCGCAAATCCCATTGCGTGATGAGCTGCGTCCGAAGGTCGGTATCGTAGGTGAGATTCTGCTCAAGTACCACCCTGATGCTAACAACGAGCTTGTGGAGAACGTGATTGCTGAAGGTGGTGAGCCGGTATTAGGCGATATCTCGGCTTTCGTCCTCTACTGCTTACACGATAGCATCTACCAAGCACAGAACTTAGGTACCTCTAAGCTCACTGCCATGGTCTCGTGGTTATTACTCAAGCAGTTTGAGGCCAAACGCACCATCATCATCAACGCCTTAAAGAACAGCAAGTTTGAGCCACTACCATGCTTTAGTGACCTGATGGACTACGGCCGTAAGTTTGTCAGCTTAGGACAGCAAGCAGGTGAGGGCTGGTTGCTGACTGCAGAGATGGTGGACTTTATCGAGCACGGTATCGAAAACATCATCTGCGTACAGCCATTTGCCTGCCTCCCTAACCACATCACGGGTAAGGGTGTGATGCGTGCGATTCGTGAGACCTATGACTACGCCAACCTCTGCTCCATCGACTATGAAGCAGGTTCGGCCCAATCTAACGTTCTCAACCGTATCAAGCTCTTTATTACTCAGGCTAAGGACAACTTGATTGCTAAGCAGCAACAAGAGGCAGCTGCTGCTGCTGCAGCCACGGCCGGATTGGCAGAAAAAGAGCAGGTTATTCCTAACCTAGCCGCAGCATCTGTAGCCGCGGTATCACACAGTACTGCCACCACTAAGCCTTATGACTTCCAGGTGTACTACATCAGGGACAAGGCTTTAAACGATATCAAGGAGCGCGCAATTGAGACGGCAGATAACCGTAACCACCTGCGTGCGCACCACCATGCTGACAACGACGAGCTGGAATACGGTAGCAACAGCGCCACCGAGCGAAACTCCACCATCACCAGCACGGGTACTGATAACGAGAGCAGCCAACTGCAAAACAAGTAGCGCTGCCACTGCAGCCAAGCAATCGCCGTGGCGCAGCCCAGCTGACGCTGCTGCCGCGGTATCCTGCAGCGGCTCACAGCCAACCGGCACCGCCTCAAGCAGAGCCGGTTGGCTGCATGTCGCTCACTAGCAACAAACAAAAACGCCCCGTCCTTGCGGTGCAAGCATTAGCTTGCAATCAAAAAGGATGGGGCGTTTTGTTTTCCTAAGCCGCCAAACCTAAGCGGCTAAGGGGGCACTACATAACGTACTTGAGGCAGAAGATCACAGCTAAGACGTAGGTTGCGATCGACACTTTCTTGTACTTACCGGTTAAGACGTTAACCACGACGTAGGAGAGCAGGCCTAACACGATACCTTCGGAGATCGAGTAGGCAAATGGCATCATCACAATGCAGATGAAAGCAGGAACAGCTTCAGCATAGTCGTTGAAGTTGACCTTGTGGATCTGGCTCATCATCATCAAGCCCACTAAGATCAGCACTGGAGCGGTAGCAGAACCAGGGACAGACAAGAAGAATGGAGCGAAGAAGAGAGCTAATAAGAAGCAAATACCAGTAGTGAAAGAGGTTAAACCAGTACGGCCACCCTCAGCCACACCCGAGGCTGACTCCACAAAAGTGGTGATGGTGGAGGTACCTAACATGGCACCACCGGTGGTACCAATAGCGTCGACCATGAAGGCCTTCTTTAAGTGAGGAATACGACCATTCTCATCGATCATACCAGCCTTAGTCGACACACCAACTAAAGTACCGATGGTGTCGAACATATCGACGAACAGGAAGGTGAAGACGATGATGATCATATCCTTGGTGAAGATATGCTCAAACTGGAATTGGAAGAAGATTGGCTCAATCGAAGGAGGTAAACCCACCACACCGTCAAAGTGGGTGATACCCATCGGGATACCAATCAGAGTGGTAGCTAAGATACCAAAGAGTAAGGCACCACGCACCTTTAAGATCAGCATCACGGAAGTGATGACAACACCGATGACACCTAACAGAGCAGGGCCTTGGGTAAGCTTGCCTAAACCGATTAAGGTAGCGTCGTTGTTGACGACGATCTGGGCATTTTGCAGACCGATGAAGCAGATGAAGAGGCCGATACCAGAGGAGATGGCGTATTTAAGAGAGATTGGCAGGGCATCAACGATCTTCTCACGGAGGTTGGTGATGGTGAGAATGATGAAGAGGATACCTTCGATCAGCACGGCGGTGAGAGCGAATTGCCAGCTATAGCCCATGGTCAAGCAGACGCTGAAAGCGAAGAAGGCGTTAAGACCCATACCTGGGGCTAAAGCGAAAGGAAGCTTAGCGTATAAAGCCATCAGCAAGGTGGTGATACCAGAGGCAATCACTGTAGTGGTGAACAGTGCGCCCTTGTCCATGCCGGCAGCAGATAAGATGTTTGGGTTCACGGCCAGAATGTAGGCCATGGTTAAGAATGTGGTAATACCAGCGAGCACCTCAGTACGCACTGAGTGCTTAGAAGGATCAAAACCAAAGAGTTTTTCTAACATGGAGACAGCCATCTTTGCCAAGGAGAAGCTCCACATTAAGACACAAGTCGATCTACAAAAGCTTACCGCTAGTGCCGACAAGACACGCAAGCATGCAAGCAAGCAAGCAAGTAAGCAATCGTAGCCACACCGCCAAGAAAAGCGCATTAGACACACCAACACACAGCGATGTAGGGCTTGTTAATAGCAAAAGAAAAGAGCGATGGCAAAATGCCGAAGCTGCTTTGAGGAGCTGACCTTGTGTTTGTTGCAACAGGCGCACACCACCACAGCACAACGCTCATGCTGAGCCGCGAGGTGCACTACAAAAAAGCGGGGGCATCATAGCACTTAGGCTCTAACATCGCAAGAAAACACCACCACATTAAAGTGCGCTTTAGTGCGCTGCATCAGCCTCTGAATCGGCATCCGTATCAGCACTCTTGTCAGCAGCCATGTCAGTATCCATGTCAGTATCCATGTCAGCATCTAGATCATCAGCAGACACAAAGTCATCTTCATGCACAAGTCCGCGGATGAACGCCTCGAAGTTGTCGGCCAAGAACGTGATGGCAAAGTCGTTCTCCTGATCGACATGGACTACCTTTGGCTCACCTTGCGGGCCGCACTCGCGATAATCCAAAAAGATCATGTCGTGGCCAGCACTTGGGCACTCAGCAATCGCAACGCCGATAGCAGGATACTGCCACTCCTCGATCATGAATTGGCTGCCCAGCTCGCCACACAACGAAAACGACAACTCACGCCCAATACCCAAGATAGAGGTGACAGCCACATGATCTGAGGCCCAAGTAGTTGGAGTATTGGTAGGAAAGACAGTGTTGCGCAAGAAGCCACCGTTATGGCACTTCATTAAAAACACATAGGAGGCGGGTAGCTTATAACCGAGCTCAGCCTCGATACTGGCGATGAGCTCATCGGTAGGCGGCGCACTGATGTACTTGGCCAGAATCGCTGCATCGAAATCGTCATCCCAGATCTCATCTAAGTTCATGCCATCAAAGAACACCAAGCACCTCCAGAAACAACCAAACTCTACGCTACACGCTACACGCCACACGCTCCACTGAACCAAAGCCACGGCCTTAGTTTATGTGTAGCACGCCCTTGTGGCCACAATCACGGCACTCGATAATAACAGTGCCACGAGGCAGAGATGGAGAACCTAAACGGCCAAAGAGGTTTTTTAACTCGCCTAAGATCGGGTTACTTGGATCGGAGACCTTTACGTTCTTAGATCCGCATTGTGGGCAGGTAAAAGTAGGCATAGCACACTCCTTTGCGCAGACAAAAAAACAGAACCGCGAGGCTCTAATCCTGCCCTTAAATTTACGCCATTCGTGCCTAGATTTCTCTAGTGTCGTTCACAAAAGTGGTCGCAGGAGCTATTTAGCTCTAGTGCTCCTCAGATGCAAGCGCAGCTTGGCGCTTGGCACGCATGGCTCTAATGCGTTCGGTCTTCTGCTGCCACATCGCTTCTTGCTGCTCACGCGCAAGCGTCTTCTTGTTCTTGCTTCCCTTTGGCGACCAGGGCTGCGCTTTGGTGACTCCACAAAGGTACCATCAGCTTTGGCCTGTTCCTCTTGAGCTAAGCGCTCAAGTGTGGCCTTGTTGAGGCTCCCCTTAGGTCGGCCGCGACCGCGCTTTGGTGGCTCAACGTAAGTACCATCAGCCTTTGCTTGTTCTTCCTTGGCTAAGCGCTCTAGCGTTGCCTTGTTGCGGCTGCCTTTGGGGCGGCCATGGCGACGCGGCTTAACATCTGTTTTCGGCTCTGGTGAGCTATAACCGGCGAGTGCGCGATAAGTAGGCGTCATCAGATTAACTGAGATAAGGTTGAGCTCATGAGCAATGGCTCTCATTGCTGCTTTAGTGATATGGCAGGCATCAAGAAGAGCATTTGCATCGTTTGCGGCGTCATTGAAGTAGTGAAAGCCACCATCTTCAAAAGCCACCATACTCACTAAATCCAACTCATCGCTGATGATCTCATCGATATCACAAACGTGATTAAGAACCTCATCATCATAGCCGCCGTCTTCCAGATCAAGATATTGCAAGATATCAGGATCGACATCTACATCGTAATAGCGCTTATGATTAAGCAGATAGTCATCGTATAAGACCTGCATCCTATTGAAGATCACACTGCTAATGAAGCCAGCCACAAAGAGTCCTTGAACGCTTTGCTCATTAAGCTTGTGCTGGGCGAGCTTACTGTTGTATAGGGCCAACAGAGTCTGAGACTGGTCGCGATGCTCGTAAATCACATTGATCTCATTAGCTGACATCGGCTCCGTCGAAACGACAGCGTAGAAGCCGTTCTCGTCAATAGACTTTTGCATGATATCGTTGTTGGTCTTAACGTCAGATACCTTGCCTGTCTCGTCAGTAATTACGTCAAGGTACTGGGCAAGATTCTCATCCACAACAAGATCAGTTGCACCCTGAGCCAGCTGCTCCTTGAGGCGGTCGCGCTCGTCAAATACGTCTCTAAGAAGCTTCTGCGACCGAGCATTTTCCAGCGATCCATTAAAGAAAAACCCAATGGTTCGCTCCTTAACGCTCGACGGAAAGATCTTTCTCTGTTGAGCCAAGCCGAAGCCGCCATTGCGCGAGCTAACAAGGGCATGCTCAACCTTCCAGCGAACTTCTCGAGAAAGCTCAAACATAATGTCTTGGAAGACCGCGTTAGAACTATGTAACGTCATAACACAAGGCAGCTGCAGCTCATCAAGCCATGTTTCCAGATTATCTGGAGATGAATCTAACGCAGAGCTATCGACAATGACGCCCTTTACCTGCACATTTGCGTCTTTGAGATCGGAGACCATATACTCCAAACAGCTAACCTCAGGCAACGCACTCATAGCAACCGACCAAGTGACCGGCAGGCCATCCTCACTAATAGCGTAGATGTAGCTAACACCACGTGTAGGCTCTGCATTCGCAATAGCACGGCCCTTAACTTTAGAGCTGTTGCTAAAGCACATCACTCCCAACCACACCGCTGTAACCCCATGGTGCTCTACGCAGTGCTTAAGCCAATCAGCCCTAAAGCGCTTGATCTGCTCTGCCGTGATACCACTTGCGAGCATGTGAGAAAGCCAAGTATCGTGAGGCCACTTAATAGAGAACAAGGCTTGCTTGTCCATACTCGCCTGAAATGAGGCCTTAGAGCTATTTCTTTCCCTGATGCCAAACATGGCACAGTCCATTAAGGCATTACCATGCTCTGGCCCAAAGTCCTGATACACCAAAGGGTATAGCCCCAAGTCATGGCCTATACCTAAGGACACAGCGTAAAGGCCAAACTTGAGTTGTGGTCTGTAAGCTTGTACCAGCTCATCAGGGTTGATCTTGGCCCAGTCTTTAAAAAAGATGCGCTTGTAGTTCTCATTAGGTGTCATTTGGGTCTGCGACACTGCATAGCCCACGACAGTACGACGACGCGCACCATTATCCTTGCGGAAAATAGAAACCTGCTTGTCGTAGTTGTTGATGCGCCCATTTTTAGGAATAGGCACCTTTATATCTTTGCCATTTACGCTCACTAACCCCTTCTCCCTCTAATCAACCCCGATTCACTACACAAACAGCCTCAGTCATGCTTATGGCTTAGCACGCTACTCAAAGTCTTCCATGTCCATGTCTTCTTCGCTGACCAAGTTGCTGATGAACTCCTCGAAGTTATCGGCAAGTGGCTTGATAGCAAAGTCGTTTTCACGCTCGACAAAAACAACCTTTGGTTCACCCTCTGGACCGCACTCGCGGTAGTCCAAGAACACCAAGCCTTCCTTTGCTTGAGGAGCATAAGCGATAGCCACACCGATTTTTGGATAACCCAAACGCTTAATCAGGCTTGTATTGCCGCTAGCCCCACATAATGAGGTAGACTTCTTGCCAATGCCCAAAATCACTCTTGCGACCACAAAACAGTACCCATACAACATTGGCTCTTCAGAGCGGAAGTAGCAGTTGTAAGGCATGCCACCATTACGGTTCTGCAGTAGTGCGATATAGGACGCTGGCAATTTGTAGCCTAACTTCTTTTCAGCCTTGGCCACCATCTCATCGGTCAGAGGTTCACAGGTGTAAGCGTCTGACTCGTCGTCATCTTCCCAAAAATACTCTAAATCGACATCCTTAAGCATCATTACATCCTCATACAAAAGCCCCAAAAGAAGCAGATCCCTTGGGGCTTATCATTAGTTCTTAGCGCTGTCCTCGGCATCGGAATCGACATCGACATCTGCGTCGGTGTCAGTGTCGGCCTCGGCCATAGTGCGCTCCTCTTTAGGGCCTAAACCCTTAGCGATCAAAGCGTCTAACTTCATGCTCTCTTTGACCAAGCTGTCGTACTCAAAGGTGATGTTCGGAGTGTAGCGCATCTTCAAGCGCGAAGCTAAGGTTGAGCGCATAAAGCCTGCGGCCTTGTTGAGAACCTGCATGGCCTCTTTGACCTTGGCGTCATCATCGCTCATAAAGGACACGTAAATAGTTGCGTTGCGCAAATCAGGAGAGACGTTAACCTCAGTTACGGTGGCTAAGCTCACACGTGGATCTTTGATCTCAGTAGAGATCACGTGGGCAGCTTCACGTTGAATTGAGGCAGCGATTCTCTCATTGCGACCATAGCTTTTAGGCATGGTTTGTTCCTCGACTCACGTCACCCGACGGCGATCGGGATCAAAAGTAAATAACAAAAAAGCCGCAGCTCAGGGAAAGTGAGTTGGGCTTTTTTCACACAAAATCACGTCATGCGCGCCTCCCACCCCAAAGATTTGCTTTGGCGGTGGGAGCGCGCTGGTATAGCGCCGTGGCTGAGGCTACTAAGCCATTAAGCCACTAGCCTTTGGGGCCTATAAGGAGCGCTTGACCTCGACGTTCTCGAAGACTTCGATTTGGTCACCGACGCGGACATCTTGGTAATTCTTCACGCAGATACCGCACTCGTTACCATTCTTGACCTCGCTGACGTCATCCTTGAAGCGACGTAAGGAGTCAAGCTCGCCTTCGTAGATAACCACGTTGTCACGCAGCACACGGATTGGGGCGGAGCGCTTGACAATACCCTCGGTAACCATACAGCCAGCGATCTTACCAAACTTTGGATGGCTGAAGACTTCACGCACGTTAGCCATACCGATAATGCGTTGTTGCACTTCGGCCTTGAGCATACCGGACATAGCCTTCTTCACATCGTCGATCAGGTCGTAGATCACGCTGTAGTAGTGCAAATCAACGCCCTCAGTCTCGATGACGCGGCGGGCTGGGCCATCAGCACGGACGTTGAAGCCCACGATAATGGCAGACGAAGCGGTTGCCAAGGTAGCATCGGTCTCGGTAATACCACCGACACCAGAGCCAATGATATTGACCTTGACCTCGTCGGTAGCCAGCTTGTTGAGGGCATCGGAGATAGCCTCAACCGAGCCTTGGGTATCGGCCTTGAGCACCACATTGAGTTCAGAGGCTTGGTTGTCCTTGAACATGTTCTCAAGCTTGGCCTTTTGCTGCTTGGCGATCTTAAGCTCGCGGAACTTGCCTTGACGGAACAGAGCCACTTCACGGGCCTTCTTCTCATCACGTACCACGGTCACTTCATCACCGGCATCAGGCACACCCGACAGACCGTAGATCTCGACTGGGATCGATGGGCCAGCTTCGGTTAAGTTTTGCCCCTTCTCATTACGCAGCGAGCGCACGCGACCATACTCTAAGCCGCAGAGCACGATGTCGCCCTTATGGAGGGTACCTTCGCGCACAAGCACGGTAGCCACAGGACCACGGCCCTTGTCTAAGCGGGACTCAATCACGACACCAGATGCCATGCAGTCAACCACAGCGGTGAGCTCTAACATCTCAGCTTGCAGCATGATGGCTTCTAAGAGCTCATCCACGCCTTGACCGGTCTTTGCGGACACCTCGACGAACTGCACATCACCACCCATGCTCTCTGGCACTACCGAGTGCTGAATGAGCTCGTTGGTAACGCGCATAGGGTCTGCACCAGGCTTGTCGATCTTGTTGATAGCGACAATTAAAGGCACCTTAGCAGCAGCAGCGTGTTGGATAGCCTCAAGGGTTTGTGGCATCACACCGTCATCAGCGGCCACAACCAGAACCACGATATCGGTAACTTGAGCACCACGAGCACGCATAGCGGTAAACGCAGCGTGACCAGGGGTATCTAAGAAGGTAATACCAGAGCCTCGGGTATCAACGTGGTAAGCACCGATACGCTGGGTAATACCACCGGCCTCACCAGCGGCGACCTTGGACTTACGGATAAAGTCGAGTAAGGAAGTCTTACCGTGGTCAACGTGACCCATGATGGTAACCACAGGAGCACGTGGCAGTGCAGTAGCGTCAACCTTACGATCGGCTAACAGAGCCTCTTCCAGCTCGTTCTCCTTACGTAAGATAGCCTTGTGGCCCATGGTCTCAACCACGATCTGAGCAGTTTCCTGATCGATGACCTGGTTGATGTTCACCATCTCGCCTAACTTCATCAGACACTTGATAACCTCAGCGCCCTTCACAGCCATCTTCTGGGCTAATTCAGCCACAGTAATGGTTTCGCCTAACACCACCTCACGTGACACAGGAGCCACTGGGCGGTTAAAGCCGTGCTGTTGTTGCGAAGCCTTAGCAGCGCCATTACCACCGCGCTGGTTGCGACCTTGATTGCGCTTGCCACCCTTGCCACCACGCGAATTGAAGCCTTGGCTCTCATCTTCACGCTTCTTTGGTATGGCCTTGCCACTACGGTCATTGTTACGGTGACGACCACGGTTCTCGTCTTCACGCTCTTGGCGAGCCTCAGCCTCACGCACATAGACGGAGGTGTTGCTTAAACCATCAGAGTCATTTAAGCGCTGGCGCTCTTCTTCCTCAGCAGCCCAACGAGCCTCGTTCTCTTCAGCTAAGCGACGAGCCTCTTCGGCCTGACGAGCAGCTTCACGCTCAATCTTGCGGGCTTGCTCTTCCTCTTGAGCACGCTGTAAATCGCTGTGAGCTTCAGCCTCTGCCTTGGCCTTAGCTTCTGCTTCAGCTTTAGCCTTAGCTTCAGCCTCTGCCTTGGCCTTAGCTTCTGCCTCAGCTTTAGCCTTAGCTTCAGCCTCTGCCTTAGCCTTAGCTTCGGCTTCTGCCTTAGCTTTAGCTTCAGCTTCTGCCTTGGCCTTGGCCTCTGCTTCTGCCTTAGCCTTAGCTTCAGCCTCTAAGCGCTCTTTTTCCTCTTGTTCCTTGCGCAGACGCTCGGCTTCTTTGGCGTCAAAGTTCAACTTCTTCTTGTGTACCACTTGCACCATCTTACGCTTGCCAGTAGAGTCCTGCACCTTAACAGTAGAGTGGTGGGAACGGTTTAAGGACATACGCTTCGTGCCCTTAGCATCAGTATTTTTTGTCTCTTCGCCCATATGTGTCCTCCCTCTTTACTGTTGCTGCTCAGAAGGTGCAGCACCTTGTGGAGCGGCAGCACCAGCGTCGCCTTCTGGGGCGATACCGTCAGCACTCTCAACAGGAGCATCAGCTGGCACATACTCAGTGATGTACTCAGTTGGCTGCTCTGGTGCTGGAGCCATCTCCATTTGAGGTTGTTCGTCTTTAAACCAAGTTAAGTTGCGGGCGTTCATGATAATGTCGCCAGCACGCTGCTCATCGATGCCTAAATCTAAAAGGTCATCGATAGCTTGCTCAGCTAAGTCCTCTAAGGTCTTAATGCCCTTCTTGACTAAGCCCATAGCAAGCTCAGTATCCATGCCTTGGATGCGCATGAGCTCATCAGAGCCTTGCTTCTTGAGCTCTTCTTCGCGAGAAGCTAAAGCAGCCTTAGCATTGTCTTGCAGAGCCTTAACTAACTCTTCATCTAAGCCTTCGATCTCTAAGAATTCTTCAGCTGGAACGTAGGCCACTTCCTCTAAGGTGTGGAAGCCAGCGTCAGCTAAGACCTGAGCAAATTCCTCATCGATGTCTAAGTTGTCGATGAAGAGCTTCACCACCTGAGCAGCCTCAGCCTCAAGCTCCTTGTCCATCTGGCTCTCTGCCTTCACCTGCAAGTTCCAATTTAAAACTTGCGAAGCTAGGCGCACGTTCTGACCGTTACGGCCGATAGCTAAAGCCAAGTTATCGTCAGCAACAGCTAAATCAATGCTGTGGGAGTCATCGTTGATCACGATGCGGGAAACCTCAGCAGGCTCCATAGCATTGGTCACGTACTGAGCTAAGTTCTCGTCCCATAACACCACGTCAATGCGCTCACCAGATAGCTCATTGGACACAGCCATCACGCGAGCACCGCGCATACCGATACAGGCACCGCGTGGATCGATACGCTTATCCTTAGAACGTACAGCGATCTTGGCGCGGGAACCAGGATCACGAGCTACGCCCATGATCTCGATGATGCCTTGACCGATCTCAGGCACTTCAATGCGGAAGAGCTCGGCTAAGAACTCAGGTGCGGTACGGGAGCACACTAATTGTGGGCCCTTACCCTCAGCCTTGATGTCGATTAATAACACGCGGATGCGATCGCCACGACCAAAGGTCTCGTGTGGGATCATTTGATCGCGACGTAAGATACCCTCTGCACCGTTACCTAAGTCTAAGATCATGCTCTCACGACTAGAGCGCTTGACGGTAGCGTTGACGACGTGGCCTAAGCGGTCACGCTGTTCGGCGATCAATTGCTCACGTTCAGCGGTTTTCACACGCTGCGATAACACCTGCTTTGCCGTCTGAATGGTGATACGGTCGAAGGTCACCGACTCGATCTCATCCTCCACCACATCGCCTTCAGCGATATCTGGATACTCTTCACGAGCAGCGGCTAAAGAAATTTCTTGAACTGGGTTCTCTAAAGGCCCATCAGTATCGACTACTACCCAACGACGATAGGTGGTGTAGTTACCTTCCTTGCGATCGATTTCCACGCGCACGTCGATATCGATAGGGTACTTCTTCTTAGTAGCAGTAGCTAAAGCCGTTTCCAAAGCCTCAAAGATCTTCTCCTTTGGAATGGCACGCTCATTGGAGAGCGCCTCGGCTATAGCAATGATTTCCTTACCCATGTGGTATAACCTCTTTGATAGGATGCCAATAAGGATGGCTCAGGACGCCATTTATGATGCCTAATGAACTCATCTTTTATGAGATAGCACAGACGAGCTCAGTGCCGTGGCATCTCCCCTATAACAATGCAGAGTAATCTGGCACGATGCGGGCCACGGAGATATTCTCGAAGGCCACACTAATGTCCTCACCGGAGCTCTTGTCAGCAATCAGCAAGGTACCGTTGTCATCGACGCTCTTAAGCTCGCCCTCTAACTTGCGACGGTTGCCCATAGCAAGCTTTAAGGAAACGGTCACTTCCTGACCAACACTGCTGCGCATTTGCTCTACAGTGAATAAGATGCGGTCTAGACCTGGCGAAGACACCTCAAGGATGTAGGCAGGATCGATCAGGTCGGCGCTATCTAACACAGGCGAGAGCGCATTGGTGATATCACCGCACACATCAGCGTCCACGCCGTTTTCACCCTCCACAAAAATCTGCAAATGGGCATTACTCTTACCTACACGATAGCGAAGGCCCCACAGGCTCAGCCCATAGGACTCCACGATAGGTTCAATCAGCTCCCGAAGCTTCTGATCTAAACTTCCAGCCATACAACCTCATATACAAAAGGACACAACAAACACCACACCACAACCACACACAAACAACAGTGTTTAGCTCTCCGTACTCAGCGCGCTATGCTCAGCACAAAAGAACCCTCAAGCAGGGCCTACCTTAACCTTAGGGAAAAAACACAGCCTTATGTTTAATGTTGATGTGATGCAAGAACAAGCTCTAGGAGGGCTCTAACAAATCCAAACTCTAGTAACTCTAAGATCTGCCTAGACGCCACAATCTAGAACCAAGAAATCTGATACAAATCGCGCGACCTTGAGCGCCACAACAATGCTCTTTTGGCTCCACCAGCTTTCACGCTCAAGCTCACTGCGCAGCGCTCTGCGCGCTTGCGCTTTTACGCGCTTGTGCGGCTAGCCATAGGTCGCGAAAAAGACATAAAAAAAGCCCCGAACTGGGGCTTCTTCAAAAAGTTGCACCGTTTGCAATGTCGCAAGGAGCTCAGCTCTTCACGAATTGCACGTCACCGGGCGATGACGTAGTAGCATGACTACCATGACTTTAGCCAAGTCTATGAGACGTCCTTGTCCTACAGTTGTTGGTGCCACTGAAAAAAAAAAAAAAAAAATTTTTTTTTTTTTCTCAATAGCCGCCTGCTAAAGTGCCAACATTTATACCAAAAAGAACCTGCAAAAGCAAGCTTTTTGCGCTCTTCCGAAACACCATGTTTTCCATACAAGTTGCGAATATTTGACAATAGTCGCGCCATACGGCCACACAAGGCGCTATGCTAGGTAAAACAACGCGCTCTATGGCATTTTTGCTATATTCGGCGTGTTTGTTGCAATTCTTTTTTGTCTGCGCTGTTACATACAGCAAGACGCAGCTACAACCAAGTCCTAGGGTTTTAGGGATGCTTGAGCATCATGATAGGAGGCAAATGCTTTCTTCATGGTTCATGGTTCATGGTTCATGTTTCATGGCTGCTCAAGCGTGATGCTAGATATTTGGAAAATGCTGCCGATAAAACAAGGTGACACCAAGTAGTGAGCTCTTAGAGCTAAGCTACGCTGTGGTGTAGACGCTGAAACTTTAGCGACGAAGATGCTGCATCCTTCCTCATAGGCAGGAATAGGCACACATCAGCGCAAAAGTCAGTAAGGAGTGCTCTGAAATTAGACTCAGATACGCGTCCACTAAGATTCACTTAGTGCGACTTGCATCTGCACTTTTAGATCAGAGCTTTGTTTAGAGTAAGGTTTGGGTTATGCGAAAGCTTGGTATTGTTCATAGCCTCTATGTAGGCTTTGGTGTGCTGATGTCTTTGATGCTGCTGATTACCGTAGTCGCAGTGGTCAAGATCGCCTATATCGACAGCTCTTTATCGAGTGTTAATGACAACTACTCCGTCAAGCAGCGCCATGCTATTGATATGCGTGGTGCGGTACACGATAGTGCCATTGCTTTACGCGACGCGGTTATTGCCCCAGATGAGGCTTCTAGACAAGAGCACCTCGACACTCTGACCCGCCTGCGTGATGTCTACAATGGCGCCGCTCGCCACATGGACAACATCTTCTCTAAGACCGAAGGTAATACTGATGAGGAGCGTAGTCTGTTAGAGGCTTTGCGCGCCATCGACAAGCAAGCATCGCTCTCTACTGACGAGACCGTCAAAGCCGTACAGCTCAACAATTTGGTACGCGCCCGCGATATCCTTAACACCCAAGCCTCTGATGACTACGATAAGTGGCTTGCTGCTATCAACGCCTTTATCAACAAGGAAGAGTCTACTTCACAGCATGAGATTCTGTATGTGCGCGATAGCACCAAATCTCTGCTTAACATCATGATCATCGCCACGGTAATCAGCTTGATCGTTGGCTTTGTGATCGGCAACCGTATCATCTCTAACATGAAGAGCGTGATCGGTGGCAGCCCAGAAAAGGCCGTGCGTCTGATCAAGCAATTTGCTGACGGCGACCTGACTGTGCGTGCTCCAAGCAAATACAAAGACTCCATCCTTGACTCCATCAACATGATGGCAGTGGAGTTGTCGCGTGCTATGACCCACATCGCCGAGATGACTGATAAGCTCAATGCCTCAGCCTCTTCGCTGTCTGATCTTGCCAAAGACAACCTCAACTTCACTGCCATGCAGCAACAAGAAACACAAAAGGGCGGCAATGGTATTGAGAACATGATCGCTGGCGTGAGCAACGTTGCCTCGCTTGCAACCAATGCTGTACAGTCATCTGACGCAGCCAAGAGCGAAACACAAAATGGCGATGATGAGGTGCGCACCACCATCGATTACATCAACAACCTTGCTCAGCAGGTAGACCATGTGTCTGAGGTCATCATCAAGCTTGATGCTGACTCCCAAGAAATCGGCAAGGTGGTACAGATCATCGCTGAGATCGCTGAGCAAACCAACCTCTTAGCCCTGAATGCAGCTATTGAGGCCGCCCGTGCAGGCGAACATGGTCGCGGCTTTGCGGTAGTGGCTGATGAGGTACGTGCTTTAGCTAAGCGCACCAAAGACTCTACTACCGGTATCATTAAACTGATCCAATCCAATCAGGAACACACTCACGGTGCTGTAGAGGCGATGAGTGCTAGCCGTGAACAAGCCAACCTCTCGGTGGAACAGGCCAAGAAAGCTGGTGAATCCCTCAATCTCATTAACACTTCGGTGGCTGAGATCAACGACATGAACGCTCACATCGCTAGCGCTGCTCAAGAGCAAAGTGGCATCTTGAACGACGTGAATGTGAACTTCACCCAAATCACGCAAATGGCTGAGCGCGCACAAAGTAACTCGCATGAGATGGCTGACCTCTCACAAGACCTTAACGTACAGGCCAACAACCTCATGCAGATTGTGTCTTCCTTCAAGCTGAAGTAACACCAACACCAACAACTTCAGCTAGCTCGCGTGCGTGAACGCTGCGCACCTACACGCCTGCGCACATGAGCGCAGACACGCAAGCGAGTTCAGTTAGCTCAACCAAGCTCAAAAAAAGCCCTACACGCCTTGCGTGCGGGGCTTTTTTCGCAGAATGCTTTTTGTGTTTGGAGTCGCCTTATGATCGACTTTAGATTGCAAGTGTTTTACACCGCAGCCAAAAACCTCTCGTTTACCAAAGCCGCACAAGAGCTCTATATCAGCCAACCCTCGATCACCCGCCATATCAACAAGCTTGAAGATGAGTTTCAGGTACTGCTGTTTGAACGTGTAGGCAACAAGCTCAAGCTCACCACCGCAGGTGAACGCCTTTTAGTGCACTGTGAGCGGCTCATGCAGGACTACCACGCCCTCGACTATGAAATGCATTTACTCAAAAACGAGCACGTCGGCGCCTTAAGGATTGGGGCTAGCACCACTATCGCCCAATATGTGTTGCCACCTATCCTTGCACGCTTTTTAGAGCAATTTTCCCAAGCACATCTGTCGATGATCAACGGCAACTCACGTACTATAGAAGAGGCTCTCAACTCCCATGACATCGACTTAGGTCTGATTGAGGGCATCACTAGAATGCCCCTTTTGACCTACACCAAGTTCCAAGACGACGAGCTGCTTATAGTCACGGCAGCCAACACCAAGTACGCCAAGCAAGGCACGCTGAGTCTAGAAGAGTTTAAACAGGCACCACTAGTGCTACGAGAGCGCGGCTCAGGCACACTAGAGACCATAGAGCATCAGCTCCTCGCACAGCAGCTTAAGAGCAGCGAACTCAACGTAGCTATTTACTTGGGGAGCAGTGAAGCGATCAAACTCTTTTTACAAAACTCAGAAACCATTAGCGTGCTCTCACGAGCGGCAGTACGCAAAGAACTTGAACAAGGTCTTTTAAAGGTCATCACCACCAAGCCCCAACTTAGCTTTACCCGCACCTTTTGCTTTGTGCAGGCCCCAGGCCCGAAGCAACCTCTAGTAGAGCGCTTTATGGACTTTGCTTTGGAGGAATCTCAGCGATAGCTGCGCTGCGCTACGCTACGCAGCGCGGCGGGCACTACGCTGCGACTATTGCGTCCAGAACTAAGGCTGAGCCGCAGCTTTAGCCTGATTCTTAGCCTCGGCTGCGGCTTTGGCGGCACGCGCAGCACTCATGGTCTCTTGCTCCTCTGAGGTCAAAGGTTGCACAGGATCGAAGCCTGATTTGTTGAGGATGGTAAGATCTACTGGCTCAAAGTCGGTACTGCCTTGTCTTTGTCTAAAGACTTTGGGAGTGCAGTTGAAGTGCTCCTTAAAAAGGCTAAAGAAGTAGCTAACACTATCAAAGCCGTTACGCGCGGCAATATCATTGATCGAATCGGCGGTAAGCAGAATTTCTTGGGCCGCGTGGTTAAGACGGATAACGTTGAGGTAGTTGACGAAACTGGTGTTAGTGAGGCTTTTGAAGAGGCGGCAGAAGTACTGCTTAGAAACGTTGAGACGTGAGGCTACATCGACGATAGAGAGCGGATGGTTGTAGTTTTGCTCGATGTAGTTGAAGAGATCCTTAATGCGCTCTTCATTGGAATTGGAGTGCGAGGCACGACGCAAAGGACGCTTGTTGAGGTAGCCGTAGTGGTAGAGGATGCCCAAGATCTGTAAAAGACAGCCTTTAAGCTGCAAGCGCATGCCCGCTTCCTTGTACTTGGCAAAGCGATCCATAAACGATAGCAACACGTCTAGTTGCTCAAAGCCTGGGTCACCACGGCGAATAGGGTCAAACAGCGCTAAAGAGCCATCGGCGAGCGCATAGAGCATATTACCTTGCGCCATATCGTAGCGGCTGAGCTCTAAACCTTAACTTCCGCCAGTTAGGCACTGATTTCGAAAATATAGCCGTTCTTTGGTGGCTATATTTTGGCTAGAGAAAG
>CALXYZ010000019.1 GCA_944393075.1 uncultured Anaerobiospirillum sp. | reverse complement strand
CAGACGAGGCTACGGCCTAAATTTAAGTTAGCTATTGCTAACAAAACGGGGGGTTAATTATGTCTTTTATCACTAGTCTTAAGACAGCCTGATGGTCAGGCTGATCGCAGACACAGGAGAAAAGAGTGATGCGCTTTTGCTTACAAAAAGGGCGTTGGGGTTTAGGAATAGCACTGCTAAGCATGGGACTTGTTATTGCAAACCCAGCTTTTGCCGACGATGACGACAAAATTGATCTGGCAATCAAAGGCACTATCCCAACCAAAGTCAGTGACGGCAATGACGTCAAGATCCCTGAAATGGATTTTGGCGCCGACGGTGACTACATCGATGAGGATGTGGTGGAACGTCCTGACAGCATCGAAGGTGAGCTCTCATCGACTTGGTATATGGACGAAACCTCATTGTCGTTCGTGCTGAATCTGATCGAAGAACCTTACTTTGTCGATGTCTACCAGCGCGATAAGCGCCAATTCCTAGCCTTCGTCAAAATCATAGACCGCGATGAAAAGTCTGTGACGGTGATGCCTTACGACCCAGAGACTAAGGTGGATCTCGATACCATGTCGATGATCTTCACTTCCACACCTTTCCCAAGCGGAATACAAAAAGGCACCATTGAGATCAGCACCAGTGAGCCATCCAAAATAACCCAAAACGGCCTGCTCAAGTACTCGCAAATTGAGCACGTCAAACAAACCGCAACTCAGCACGTGCTCCAACAGGAGTAGCCCTGCAAATACTGCCTACTTGCATCCTTTCACTACAAGCAGCAGCGCAATGCTGCTGCTGCGCATCTTAAAAGGGCGTCATTGATAGAGCGCCCTTGAGTCCTGCTTTCTTAGCGGCTAGGTCTTTTTGCCGTCAAGAGCCGCTGCTTATGTCACAATCTGCAATGCAAAGGCACGTCAGGTGCTGCTTTGCACGACGATTTGGGCTAATATCTACAGATCAACCGGCCTCGTCAGCCCACTGGGCATCAGAGCTACTATCTTTTCTTTTTGAGGCCTTACCAAGATTCCAATATCACTTGATCCCAAGATGCAGTGAAGTGCAGTGAAGTGCAGCACAAGCTCTATCACGCGTAGGAGTTAATGACAGCAATGGCATCGTGGCACACTACAGCAAGAGCACCAAAAGCCCCTTTCTTGTGGGGTATGGCATGTTACGCCCTGAATCTTTGCAATACCAAGAGCTTTGCTGTAGGAGAGAAAGCCTATGTCCTGTGTGCTGGTAGCATTGGAGCTAAGGTGACTCCATTGGATGGCGCCTACAACGGCGGTAACAACGATGTCATGGTGTGGGAGGAGTAGGAATGACCACTTTCGATCAAAATGCTGCTTCTCAGGAATTTGTTGAGACCTTGCTATCAGGTAATGGCTACGTTTCCCCACGCAATCGTGCTGAGACCAAAGCTGCCGCGCAGTGGCTACTTGACCAGCTGCAGAATGATCTGAGTGTTAAAGAGCTTATCTTCCTGCAAGACATCGCTGATCACGGTACTGATGCTTACTGGTATCTGGACATCAAGCGTTACGAGATCACTATCGATGTGCTCTCTAACATGGAGATCGATGCCTCGGACTTTATCCGTACACAACTGCAACACGCCAAAGCACTCTATAGCCACGTCAACAGCCATAACGATAGCTTTATCAGCGCCAACTGGGCTCTGACTGCCTGCAAGGACGTCCTAACGCCAGATGAAAACAAATTCTTTCACCGCGTGCTCAACGTCGGTACCTTAGACTTTGCAACTCTTAATAACCTCTTTGTCGATGTTATGGATCGCAAGCTGCAACAAGTATCCACGGCTGGAACAGCGCCCGCCCCTGAGCAAACTCTTCAAAAAGATCAACAGCTACAAAAAGTTCTGCGTACCTCTCTGACTACACTGCTCTGCTCAAGAGAATATGTTGCCCCTGTCTCATACTCAACGCTGATTGGTGCAGCACAATGGCTCAAGCAAATTGCTGGCAGTTATCTGGATCTTGGCGAGCAGCAGAAGTTAGCGTCGTTTTGCAACCTGCCAAACACCTACAGCCTAGACATCAGTGCCACCGCAAAAGACTTTGAGGTTTTTAAGTTCTCCGTTACCGCACATTTGCTTAAAGAGAACTTTGATCTTGCACGCCAACTTAGCGCCTCTACTGGCATTTTTGTCGACAGCTATGGTTTTCACACTCCACAATACAAAGAGGAGTACCAAGCCGCAGCACGCTGGATCTCACGTACATTCAAAGAACATATTCCGGCCTCAGAGCAATACAATCTGCAAAACGCAGCGACAAACAATCTCTTTGGTACCTTAGTGCTGCATAACTCTTGGCAGATCATTAAAGCCAGCATGGGCGTGAGCACCAAAGCAGCAGTAGCCACTGAATCAACTGCATCCGCAGCACCTACTGCATCTACCGAATCTTCAGCATCAGCTACACCTGTTACATCTGTTACATCTGCTGCATCAACTGTATCTGCTGTGGATACGGCTTCTGTATCCACGCTAGAAGACAAGGGTGAAGAAGGCATCTTTATTTCACTTCTTAACTCACGTGGTTATCCATTCTCATGGCACAATACAGCCTCTAACCAAGCAGCTGCCAAGTGGCTCTTAGCAACAGCTCCACAGTTCTTACTGCCTAAAGAGCGCTTAGTCTTTGAGTACCTTGCAGCCCACGCCACCACACAACTTGAGCTGGGTGATGATCTTAAGTACGAGCACATTGCCCGTGTAGTACGCACTCATTACACCAAGTTAGAGTCCTTGGAGTCTCGCAAGATTATCCCTGAGATCGATGAGTTAGGTTTTCACGCACCTTTTGGCGTTGATGAGAGCAAGAGTGCTTTACGCTGGATGCTGCGTCACTCTCTTAAAACGCTACACATCGACCAAGAGCTGTTGACCAAACTGCAACAGCAAGCCCAACACAAAAGCACAGATAACAACACTGTTATCACCATGTGGCATGAGCTCAAAACCATGTGGCTGGGATTGAGTGCGGGCGCTGTAGCTGCTGGTTCTGTGGCTGAGGCAGGAACTGGGACTGGGGCTGGTAATGGTGTTAGCGCTAATGCGGCTATTGATGACACCGACAGCGACGAGGATGACGAGGAAGATCTCTTTGCAGAGATTTACGGTGATGTAAGCTTTGGTGACGACGATGACGACTACTTCGATGAGGTCGACACATATGTCACAGCAGAGCCAGTAACAGCACCTGTAAAAGCCCCTACACGTATCGATAAGGCCGCGCTAATTCGCGCCTTAGATGAAAGTTATTTGCTGCTACTGCAAGAGATCTTGCTCTTAGGTTCGTGCTACCAAGAACCAACAAGCTCATCACAGGCTAAAGATAGTGCCCAGTGGCTACTGACGGCAACTGACACCTTACTTAAGCCAGAAGAGACGCAACTACTCCAGCAAATCTCATCTCATGGTGATGCTATCTTCTTGCTGACAAGGCTCAAGTACCAGCTTACCGCTCGCTTTATCCAGCATCACTTTGCCGATCTCACTACCGATCTTTTCGATATCAGGATCGCACCTGATGGCTACCACACACCACGCAATCTTTCTGAGTGCCAGGCCGCTGTGTCTTGGCTCACCACCAATTATGGTAATGTGATACCGCATGAGGAGATGTCCTCTCTCCAAAACCTCGCTATCTACAACAACACTGACTACAAAAAGGTTGATGAAGCTTGGGACAAAATCCATGAGCTCATGGCCTCAGGCAACGGAGTTGATGTCGATATAGCCCCTGCTGCGACCATAGACTCCGACTCTGTGACGCCAACAGCTGTAACAGCACCCGCTCCAGAACAAAAACCAGAACCATCAACCATGAGTCTTTTCGATGACGAGGTTGACGACAACTACGCCTATAGCGACGCTGTGGCTACAGCCGTGCCTACATCTGCAGCTGCATCTGCATCTGTTGCTACACCAGAAGCTGTATCAGCTCCTGTTTCAACACCTACTGCTGTTCATACTCAAGCTCCTGAGGGCTTACAAGATAGCGATGAGTTAGAAGAGTTTGCTGAGATTCCTGTCCCTGCTGATACAGATAGCTCCATCAACTTCAGCGACTTATCTGCTCAGCCAATGGCTGGTTCCCCAAACTCATTTGCTGCTGGGTACCAATCACCTCACAGTGTAGCTGAGACCAAGACAGCTGCTGCCTACATACTCAGTCACTTTAGTAGTCAGCTATCAGCATCCGACGCCTCAAGCCTTAAGACTATTGCTTCGCTTGGTACCACTCAGTTTGCTGAGCTCGATAACATCTACAACAGAGCGCTGAACAACATCCTCTATCAGCAGTTTATTGGCTCGGTACTGCCAACTACGCAAGCCGATATCACTCCTGATTTTGAGGACTTTGAGCCAGATCTCGACCAAGACTTTGAGTACGCGCTTGAAAAGGAAGTCGAGGAGGAATATGAATACGAAGAGGCTGATGACGACTCTGATCTTGAGGATGAGCCAGAGCATGAGTCTGCATCTGAGTTAGAAGCGGCTGAGGCGAGCGAATATGGGCTTGAAGATGAGGACACTGTCCTAAGCGCATTTGATAGCACTGATAGTGATGAGGCCAAAGAGCAACCTAACACTGAGGATGAGGCTGCTCCAGAGCCAGAAGTAGCAGTGGACTCCCCATTAGAGGAATATGTCTCACCTACCACTGTCTACATGAGCAAGCTTGTAGCCAAGTTCCTCTTAAGCAAGCATGTCCACTACCTCAGCGAGGAAGATAGAACCTTCCTTACTGACGTCTGTTACGGTGGTACCGACGACTTTGCCGCTATCGACAACATCTACAACGCGATCAAAGAGCGCATTGCTCAAGAAGAGATTGATGCCGAACTTAGCTCCCTTGTAGAGAACGATGCAGAAGAAGCTCTCACGCCTGAAACAGAGCCAGAGGTTGAAGATGATACAGAAGCTGAAGCTGATGATGATACTGAAGTCGCAGCTGATGACGGCTCTGATGAGCTTGAGCAAGATGAGTCTGATGAGCTTGAGCACGAACAAGAAAGTGAGCCTGAGGCTGAGGCTGAGGCAGAGGCAGAGGAGGCATCTGATGATAGTCTTGGAGAAGACACATCTGTACTACCTCCAGCGGTTGCTCCGCTGTTTGCTGGCTATATCTCGCCTACCACCTCAGCTATGGGCATCTTTGCCGCTAAGTTTATCCTCAATAAGCTTGGCGCCTTTCTAAAAGCCAATGAGCGAGTCTTCCTCACAGACGTCTGTTATGGTGGTACCGACAACTTTGCGGCAGTTGATGCTATCTACAATGACATTAAAGAGCGCTGTATTGCCCAAGCATCTGTGATTGCAAACACCTATGACACAGAAGCCAAACGAGAACGCGAACGTGAGCGCGAACAAAAGCAAGAACACAAACGCATGCGCGATCTTAATGCTCAGGAGGCGCTAAATCAGCCTACAGATCCACAAGTACTCCTTGCGGACTATATCGCTCCTACCTCTATCACTATGAGCGTGTTCGCCGCCAAGTTCCTCTTAACTAAGCTTGGCAAGTACCTTGAGAAGAGTGAGCGCGATTTCCTGTCTGATGTCTGCTACGACGGCACTGAAGACTTTGCCGCCATCGACTCTATCTACAACGCTATTAAAGAGCGCGTTGCAGCAGCTACTCGTACCGATGACATCGCTGATGAAATGAACGAGTATGAGGCTCGCAATGCGCTTGGTGATTACGTTGAGCCTTATAGCCTCTCTAGCAGCAAGCAATCTGCTCTCTACCTGCTGTCGAACTTTAAAGAGCATATGTCGGCAGAAGACGTGAGCTTCCTCGTATACACTGCCAAGAACGGCTCGTATAACTTCAATCGTCTCAACGACCTCTACTTGTATGCTCAAGAGCTCTATTCGCCTGCCTCTGACTTAGATGAGGCAGGGGTAACACCATCAAATGATGCCAAGAGCGAAAATGCAGCCAGCATTACCAGCACTAACAGCTCCAACTCGGCGCCCCAAATATCTGAGGAATACGAGTACGTAGAGCCTTATAGCCTCTATAGCAGTAGGCTGTCTGCTGTATATCTCTTACACCACTTTAAGAAGCAACTCTCAGAAGACGACCTTAGCTTCCTACGTCATGCAGCCAAGAATGGCTCTTACAACTTCGATCGTCTCAACGAGATCTACAAGAGTGCTTCTACCCCTGCTGAGCCTGATGAATACATCAAGCCTTACAGCATCGCTAGCAGCAAGAAAGCGGCCGCTTTCCTGCTAAGCCACTACCAAGAGCACATCTCAGGTAATGATAGCTACTACTTAGAGCGCGCAGCCAAGTGGGGAACCACTGACTTTGAGCTCCTCAACAGCATCCACCAACATGCTATTGTTACTGCAAATGCTGCAAAACGCGCATATGCCAAGACAGCAAGAGTAGCTCGAATTGAAGCAGCACCTGCTGCTACCATGACTGCTGTGAACACAGCTACTGCTACTGAGGCAGAAGCTGATGCCGATGCTAATGTTGATGCTGATGAATACATCAAACCTAACAGCCTCGCCAGCAGTAAAAAAGCAGCAGCTTTCCTGTTAAGCCACTACAAAAAGCACATTCCTGACAGCAACATCCGCTTTTTAGAGCTCACTGCTAAGTGGGGTTCCACTGATTTTGAGTCCATCAACTGGATCTACCAAAAAGTAAGTGCTGCAGCCGCAGCTGAGGATGCAGCTTATGTGTACACCAAGCCAGTCGATATCAATACCTGCAAGGAGGCAGCATCCTACCTATTACGCCAGTACCAAGAGCTTTTGTCTGACGATGATCTTAAGTTTTTAAAGCTTGTCGCCAAGATCGGTTCTTACAACTTTACCCGCATTGACCGCATCTACAACAAAGTGCGCGCTGTGTCTAATCCTCAAGTAGACACAGATGACGCTGCCTATGCTGCAGATACCAACTCAGCTCCAGACATCGAAGTTGTTGAGGAGAGGGCTGAGGCTGAGATTGAGGGCGCAGCTGAAGCTGAGACTGAAGCTGATAGTTCTACCTCCAGCATGGCATCAGATCAGAGCAACGACACGTACACTGAGCCTTACGACCTTGAAAGCAGCAAGCAGGCAGCTGCATATATCCTGCTTCATGGCCCAAAGCAAATCATTGCTGATGACCGTAACTTCCTCAAACAAACCGCTAAATGGGGTTCCTATAACTTCGGGCGCATCAACAGTATCTACCACAATAGCTTTGCAGGCTCTACCACAGCACCAAGCTCTACCCAACCACAGAGAGATGCTGGCTTTGATGCCAACAACCAGCAAAGTGTCCTAGCATTGCACCGTAAGCTCTTGCTTGGTTTGGAATACAAGTCCCCTACCCAATGGATCGATGGCAAGACGAGTGCTAATTGGTTGCTAGAGAACGTATCTTTCTTGCTCAATGCCGACGAAAAGGCCTACTTGCAAGATTTAGTTGAGGTGAGATCCTTTGATTGGACGAAGGTTGACCTGATCAAATACGCTGTTACAGCGCGCTTCATCAAGCAGCACTTTGCCGAGATTCAATCTAACCGCTTGGGCATTGCTCAAGGCGCTTCTGGCTATCACTCGCCACAAACCAAGGCTGAGAGTAAATCTGCAGCCCAATGGGTCTTAAAGCAATTTGATAACCGCCTGAGCACTTTTGATCGACAGAACCTAGAGAAAATCGCCAGCTATGGCCTATCAGACCCTTCTTCGTTTGATGACATCTGGCGCACCATCAAAGCTTCTATCAGCTACGCTGAATCTGTTTCCGTAGCAACTGCTGATGCAAACTCTGCAGCCGACTCGTCTGCGGACAATAGCTCAAACAAGCCAGCACAGAACCATGAGCAGCAAGGCTTAAAGGACAGTGAGAAAGTTCAGGAGGGTGCCGCCGCCCCAGAAACGGCGCCCGCACCTACAACTGCAACTGCAACTGCACCTGTACCAGCTACCAAAACAGTTCAAGCTCCAACACCAGCACAGGCTGTAGAAAAAGCAGAGTCCCATACAGCTGCCATTGATGCCAATGCAGACAATGCTGCCAATGACGACTCTGCGCACGGCGAGAAAGCTATGGCAGTGATACGCCAGCTGCTGAGTTTACCTCAACTGCACACTGTAATGGCTGAGGCTTTACGCGTCATGCGTGTAGCCAAAGACGTTATATCACCACAAGAGCGTGAAGAGTTTGCGCGCTTTGTGAATAACGTCAAAATCCCAGTGCAGTCAGTGATTGATCTCAAGTACAAGCTGATTGCGCGCTTAGTACGCGAGAACTACGACCTGCTATCACAACAGGACTTAGGCGTGGCTATTGATCCATGTGGCTACTACTCTCCTCAAACTCCTGAGGAGCGTCATGCTGCCGCTGCGCTGATTGTTGAGCTCTTTGAACCAGAGCTTTACGCTGCCGAAAGAATGTTCTTCAAGATGGCGCAGGCCCAAACCGATAGTGATGTTGATGCCCAATGGCAAAAGATCAAAGAGCGTGTACAACGTGCCGCCAAGCAGCGCTGGGAGGGAAGCAACGACCAACAGACAACTGCCGCATCAGAGATTGATGAGCCACAAACTCTAAGCAAAAACTTTGAGCCTGCCACTGCACCTGAGCCACAGGTTGAGACTAAAGCAGATGCAGAGCCGGCAGCTGAGGCTAATGTTGAGGCTGAAGCTAAAGCTGAAGATGAGGTAGAGGCTGAGAATGCAGCAGCGGCAAACTTAAACCTATCAGGTCTTAGTCTGTCAGAGAAAAGTGTTGTGATTACGGTACAGCAGTTACTGGAGTCATCTCAGCGCAACTCTGGTGCCGTAACTGCAACTGCACCTGTACCAGCTACCAAAACAGTTCAAGCTCCAACACCAGCACAGACTGTAGAAAAAGCAGAGTCCCATACAGCTGCCATTGATGCCAATGCAGACAATGCTGCCAATGACGACTCTGCGCACGGCGAGAAAGCTATGGCAGTGATACGCCAGCTGCTGAGTTTACCTCAACTGCACACTGTAATGGCTGAGGCTTTACGCGTCATGCGTGTAGCCAAAGACGTTATATCACCACAAGAGCGTGAAGAGTTTGCGCGCTTTGTGAATAACGTCAAAATCCCAGTGCAGTCAGTGATTGATCTCAAGTACAAGCTGATTGCGCGCTTGGTGCGCGAGAACTACAACACCATCTCCAAACAAGACTTTGGGGTGAGCTTTGATCCTTGTGGCTATTTTGCCCCACGCACGCCAGAAGAAAAGCATGCTGCTGCGGCAATGATTCTGGAGCTCTTTGAGCCGAAGTTATCTTCGGCCGAGCGCTACTTCTTTAAGCTCGCACAATCAAGCCCATCATGGGACGTAGATGGCAAGTGGCAAACGATCAAAGACCACGTGCAAGGTGTTGCTAAGCCACAAAGTACCAGCAGCAACCAACAGCAAACATCTAAGACAGCTCCTCAATCTGAGAGTGCTGCATCTACTGCTATTTCTGCAACTGTACCTGAGACAGTACCAGCACTGCCTCCAACAGCTATGAATGGTCTTTCGGCCCAAGAGCAGCAAGTCGTGACTGCAATACACAACCTTATGCATCAGCCTCAACTTAACAAGGGCTACGAAGAGGCTCAGCGTTTAATTGAGGTCGTTGATGTCTTCTTGCAACAACATGAGCGTTTGCTCTTAAAACACATCAAATCGACGCAACAAACTGAAGTTCAACCAGCTGTTAATCTCAAGTACAAGATCATTGCCCGCTTAGCAAGACAGTACTACGAGCTCATGCAAGAGCAGAATATGGGCGTAAGCTTTGATATCTGCGGCTACTTTGCGCCTCGCACGCCAGAGGAGAAGCATGCTGCGGCAGCAATGATTCTTGAGCGCTTTAACTCGACTCTCAATTTCAATGAGCAGACCTTCTTCAAGCAGGCTCTTACTGATTGCACGTTGGACGTCGACAAGAAGTGGCATGAGTTCAGAGAGCGCGTACAAAGTGAAGCTCGTCAGCGCTCCCAAAACAGCCCACAGCAAGCACAAGCACAAACACAAGCAACACAAGCCGTAGCAGTAGCAGCCCAAGCCAACACGAGAAACAAGAGAGTCCTTACTGCTCAAGACAGACAGCAGTTACTGGAGTACAAGCAAGTAATCGTGGACGGTTCAGGCTATCAAAGCCCTACTTGTAAGGCAGACAGCAATGCCGCTGCTCAATGGCAGATTAATATGCTCTCCATGTTCATGACAGCATCGGAGCAACAGGCCATGGCTAAGCTCGCCAAATACGGCACAGAGCAGTACTACCTTCTCGACAGGTTTAGATATCGCTTTACCTGCAAAGCACTAAAGCAGTTAGGCTTTAGTCCGCTTGAGTTCCAAGCTCATATTCTGCAAGGCTCAATAGGCTATCGTACTCCTCTCTCCACAGCGGAATGCAGGGCTGCCGCCTGTTGGGTGTTTACTTGCTGCTACGGTTACCTCAACAAGAATGACACTGACACGCTTCAAGCAATCGAAAAGAATGGGTTCAACAAGTTCCGTGATTTTGAGGCTTTCAGGAACCGTATTGTTCACCCTATCGCGAAGAAAGTCACAACCCTCTGGCAGCAGCACCAAAGCAAGCAGAGACCGCTACCACAAGCCTATGACGCCGACACCTATCAAAAGTTTTTGCGCGTCACCGATGCTCTAAGAGCTTTCAAAGCAAAAAGAGCAAATGACTCTCTTAGAGACTCTCGTAAGGTCTCACCTGCTGTTGGTGCCAGCCGTTCTGCAATATTGCAAAGAGCAGCACGAACAGTGGCTGGATTTGAACGCCACTTAGAGCACCAGCGCGAACGCGGCTATGGCGTGACCCGTCCACAGGTGCCAGAACCAAAGCCAAAGAAGCATAAGCTTGGGCTTAAGAGATAGGCTGCCATCAGATTGTGTCCTAATGAGATAGATATTGCGATATAACGATGATAGCTTTACAACAAGCTTTAAATTGGGTACGAATTTAAGGGATTGAGGAGCTCGTTAATGAAGAAACCGACAATCACTCCAAAGCTGACTCTTGAGCAAGCAAATAAGCTCATCTCTATGGTACTTGATACCAGTACTGAGCCTGAGCAAGTACGTGCTGATGTTAGGTATAGTACAAATGAAATATGCTCTGCTTTAGGCATTGAAAAGAAATCACAACGTGAGATTAGTCGCTGGCTCGGATTCCTTAAGGTTCACGGCTCACAAGCTTTCATTGATTACTTCGTATATGCCAAACTTCCTGATTACAGCTATGAGGAGTATCTAAGCTTCTTGGCTTATGCGATCACCACAAATACACCAATTGATCGCATTTGGATCATTTTCAAATGCTCACGCACCGCACTTGAAAATTTAAGTGCTCAATTAAAATTAGGAGAGCTTGATTTATCTCAAGTACAACCCGCCGTCGCGTCCGCTGATGTTGTTGCTGCGGTCAATAGTGTACGTGATCAAGGCTCTGCAAAAGGTTCTAACGGCGCTAATACCACCACTAAAACCACTGCTAGTAAAGATCAGGATCGCGCCACCGCCGATACTGCAGCCCAACATGATGCTAATACAGCTCAAACGGCGCCCGCTCCTCAGGCAAAAATCAGCGCCGCAGACAATGCCTTGTTGCAGTTTATTCGCACGCTAATTACGCCCCACACGCAGGCACAAGCTCTCGCTAGTAATGCAGCCCAAAGTGATCTTCTACAGCAAAAACTACGTGCAGGCAGTCATTTCTTGCGACTTCACGAGAGACAACTCTTAGAACAGTGGCAACCAAGCACTGATTTGGTGGCTCTGGATATGTTTAAGTACCACCTCACAAGCCGCTTGATTCACGAAAACTTCAACAGGCTCAAGCTATCGGAACATGACTTAGGGGTTGCAGTCGATGCTAGTGGCTACTACGCACCACAATCCGCAGGCGAAGTAAGAGCTGCTGCGTCCTTAATCAAAAAGCTTCTTGCAGGCAAATTGAATTACTGCGAAATCACTTTGTTTGATATCACAGCAAATAGCGATGTTCTATCCACTGAGCAGCTGCATCAATGCTGGTTATCTTTGAAAGATCGCTTAGAGACTGCGACAGGTAATAACAACAGCCTGATAGCGTTTCTTCATAAGATGCTATCTTCAGATGCTTGCACCCCTGATAACGACAACATCTTGTTGCAAGATCTCAACTCAGGAAGCGAGTTCCTTTTGCCCCAAGAGCATCAACAACTCTTAGATCTAATGCAGCATGGTACTACCAATCACATCGTGCTCAACAGTCTTAAATACCAGATTGTTAGCCGCTTGATCGGAGAAAACTACCACAAACTCAAGCTTGCTGATGAGAACTTTGGAGTAGAGGTTGATGAGTGTGGCTACTATAAGCCACGCAACGCTGGAGAAACGCGAGCTGCCGCCTCGTTCATCAAAAAGATGTTTGCGCAAAATACTTTTGCTGGCAAGCTTCACTCAGGCGAAGAGTCACTACTCACCCTCGCTGAAAAACGCGACCTCCTTACCCCAGAACAGATGCATGAGTGCTGGCTATCTTTTCAAGAGCGCCGCGGTTCAGCCGCAGCCTCTACTGTCCCTAATCCAATCTCAGCATCAAAAAGTGAAACTGGGATTGAATCAGAGGTTGAGACTTCTAGTAAAGCAGATGCAGCATTGATTGAGTCCACCACTACCCAAGAAGCAAACAGCGATCAAAGCAACGAAAGCAATGAGACTAATACAAGCAATCAATCTGCTGTTGAGACTACTGAGCTTACGGACTCCATAGAGACAGCTGATACTTACGACAAGCCAGAAGTTGAGGACTTAAGCAGCACTCTCAAATGGCTCTATTCGGCCTCGCATGAAGTGACATCAACGCAAGACTTTGCTCAAAGGATTTTAGCAACATCTCCTCAACTGCTTCTGCCAAAAGAGCGTTTGATCTTTGAATATCTTGCTACTCACACTACTACCATCCCTATTAACCTAGGAAATGATCTCAGATATGAGTTCCTTGCCCACTTAGCCCGTGATCATCATGAAGAGCTAGATTCCTTGGCTCAAAGTGGCGTTATTACATGGGTTGACGATCTTGGCTTTCATACTCCCCTAACCGGCAATGATTGCAAGAGTGCTCTACACTGGATGCTACGCAATTCCCTCAAGACAGAGGTGCTTGCCGATAATATCAGTAACGATCTCATCACTAAACTGCAACAACAAGCACAAGACAATAGCATTGAGAGTGGAGCTATCACTACCTTGTGGGCTGAGGTCAAAGCCACGTGGTTGGGTTTAGTGGCGGGCGCAGATACAGCATCAGCTACCACAGCAACACACACTACTAACAATGCAGACACTAGTGATCATGAAGATATCGACGAAGAAGATGATGATGACGATCTATTCTCTGAAATCTACGGCGATGATAGCTTTGGTGATGACGATGACGACTACTTCGACGAGGTAGACGCGCAAGCCTACACTGAAGCAGACTCCACTATTAACACTAAGACTCAGATCGATGTATCAAAGATCGTTCGTGCTTTAGACGAAAGCTACTTGCTGTTCCTGCAAGAAATCTTACTCTTAGGTTCTGGCTATCCTGAGGCCGAGATACTCAACGAGTCACAGCCCAAAGAATTTGCGCAGTGGCTGTTAACAGCAGCTGATACTTTGCTTAAGCCAACAGAGGAACAACTTCTACAGCAAACTATTACTCAAGGTCATTCCTCCTTTGCCCTGACTAAGCTCAAGTATTTGCTTACTGCCCGCTTTATTCAGCAGCACAAGGCAAGTCTCACAGAGAGGCAAACAGCTGATACTGAAAAAGGAAAAGGCGATGACGCTGCGGCCTTAGAAACATCTTCCACCAGCACTGAGTCTGTAAGCACCGAAAATTCGGTCACTCCACAGCAAGCCTCTATCAATGGCACTCCTGAGTCTACTGATAAGGATCTTGACGGTGCTTCTGTGTCCGATAAACAGGTGATGACTACCGTACATAAACTCCTGTCTTTCTCCCAACAGAAAATAGGCTCTGTAGAAGCATACTCAGTGCTTCATATTGCCGATGCCTTATTGTCAGCTGATGAGCGTGCGGCCTTAAAGCAAATTGTTCGTATGGCTCAACAAGAGCTACAACCAGCAATTGACATCAAATACAAGCTGATTGCACGCTTAGTCAGCAAGTACTACAACCTGCTCAAGAAGCACGATCTTGGTGTGGCTATTGACCCTTGTGGTTATTACACACCGCGAACTCTAGAGGAAAATCATGCTGCTGCTGCAATGATTGTCACTAAGTTCAAGAACGAGCTCGACACAAACGAACTGATGTTCTTTAAGATGGCGCAAATTAACTCTGGGCAAGATGTAGATTCACATTGGCAACAAATCAAAAATCGTGTGCAAAGTGCTGCCTACCAGCGACTTGTAACTACCCACAACCAATAACACTCGCCCAAAGCTCGCTTGGGCAGACTATACCTGCCTTAGCGAGTTTGTGTCATGCATTATCGTTTAGCTTTGGCTTAAAACATAGGCCGCATGCTGCTTGCACCCAAGCAGACAAATGCTACAATCAATCTATCAGCTTGAGGTTTTGCCATACGCAAGACCTTGTGAACTAAGTCATCTATTCTAAAGATCACGCTGTACCTGAGCTACATCCTCCTTTGCCCTATATCCTTGAGGTGGGCTAGGCAAGAGCAAGCAAAACAAGGTATAGGAAGAAAGGGCTAGGGAGGAGAGTACTCATGGCACAGCCAGAAACATTATCGTCGTCACTGCCTAATAACAACTTCACCAAGTTCTTGGCCGCATATGGCCCATGGGATAACGGCAACAGCAAATACAACGAATACGTTGAACGCTTCGCTCATGCCTGTGGTGAAGAGAGCTTCAACATTACAATCAAGAAGCAAGACAAATATTTCAAGCAGCTTCAGCAACTGATCGAAGCAGCAGAGTCGCATGTGATTTTGATCACTGGCAATGCAGGTGACGGCAAAACTCACTTCCTACAAAAAGCCATCAACGAACAAAAGTTGATTGCACCATACTCTGATCTGCAAGAGTACGCCAACCAACGCAATAATCGAGATGCGCGCTTACTACATATTCCTCTAGACAAAGTCGACATCACTGTGGTTAAGGATCTCAGTGACACCGACAATGATTCTAAGTTGGTGAAAGAGCTGTTCGATGACGTTCAAGCAGTACTTGACCAAGCTCAAGCTCAAGCTGCTCAAGCTGATCATGGTGCTATTCCATCATATATTCCACATCAGCTCGATAAACCTCACATCATCATCATTGCTGGCAACAACGGTAAGATTTTGGAGAGTTTTAAGAGCAAGTTACTCACACGCCATGGTGCTGATGTTTACCAAGGCCTAATCGACAAGCTTGAGCAGATTTTGCTCAGTGGCGGCAGCAAGGATACTGGTCACCCTAAAATAAGCATCTTTGACATGGCTTCCTGCATTGACCAAGAAACGGTGGAAGAAGCCTTTAATAAGATCTTAGGCCACGAAAAATGGAACAAATGTGAGGGCTGTGCGTACAAGGACAAGTGTGCCATTTACCACAACCTCACAGTCTTGCGCCATGACCAAGTGCGTCAACGCTTTATCGATCTTTTCCACATCGTCCATGACACAGGCGAGCACTTAACCATGCGCAGCATCCTTATGGTGCTATCAAACGCCGTTTTAGGCTGTGAGGAAAGTAGTAGAACCAATGGCTATTGGACGTGTAGCAAGGTAGTTCACTCAAGCGCTGATCCTAAGTTTAGCCACCCTTTTGACAACATCTTTGGCCGCAACATCTTTGGCGATAACAAAAAGAAGATCGACATTCCTGTCTATCAGCAGCTAGCTCAATTAGAGATCGGTGAGCACACCTCAAAGCTCTTCGATGAGTTCTTCCTATCTTGTATCAAACCAGCTAATAATCCTCAATTTACTCCAGAGGCTCAAGATTTCTTGGCTAATGCGGAGGTTCAGAAGCTCATTAGCTCTCTCAAGAGCAACTTAGATGAGTACAACAACAACCAAGACGCCTACGATGAAGCAGACTTCGATAATAGCGCGCTAGGCAAGATTCAAAAGAGGGTGCAAGTCAATATGGTGCAGCTGCGCCGTGCGGCTTTCTTTACCCTGAAATTAGCTTCAAATAACAGCTTCAACAATGTCTCTGTCACCACATCATGTTTAGACCCTTATGCGCTCACAGCATTTAAGTATGGTCAAATCTACCTGTTCATGGTTGAAGCCTTGAAAAAGCTTCTAACTGAAGGTAGGACTGACAGCGACATTAGTGAGGTTAATAAACAGCTTTTGATTGGCTTAAACCGTGCCTTTACTCACCTCATGTCTTATGACGGTGAGAGCTTGTTTGTCTCTACTAACAACAAGCTCAATCCAACAGCATTTTGCGTGCTTTACTCAGGCATGAAAGTTTCCCTAAATAATGTTGAGCAGAACCGGATTGTTTCTGACCAAGTGCGTCTGACCTTGAGTGCAGTCACCGATAAAAACAACAGCAACAACATCGGATGTAAGCTCAGTCAAGATCAAGCTAATGAGTCTGTGGTCGTATTGCGTTATACCCCTGTAACATCTGCACAAACAGTAGAGCATATTGATCTTAAACTCACACCAAGAATGTTTGAGTACCTGATGTCGCTAGCAGATGGTTCTATGGCTATCTCGTTCTCGCACGAATGCCATGATGACATCAATGCTTTTAAAGACACCATCACTGCGGCAAAGAACAACATTTCACAAAACCATTTGCCACAAGCAATACACAACAGCTTGAGTAGAATCCACTTTTGTAAGATCAGTACAGAAGGAAATATCACCTACTTATAGCCAAAGTTATCGGCTCAACACCAACAATCAATAGCTCACAGCTAAGTAAGCTGAGTAGCTATCAGAACCGTAACTTTACCGTTTTTCAATCCTGCCGGAGAAAGCAAGATGACGCCCAACAATACAGATTCAGGCTCGCAGATAGCTTCCGCGCAAGAGCAAAGCTCTGGCTCTGTCGGTGTTAGCGCTAGCGCCAGTGTTAGTGTCTCTGCACTTGATTGCTCTGCATCTTTGTATAGTGATCTGTCACGCATTCACCGCAGCAGTGGTATGAATGTAGCACAATCAACAAAGCGTGATTCAGGTGCGGGCGCCGCCAAAGATGTCTCCGATAGAGTGGTCTGTGGTGACTACGAATTCATTACTGCTTTAGAACAACTCAAGGCTGAAGAAGCTGACTTAGTTGGTGAGCGTTACCTCCAGTTCGTCTTTACTGATGATGATCGTGCTATTGCTTTAGATAAAGACCTTTTTGGTGATGGTTTGCGCCGTGATAACAATCGCGAAACCATGATGTTGGAGCTGTTACTGGTATTCTCCTGCCAAGATCGCAACTTGCCTTTTGATCAAGCGCAAAAAGATCAATACGGGCGAGTGGTTTACCTCAAACGACGTCAACATCTCTTGCGCCGCATTATCTTCAACAACCCATTTCTCCAAACGGTGCTCAACGCCAACGTGAGCAATGAGCAAAAATGGAGAGAGTGGCGCCGTTTATTCATCAACTTCAATGCCTACACTCGACATAGCGATCCTGTTAAAGCAGATAGCGACAACAACCTTGATATTGACCTTGATGCAGATGCGAGTGTTGAGACAAGTACAGCAACTAATGCTTCTTCCAAGCAAACAAAGGTCTTTGGCTACAACGACGAAGAACTCAGAAGCTTAGAAGCCGCTTTTCCTACTTTTGATAGCTTCGTGCAAGCCGTGAACTTAATGCGCTCGTGGAGCCTAAACTTTGAGGCCGACAACCAATGGGTCTACAAATACTTATTCCCTTCTGGTTACGAAACCTTATTCTGCGAAATACGCTCCACCTATGACGCTGCCGCCGGCCTCGACTACATTCGCCAATCCTCCAATTACATGAGCGGCTGTGGCGACTTTGTGTTCTCGATGTTACAACGTGCCTGTGCACAGACATATGAGAGAAACACTGAATCTGCATCAGTTCCTCCACAGCCTTATCAGGTTGATGCAAAAAAGGCACAGTTTATCGCATCTGCATTGCGCCGCATCTTTTTCCGTGACAACAACCCAATCAACGCATTGGCCGAGATCTTGTCATGCAAACGCAGCCAATATGAACGTGAGCTAATGTACAAGTTGCAAGAGCCTCAACAAGACTTTGCACATAAGGCAAACATCTTGGGTGAGTTGCAACTTGAACCTTCTTATCAGGACGGTGCTCATAAGGCCAATCTTGCTGTAACGCGCATGTTGTCGGTCAAAAATCACCGAGTGTTTAAGCAGCTAGCCGAAGAATACTACAACGTTCTGCATCTTAATCTATCGGTGCAAGATCAGTTCACGACCTTAGGTACCATTGGTATGCTCAACCTCATGGTGTTTTTGATGGAGATCGGTCAAGGCGCACTTGGAGTAGCACAAAAGCAATCCACAGCTGAATACAATGATCCTGATTTTGGTTCTGACGCAACTAGCGTTACTAAGCCTTGCAACATCGACATGATCGTATCGATCAAAGCTAGTAAAAGAACACGCCTGCACCAGATGTCGCAGCAACGTTTGCGCGTTAATCAATCGCTGATCAAAGATTGCTTGGTACCATATGCAATGGCTCACGCCACAACGATGATGCGTAAATTAGCCCCAGAGTTCATCACACGCTTGAATTTGGATCCTCATGAGCTGAGATATTGCGAGAGTGTGCTCAAGCGTCTTTTCACATGCAACGCTAATGTAGACTTGGTTGCTAGCCTTAAAGAGAAGACTAACACTAGCTCTTATGCTACTGATGAAGCTGTAAACTCTACACCTAAGAGTGTTTGCTTCAACGATTTGTTGAATAGCCTGAAGCATCTGATTGAGCAAAACAGCAGCACTTTTGTAGAAGTACATCAGCGTTTTGGTCGTAGTATCGGCCTTATTCCATCAATAGCAGCACGCGGCAATGCCCAGAGCTATTACTCGTTTACAGATGAGATTGTACGCATCTTGGTATACAGTGTCTTAGGAATCAAACGCCACATGCTTTTTGAGGAATTCCTAAAACAGCTTCATGCCCGTTACCACATAGTAATCGGCCCGTACGAGGCTCGCCGCTACTACCAAACCGACCGTAAAGATCCAAACTTCATCGAACAAAAGGAGTTTGCCGACAATGCTAATGAATTCAAAGAGCAGTTACGCCGTTTAGACCTTCTTCTAAGTCTTAGTGACGGATTTGATTACGTCTGCAACCCTTATGGCCAAGCTTAGGCAACGACTTGACTTGGTTCACACCCAATTCACCTCCATGAGAGCTTTTTAGCACCAGATAGACTATTAGGAGACAGTATTACCATGGTAGACAACGCACAGACATCCTCACCAAACGAGGAGAGCAAATCTACCCAAAATCAAGCTCGATCAGCTGATTTGCCAATGCACATCGACAAAGTCGAACTCCAAGCCATGATCACGCACAAGGTAGAGGCTAAAGAGCTCAACGACAGCAACCTTGCTATCGCTTATCAATTTATCTCTTTCCTAGGCTTGATGAAGCTGGTTGGCACCGAAAAGGATTCTTCATCTACAGAAGAGACCAACATCTTTACATCTACTGCAACAGGTACAGCGGACAATACTGATGCTAATAGCACAGCGCCCGCACCTAACAGTGATGCTGCTGCAGATGTAGATTTAGCTAAGCTTCCTTTAGGTGTAATTGGCTTTACCAATATCGATGAGTTCTACATCGTTAAGATCTTAGAACTGGTACTACAATGCCGTGTGTACTCAGAGCAAGCCAATCTGCTGTTGAATACTGAGGAAAAAGAGAACTTCAACCAAGTGGAGTTTAAACTGCCTCGTACTGATGCTCTGGATGCACAGCTAAAAGAGTCTCCTCAAATTCAGCTCTTTGGTAATGCAGTCGACTCATGTCTTTGCGAATCAAACTTTGATGCTGCCTACTGGCGTAACAATCAAATCGATGGCAAAAAGGTAATTAGCACCATCACTGGCGCAACAGACACCACTTCCCACTTAAGCAGAATCACCAGTGACAGTCTAAAAGATCTGGCTCCAAACCTTGTGAATAGGTTCATCGCCGTCCTCAATAAGAGGCACCAAGTTCAGGGCCAAGCCAAAAGCTTGATTGAGCAAGAGATCAATCTGACTCCATTGCAAGAAAGACAGCTCCAAAAACTGCTTACCGTTCTGGTACATAGCAGCTATCTGTCATGCACGCTATTAGAATTGGCTTCATACATTGGAGCTGTACTTAACCACTTGGCTAAATTCCCTCAGCAAACGCTGCAAGAGGCGCTAGGTGCTGCACTGCCATATTTGCATCTTCCATGCGACAGTATGCGCTTTATCAACCTTGTGAAAAACGAGCGTCAGAGTGACTACAATCGCATTCTTTCAAGCTACCACAAGCTCTGCTCCGGCTTACCACACCGTTACGGCGTAGACAACCAAGTCTTAGACACTAAAGAACTGAAAGAAAACCTTGAGCAAATGTTGGCTGAAGCGCAAGCTGTGTCTCAAGCCGAAACTCAAGGCAACGACTTCAACACCAGCACCGAACACCTCCTGCAACCATGGGAATCTGCTCTTCTCAAGGACTACCTGAATCACTTTGCAGATGATGCTCAATACGGCGAAAAGTATGAGCAAATCAGCTTCATTGAATGGACTGGCAAGCTAGAGCGCTTCTTTGCCATCAAGCAAGGCAAGAGAAAGGAGCCTCTGTCGGTTCAAACTAAAAATCTCTTTATCTCTGTAGCTGAAAAGCGTCAACAGCAAGAACAGGAACAGCAGGACAATCCTGATGCGGGCTCTGCTTACCATGAAATTAAGATTGAAGATGTCTTAACTGATCCTGCGGATATCGACACCATCAACGCTATCGACACCTCTAGATCTAAGCTAACGCCTGCTGATTACAACAGCTTCTACAAGTTCTTCCAGCAGCAACGCTCTGTTTTCGACCAAGATGCCAAGATCTCTAAGCAATGGCAGAGAATCATCTTCTCTGAGCAACTTAAGGGCGAGGACTTCCTTCTCAACTTAAGTAAAGTCATGTTGAGCTTAGTTTCGCGACAAAAAGACAGCGCGATGCAGGGGCATTATGATGGTGATGAAGATAATGGCTGTCTTCATCACATCACCTTCAAACTCGACATGAGTACAGCTGAGATTAATAAGCTCAACTACCATGTCATCTCGTTCTTCTGCTGCCGCTATGGCCCTTTATTACGTGAGCTTGCATTACTGCAGCACAAGGACATCCAAGACGGCAGTAATGGTATTAGCGGTCGTAATGCTGATAACGCTGATATCGCAGAAGCTATCTCATCTGCCACTGCTCAAGCCTCACTCTTTAGATTAGAGGTTAGTGATGGCACTGAGATGCGCCACCCTCTGCTACATAGTCTCTTCTGTGCTTCTAGTGGCAATGCAGATACCGATGATGCTGCAGCCCAATCTTTCGATGACCTAATGAAAGATAAGCGCAAGGCTAAACCAGAACCAACAGCAGATGCTCTATCCCACAATGCAACCTTGAAGTTTGCTGTAACGCCATTTTACGGCCCTGATCAATCAGGCACTCCAATTAAGTTTGAGTGGTCTTTAAAGCAATCTGCTGTTGGCGTCATGTTAGAGCGTGACTTGGCCAATGTACGTGATAGCAAGTGTTTGCAAATTGGCTGCTTTATGTACAACGCTTTTTCAACTCAAGGCGAAAACCAAGCCCTCAATCTCAATGACATCAATACACTGTCATCTTGTGTACAAGGTGAAGGCAATGCCTATGGGCTCTTCTTTGCTACAAAGTCCCACTTACAGCCACAAAACAATGTCTCTGAGCTCTTTAGTTTGACTCTACAGAAGCTACAAAGCACTGTACAATCATACATTTCTAGCGACAATCTGCAGATTATCTTAAGCAGCATCAACGATATTGATGCATCCTTTAAAAGCTTTTCCCAGAGCTATCTTGAGCTTATCGCTAGCATGAGTTTTGGTTGCTTTACCTTAGTCGAAGTCAAGCAAACCTTAGAGCTCTACAATCAGCTTTATGTCAAGCTCTTACAGCTACTAATGCATGATACTTTGCAGGAATTGGGTACACCATACATCCACACATTACTACGCTTAGTGATGAGTATTGGCCTTGCGTACATTCCTCACAAAGATAGCTTTAACCAAGTTCTTACTACAAATCTAGAGAAAGCTACAAAGACTGCCAATATAAGAGCTAGTGCCAATGACAGCTTCAATCAGCAAGCTTTCTACTATGCCATTGCCACGCCATTGCACATGGAGAGCATTCGCTCTTATGCTAACAAGTTAGAGCGTGTAAGAGTCTTACTGTTCAATGTGTTTGCCAGCGATCTGTACATCGGTGATCAAAAGCTCATTGAGCGTTCTTTTAGTGCCGATTTCAACTACAACGACAATCCTGAACTGGTACTTTCTTCTAAAAATGAAGTGTTCCATGGCACTAACAGCCAATACCAAGACGTTATCTTAATGGCCAAGCAAAACCGTGCTGGCTATACCTTGTACGAGACGGAGGATCTCATCAACGCTTCCTATGAAGAGATTGGCTTTAACAACAATAAAGCCAAAACTCGTGGACGCGCCAGTACGAAAGATAAGATCACTGCCAATACATCTGATCTTAAGGTGCCAATTAGCACCTATGTTGATGCCTTTAGCGACCAATTAGGACGTTACCTGCGCAATAACGCCTATTTGATGGACAACTGCACGATCATGATCTACCACACTGGCATCATCTCAATTCCGATGGCCATTTATCGTGCACTCTTGACCAATGTACGTTTTGCTCGCACTAAGTTCAATTTGCTAATTGTCAGCAAGGACATTGAGAGCGCTAAGGACATTTTCAAAAGCTTTGAATATGAGTGCTTTAAGGCTCAAGCCGATAACTCTGTGGCCGATTTTGTGCGTCGTGTCACCGTTAAAGTACTGGTCGAAGACATCAGTGGCAGCCGCTATGGTCTCAGCTATTACATCAATGGCGGCGACGTATCACCTTTTGTCAACAGCAACTCAAAGCGCATTGCCGACTTGTGCTTAATCTTCCATGCTTTCGATACTAATGCTGACTACCACTTCTCTAGCAACCACAGAGTAGTTGTGGTCAAGGATGAGGTTAAGTACAACCCAGAGACTTTCGACTTTGCTAACAATAATGATAAAGAATCAAGCCGATTCATTGCTTGCCCCTTCCAGCCTTTAAGCAAGGTGTTCTATCTATTGGCCTTAGACAGTTTGGTACTAGGCGTAGGCAATCAATCAATGAAGGAGCAAACTCAATCAATGAAGGAGCACACTATGAGCTTCCTGCAAGATTATGCCTCTACTAAGTCTCAAGGTCAGTTAGGTAATACCGAGGCAAACAAGATCTTGTCGGCCCAAATTCCTCTTTATGAGCGCTCCATTTCATTCAATAACAGCAACGAGTTCTCAAATTGGATTGTGAACGCCCATAACTATGCTGAAGAGGTGTTGTACTTTGATGATTTGATTGCCAAACAACACCTTAAGAAACAAGAAATTCAGGTGATCTACTACCAAAAGTTGGCTAATAGCAACTTAAACTTCATGATCGCCAAGAAGAAGGCAGACTATCACACTGAAAACCTCACTGAGGAGCTACAGAAGATGGGCTTCCTTGATCAAGAAACAAACCAGGAAATCTCCGATAAAGTTTTGAACGATGCCATTGATCTCTCTGGTAGCGTGATCATGCGCGCTGATAGCCGTAAGATCAACACTAGTGAGATGATTGGACTCGTACTCTCGCGTTTTGTTGCAGGAACTGCCTGTCAGCACTTGATCTCTACCATCAACGCATCAGACAACAAAACACATCAACCAAGCCATAGACCTGTAGAACTGATTGCCAAACGCTTTTTGATGCTTGATGACTACGCTGTGTACTTCAACAGCAAGCAGGATAAACTACGTGCAGACATTCTCTGCATGCAAATCCTTAAGTACAGAGACGATCAGAATACCAACGCTGACTGTTCTACCAATGAGTACCTCATGACTCTGATGGTAGTAGAGTCAAAGTTCTTGAGCGCATATCAAGACAAGGCGGCAACTGACTCCTTAAAACAGACTGTCAGCACGGTTAAGAACATCTACAATGTTTTGAGCAGGGGTGAGAGCTCTACGACTTTAGATCGTCGTCCTTATTTGAACTTGCTTGCCAACATGCTCAGTGAGAACGTAGACCAAGACCTAACATTGACACATCAATATATGAATGAGCTCACTACAGTTCAAGAGCTGATTCGTGACGAGCGTATCGACATTCTTCTTCAAGGTTGCTCCTTTGTGTTTTCTCATGAAAACACTGAGCAAACAGTGTTCGGTATGCCTAAATTTGTCGATTCAAATATCGCCACTACATCTCAACTAGACAGAGATCATCTGTCTGTGCTGCAGATCTGCTTCCATCGCGAAGCTGTGAGCAGAATCTTAAGGGACTATAACCTAGAGGCAAACAGCAACTACGATCTTTTAGCAAATCTCTTCAGTGAGATCATCAGCCATGACAATAAAGGCCTGATAGAATCGTACTTCACCTTTAATGAGGCTAATGTACGTCATTTAAGCCCAACCAAGCTACAAACGCCTACTGCAGCCCAACGCATTAACAGTTCTCGTTCAGCCCCACAAAACTATGTGAAGGTTGGAATAGAACCTGAGACAGAGACCGAGGCTGAAGCAGTGGCTGAGATCAATGTTGAACCTCATTCCGATGGTGACGTAGCCAGTGACAGCGCCCGCACCACAAACACTTCTTCAGTAGAGGGTGACGAGAGCCACAGTCCAAGCTGCACTAGCAAGCCAACAGAGCTTGTTGACCAAGTGCAATCAGATTCTGCTAAGACTGTTGAAACCGTTGAACCATTTGAACCAGTGGAGATTACAGGTTCTGTAAAAGACCAGGAC